>CAZSOV010000187.1:0-15370 GCA_964608505.1 uncultured Verrucomicrobiota bacterium
GCGCTGGACGCGCTCCCCACCCATGCCGCGACCGTGGTGCTGCTCGTGGACGGCTATCGTCCGCAACGGGAGATCCGGACCAAGGAGACGAGCAAGGCGGCCTCGGACGTGGCGGTGGTGCCCGCGGTGCGGCGGTGGATGAAGCGCGTGCAACGCGAATGCGCGAAATTCGGGAGCCTGGTCGTGGAAGGGCGGGACATCGCGACGAACGTGTTTCCCGAGACGGACCACAAGTTCTGGCTGGACGCCTCGCCGGAGGAACGGGAGCGGCGGCGCAAGTCGCAGGGCGTGGAGGACAACCTCGCGTACCGGGATCGGCAGGACAGCCAACGGGCCTCGGCGCCGTTGATGCCGGGCCTGGGGGCGCGTCGGATGGACACGACGGGACGGACGGTGGCGGAGATCGTTGCGGAGATCGCGGCAGGCGTACGGAACGCCGTCGTGCCGCCGGCGTCCGCGTGATCCGTGACCGGGGTGCGGGGAACGGAATCCGGGAACGGGTTCGACAGGCGGGATCGTGGTTTCTACCTTGGCGCCTGCATGTCGTCGTCCGAGTTGCAGATTGCCGGTCGTCGGTTTCCGTCGCGCCTGATTCTGGGAACCGGGAAATTCTCGTCGCCCGCGGCGATGCGGGACGCGTTGGCGGCGAGCGGGAGCGGGATGGTGACGGTGGCGTTGCGGCGGGCGGATCTGAGCGGGGAACGGGATCCGTTCGCGAACATCCTCGAGTTCATCGATCCGGCGCGGTACCTGATCCTGCCGAACACGAGCGGGGCGATGAACGCGGAGGAGGCGGTGCGGCTGGCGCGGTTGGCGCGGGCGGCCGGGCTGCCCAACTGGGTGAAGCTCGAGATCCATCCGGACCCGCGCTACCTGTTGCCGGACCCGATCGAGACGTTCAAGGCGGCGGAGATCCTGGTGAAGGAGGGGTTCGTGGTGTTGCCGTACATCAACGCCGACCCGGTGCTGGCGAAGCGCCTGCAGGAGGTGGGCACGGCGGCGGTGATGCCGCTGGGCGCGCCCATCGGCTCGAACCGGGGCCTCCAGACCCGGGACCAGATCCGGATCATCCTCGAGCAGGCCACGGTGCCGGTGGTGGTGGATGCGGGTTTGGGCGCGCCGAGTCACGCGGCGGAGGCGCTGGAGCTGGGGGCGGACGCCGTGCTGGTGAACACGGCCATCGCGGTGGCGGCGGATCCGTGCGGCATGGCGCGGGCCTTCGCGTTGGCGGTGGAGGCGGGGCGTCTGGCCTACGAGATCGGCGTGGCCGAGCAACGCCAGGAGGCCAGCGCGACGAGTCCGCTGACCGGATTTCTGGGGTAGCATCCCAGGTCGATGGACAAAGTCCGGGGCGGAACCGCGTGGTGGGGCCGGCGACTGCCAAGTCGCCGGTCTCCCTTCGCGGGCCCCAATCGACGTTGTCAATCGCCCCAACTGGCATCCGGGTCCGGACGATCTCCTCCTTTCTTCGCGATCCCCGGGCGGATAGGCTGGGGCATGCCCCTCGTGAATCGAATCCGGAGCGCCCTGGGTTGGGTCGGTGCGTGGGCCCTCGGCCTGTGCGTCTGCGCCGAGCAGACCGGGCCGCCGCGGCGGTTGCTGGTGGCGGATGATTCGACGCGGCGGCTGGCCATCGTCGCGCCCGATGGTTCGCTGGAATGGGAGCTGAAGGTCGGCGCGATCCACGACGCGCACCTGTTGCCGAACGGGAACGTCCTCACGCAACTCGGGTGGCAGCGCGTGGTGGAGGTGGAACGCGACCAGCGGATCGTGTGGGAATACGACGCCGGGAAGATGAACGGAAACGCGGGCAGGGCCGTGGAGGTCCACGCGTTTCAACGTCTCGAAGACGGCCTGACGATGATCGTCGAGAGCGGTCCGGCGCGGATTCTCGAGGTGGACCGGGAGGGCCGGGTGCGGAAGGAGATTCCGCTGCGGGTCCGGCGTCCGAGCGCGCACAGCGACACGCGGCTGGCTCGAAAGCTGGCGAACGGGCACTACCTGGTGGCGCACGAGAACGACGGATGCGTCCGGGAATACGACGGCGCGGGCAAGGTGGTCTGGGAGTACGAGGTGCCCTTGTTCGGGCGGGAACGGAAAGGGGGGCACGGGCCGGAGGGGTTCGGCAATTCGGTGTACAGCGCGGTGCGACTCGCCAACGGGAACACCCTGGTGGCCACGGGCAACGGGCACAGCGTGCTCGAGGTGACGCCGGGCCGGGAGATCGTCTGGAAGGTGGAGCAGCACGACCTGCCGGGGATCACCCTGGCCTGGGTGACCTGCCTCGAACGGTTGCCCAACGGAAACACCCGGTTCGGCAATTGCCACGCGGGGCCGGCCAATCCCCAGTTCATCGAGGTCACGCCCGACAAGCGGGTCGTCTGGACCTTCCGCGATTTCAAGAACTTCGGGAATTCGACCCCGGTGCAATGGGTTCTGGGGGACCAGGCGGGGCGTTGAGCCGGGCGGAGCGATCACCATCCAAAACGATATGAAACTGCGTTGGGGCATTCTGGGGACGGCGAACATCGCGCGGAAGAACTGGCAGGCCATGCGCGAGAGCGGCAACAACACCGTGGTGGCCGTCGCAAGCCGGTCCGCGGAACGGGCGCGGGAATACGTCGCGTCGTGCCAGTCCCATGCGCCGATGGGCGGGCCGGTGACGGCGCACGGCAGCTACGAGGCGCTGCTTGCGGATCCGGCGGTGGAGGCGGTGTACGTGCCCTTGCCGACGGGGCTGCGGAAGGAATGGGTGATCCGGGCGGCGGAGGCGGGCAAGCACGTGATTTGCGAGAAGCCGTGCGCGACGAGCGTCGCGGACCTGCGGGAGATGCTGGGGGCCTGCGAGCGGAACCGGGTGCAGTTCATGGACGGCGTGATGATGATGCACAGCGCGCGACTGGCGAAGGTGCGGGAGGCGCTGGAGGACGGCACGAGCGTGGGACGACTGCGGCGGATGGAATCCACGTTCAGTTTCCAGGGCGAGGACGACTTTCTGGCGGACAACATCCGGATGCACAGCGGGTTGGAGCCGGACGGATGCCTCGGGGACCTGGGCTGGTACAGCATCCGGTTCATGCTGTGGGTGATGAAGTGGGAGATGCCGACGTCGATGACGGGGCGGACGCTGGCGGCGCGGGGGCGTCCGGACAGCCCGCAGGGGATCCCGATGGAGTTCGTGGGGGAACTGCGGTGGGAGGAGGCGGAGGTTTCGGGGAGCTTCTATTGTTCGTTCCAGACCGAGAACCAGCAGTTCATGACCCTGAGCGGGACAAAGGGCTATCTGCACATGCCCGACTTCGTGCTGCCGTTTCACGGGAGCGAGGTGGGGTTCGAGGTGACCAACTCGGTGTTCACGGTGCGGGGCTGCGATTTTCACATGGAACCGCGCCGGCGTCGGGTGACGGTCGCCGAGTTCAGCAACTCGATGCCGAACGCTCAGGAATCGAACCTGTACCGGAACTTCGCGAACCAGGTGCGTTCCGGTCGGCTGAACCGGGAATGGCCCGAGCAGGTGCTCAAGACCCAGATGGTGATGGAGGCCGTCGCCGGCGGGGAGTTGCGGAACCGGGGTCGGACGAGGATCCCATGCCCGTGAACCGGGCATCTCGCCCGAAATCTTGCGGAACGACACCCTTTTCTTCTGGCCGTTACACGGTCGGGCTGCTGAGCCCGGGGAACGACGGCCAGGTGATCTCCCACCGGACCACCAGACCCTGAAGATGCCGGGGGCGACGGTGGAGGGGGAGGGGACGTATCACCTGGATTTGAGCAGCGGCGCGGTCGCGTTTCGAAGGTGGCCCACCGGGATCGGCGTCGGGCCGTACGAGCTCCTGACGACCCCGTCGGGCGATTATCCTGGCGGGACTCCCGAAAGCTCCGGTTCCTGGAGGTGGGGCACGGGCTCCGGACGCCGCGCGCGGTTTCCGTCACCGTGTCAGATCACTCCGCGCGACCCACGAGTTCGGTCGAACGGGTGCCGCCGAATCCGACGTTCGCCTCGCGCTGGTGGATGACCTGGTTCCCTTCGAAGCGGAACCGGTGCGTGACGACAAACGGCGTTTCGTAGAGGCACATCCTCAAGGCCAGGACCTCCGGTGTTTCCCAGGCGCCGGAGACGGCGACGGGGGCGTTCGTGTACGGGCCGGCCGGGAAATGGGTGCGCGTCCATCGCCCCGGGACCAGCGTCAGCCGGTGATCCATGCCGTCGCTGCGGAGGAGGAAGCCGATCCGCCCCTCCGATGCGGCGTCGATCCGCATGGAGTCCATTTTCTGGTCGTTCGCGGCGAAGACGAAGCGGCGTCCGAACGCGGACGCGGACACGGACGAGGTGGCTGCCCCGGACTGGGGCCGGAGTTGGAGTCCGGCAAGGCGCTCGGATAGCCGGGCCTGGGACGGTTTGTCGGCGCGAAGTCGTTTGGGATGGAGTCCCGGCAGGAGTTGGTCCCAGACCAGGTCAAGTACCGCTTGCATGTCCTTCACGCCGGCTGTGATGGCGACGACGGCGTCCTGCTCGGGGAGGACGATGCAGTATTGGCCGAAGGCGCCGTCGCCGCGAAAGGCGCCATGGCGGCAGCGCCAGAACTGGAATCCGTACCCCTGGTCCCAGTCGCTGCGCGGATTGCTGCCATTCGACGTCTGGCGAGCGGCAGCGGACGCGATCCAGGCTTCCGAAACGAGTCGTTGGCCCCGCCATTCACCGCGCTGGAGGAGGAACTGGCCGAAAGCGGCGATGTCCTCGGTCGTGATGCTCAGGCCGTAGCCCCCGAGCGTCACGCCTTCCGGACTGGTTCCCCACACGGGATCCTGGATGCCCAGCGGCTCGAAAAGCCGGGGGCGGAGGTAATCCAGAACGGTCTGGCCCGTGACCTTCTGCACGATGGCCGAGAGCATGTAGGTCGCCGGCGTGTTGTACCGGAAATGCGTCCCGGGCTTGTGGGGGACCGGGTGGGCAAGAAATCCACGGACGGATGGGCCCCCGTCCCGGGACGGTTCGTCCTGATGTCCGGTGGACATGCTAAGCAGGTCCCGAACGCGCATGGATTTCAGGTTGTCCGTCGGCTGGGCCGGGGCGTCGTCGGGAAAGAACTTCAGCACCGGATCGTCGAGCGACAGCATCTGATCGTCGATGGCGAGTCCGACCGCGGTGGAGGTGAAGCTCTTGCTCAGGGAATAGAGCTCGTGCCGGTTCGTGGCGGTGTACGGCGACCACCAACCCTCGGCGACCACGCGCCCGTGGCGGACGAGCATGAGGCTGTGGAGCGAATCGATCCGGGCATCGGCGGCCTCGACGAATCCCAGCAGGGCGGACGACGCCACACCCTGGGACTCCGGGGTCGCGCGGGGCAATCGGGGGGATGGGGCGGACGCGCACGGCAGCGAGCCGGCGAGGAGCAGGAGGCAGGACAGCAGGGCGCGAGGTCGGGTGGAAGCCAAACGCGCGATTCCGATGGGGCGCATGTCCGGAGCATGGCGGGAAGCGGGCATTTGAAAAGTCCCAGTGTCCACAAGCACGGAGCAGAGGCAGGGGCCGCGTCCGCCGAGTCGCGAGGCGATCGAAACGGGCGAAAGGGGAAGGAAAGCCGGCGACTCGACCGCCGTCAGCCCCCCATGGCGGTTTCCCACCGGACGCAGTCAATCGACGTGGGAGCAGGGAGGGGGACCTCGACGCGCATGGTCGGGTGGCACCCGTCCGTGCCGTGATCCCTGTGACGTCGCGGAGCGACGCCGAAGGCTGCGGAGCCAGGCGGAGCACCCAAGTCGAGCACCCAAGTCGAGCACCCAAGTCGAGCACCCAAGTCGAGCACCCAAGTCGAGCACCCAAGTCGCGGAGCGACGCCCCATGGTAGCCGGGGCCTTCAGGCCCCGGTGCTCCACCTTGGTGATCACGTCGCGGAGCGACGTTCGACCTGGCGTCAGCGTCTGTAGATAAATCCCGGCATATGATTCCGAGGTCCGAAGCATCCTTCGGTCATAATAAAATCCAAGGGCCAATCCACAGCGTTTCTGGATCGATCCGCGGATGGGGAGCGTCGAGGGAGTCTGTAGAGAAATCCCGGCATCTAATTCTGGCGTGGAATTCTAGAATTCTAGGAACCACGGTCCGAAACATCCTCAGGGACCTTTATGGATCGATCCGCGGACGGGGAGCGTCGCGCAGGACCCCTCAGGATCCGAGGGCGTGGGCGGCGAGCAGCAGGGCACCGACGGGAACGGAGTCCTCGCGCAGGCCCGCGAGGAAGATCGGGGGGCCGGGCTGGAAGACTTCCATGAGATAGGGCTTGAGGGCTTCGGCCACGGCCATGCGCAGGGGCTCGCCCACGAGGGCCAGTCCGCCGCCGATCACGATCCGCTCGGGGTGCATCAGGTGGGTGACGTGGGAGAGGGCAAAACCAAGGTGGTCGGCGAGTTCGCTAAGAATGGCCTGGGCCAAAGGGTCTCCGGCCGCGAGAGCGGGCGCGAGAAACCGCGATTCCCCACGCCCGGCATCCGCGGCAAGCAGGGCCAGGGGGCTGCCGGGGTGCAAGGCCACGGCCTCGCGGATACGGCGATCCACGGCCCAGCCGGAGCAACGTTGCTCGACGAGGACGCCGGACTTGTCGAGGCGCACATGGCCGATCTCGGATTCTCCGGGTTTGGTGCCGTGGTAGATGCGTTGGTCGACGACGAGGCCTCCGCCGACGCCGGACCCGAGCGTGACGTAGAAGACGGGAGAGGCGCCGCGACCGTGTCCGGCCACGGCCTCCCCGAGAGCGGCGACATTGGCGTCGTTGTCAACCGCGACGGGGATCCGGATCTGCTCGCGGAGCCACGTGGCGAGGGGGAATCCGGACCAGCCCTCGATCTGGTGGGATTTCGCGACGCTGCCCGTGCGCCAGTCGACGGGTCCGCCGAAGCCGACGCCGAGGGCGGCGGGATGATGTTCCTCGGTGGCCTCGGGCAGCCAGGCGGCGATCCGGCGGCGGATGCCATCGGCACCCTCGCGGCGGTCGACGTCATGGCGCCAGCGGCGGGTGATGGAGCCATCGGCCCGACCGGCGACGAGCTGGAGTTTGGTGCCGCCTATTTGGAGGGCGAGGAGGAGATGCTGCGGCACGGGGCAATTGAGGCAGAGGTCGTGGGGGGGGCCCAGGGGGGAGGGGAGCGGGGTGAAACCTCGCCGTCACACCGACCGTCTGCGGAGGCGTATGTTGAAGGCGTTGGAGGCACGGAGGTGGGGGTACGGGGCAGCGGCGCACCTGCTGAATCGCGCGGGATTCGGGGGCACGCCGGGGGAAATCGAGGCGTTGGAGCAGCGGGGACTGGAGGGGGCGGTGGATGGTCTGCTGGAATTCGCGGACCGGACGGAACGCCGGGAAGCCCCGGGCTGGGCGAAACCGGATCCGGAGAGGGCAAGGAAGTTCCGGGCGATGCGGGACGCGACGGAGGAGGAGCGGCGGAAGCTGCGGCAGGAGGAGCAGCAGCAGGCGCGGCAGCGAGTGCAGGAGCTGAGGGGCCGGTGGCTGGAGCGCATGGTGACGACGAAACGCCCGCTGGAGGAGAAACTGGTTTTGTTCTGGCACGGGCATTTCGCGACGAGCGTGCAGAAGGTGCGAAGCCCGGGGATGATGTACGGCCAGTTGGAAACGTTCCGGGAGCACGCGGTGGGCCACTGGCCCACTTTCCTGAAGGCGGTGACGCGGGACCCGGCGATGCTGGTGTGGCTCGATCAGGCGCAGAGTCGGCGGGAACGTCCCAACGAGAACTATGCACGGGAGGTCCTGGAGTTGTTCACGCTCGGGGAAGGACACTACACGGAGGCTGACATCCGGGAGGCGGCCCGGGCGTTCACGGGTTTGGGGCTGGATCGCCCGACCGAGCAGGCGCAGTGGCGACCGCGGCAGCACGATGACACGGAGAAGACGTTTCTGGGGAAGCGAGGGCGGCTGGGACCGGACGACATCATCGACCAGATCGTGGCGCAGCCGCAGGCGGGGCGGTTCCTCGCGGCCCGACTCTGGCGATTCTTCGCGAGTGCCGAACCGTCTCCTGAATTGACGGCGGCCCTGGCGGACGTGTTTCGGAGGTCCGGGAACCGGATTCGCCCGGTATTGCGGGCGATGTTCCGTTCGGAAGAGTTTTATGCCGACGACGTGGTGCGAACGCAGATCAAGAGTCCGGTGCCATGGCTGGTGATGGCGCTGCGGCAGTTGGAGCGACCGATGCCGCGCGTGGAGGTGGCGTTGAACGCCCTCCGGGAGCTGGGTCAGGAGTTGCTCGCGCCGCCGAACGTGAAGGGTTGGGACGGTGGCGTGGCCTGGATCAACACGGGCACCCTCACGCGCCGGCAGCAATTCGCGGCCTTGCTGGTTCTGGGGCGGGAGGGGCTGTCGGCCATGGCGGAGGGCGAGCGGGCACGGCGCCTGCGCGAGCGCTTGCGGACGCGGGGGCGTGCCGAACGCGGCGCGGACGCGGGGGCGTCGGGCCCGGTGGCGGTGGAACGCTTGTTTTCCGAGTCGGAACTGGGGGATCGGAAGCGGCTCATCACCGCGCTCGGACGCCGGTTTCTTCAGGCGCGCCCGCGCCCCGCGCTCGTGGAGGAGGTGGAGGAAGTGCTTGGGGATGACGCCAAGCCCGACCCGCGCGCGGTCCTGGACGCCGTGCGGGTGGTGGTGCAATCGACGGATTACCAGGTGAGCTGAACCAACCCGGGGCATGAACATGACCGACAAAGGATCGAGAACGCGGCGGGAATTCCTCCGGACCACCGCCTGGGGCGGGGCCATGTCGTGGACGGTGCCCGCGTTCCTGGCGCGGACCTGGGAGGCGCTGGGGGCGGCGGCGGAAAACAGCGCCGTGGCTCCGGTCACCGGCAAGGACGGGCCCATCCTGGTCGTGCTCCAGTTGGCGGGCGGCAACGACGCGCTGAACACGGTCGTGCCCTTCGACGACGACCATTACCGCCGGGCGCGCCGACAACTGGGCATTCCGGCCAAGGACGTCCTGCGCATTCAGGAGGGGCTTGGATTTCACCCGGCCCTGACCGGTTTGCGGGACTTGTACGAGGCGGGGCGGGCGTCGGTCATCCAGGGCGTCGGGTATCCCAATCCGAACCGATCCCATTTTCGTTCGATGGAGATCTGGCAGACGGCCAGCGATGCCCATCGGTTCGAGCGCCGCGGCTGGATCGGGCGCTATTTCGACGCGGCCTGCGGGGGCTGCGAACCGACGGTCGGGGTCAACGTGGGACGGCAGATGCCGCAGGCGTTCACGGCGGATCGTCCCACGGGAATCACCTTGGAGGCCCAAAACCGGGGGACGGGAGGGCGGCGCGGCGGGGGGATTGCGGGCATGGGAGCGGGAGCTGCCGCTCCGGGGGACGCCGAGGCGCCGGGGGGGAGTATCGAGGGTCTGAGCGGACCCTCAGGGGCCGGGGCGGCGGTGTTGGATTTCCTGGACCGGACGGCGCTGGATGCGCGCGCGAGCACCGGGAAGGTTCGGGATAGCCTGGCCGGGGGCCGCAACCAAGTCGAGTACCCTGCGACGCGACTGGGACAGTCGCTGAAGCTCATCGGGCAACTCATCGCCGGCGGGTTGCCGACGCGGATTTACTACGCCTCGCAGGGCGGGTACGACACGCACACGAACCAGGCGGGGAGCCACGCGCGATTGCTGCAGGAGTTCGGGGACGGCATGCGGGCGTTCATCGAGGACCTGAACGCCCAGGGGAATCTGGGACGGGTGCTGGTGATGTCGTTCAGCGAATTCGGGCGGCGCGTGGCCGAGAATGCCAGTGGCGGCACCGACCACGGGGCGGGAGGGGCCATGTTCCTGTTCGGGGAGAAGTTCCCGCAACGCCTGCAAGGACGGCGTCCGAGTCTGGCGCCCGGGGATCTGTTGAACGGGGACCTGCGGTTTCACGTGGATTTTCGGAGCGTCTACGCCGCCGTGCTGAGCGACTGGCTGGGCACGCCGTCCGAGCGGGTGCTCGGAAAAGCGTACGCGAAGATCCGGATCGTCTAAACGAAACGGACGAGGCGCACGGTGATCCGTGCGCCTCGGGCGATTCAAAATGGAAATCCGAAGGGAACCGGCAACCGGCAACCGGGAGCGCGGAGTCCGCCTGATCCCCGGAGGGAGACCGGAGGTGGACTAGGCCCCTGGACGGCTAACGGCGTTCTTCCATCATCCCGGTGGGAAGGCCGGTCTCCCAACTCTTGGGAGTATTCCAAGGACGTTCGGAAAGCTTCTCGTCGTTGGTGGCGCAGCCGGTCAGGAACCGGAGCACCACGAGGCCGAGGAGCAGGACCCGGGAGCGCTTACTTGGCCAGAGCTTCATAACTGGTCATGACCATGTCGCCGGCCTGAACATTGCCCCTCGTCCACTCGGGCAGGAGATTCGCCACGGAGGTACGGGGTTCGACCTTGACCAACTGGGCCTTGCCGATCAGGTCGTTGCCTCGGGTGATGATGAGCTTGCCGTTTTGGCGCAGGCCGCTTTCGGTGCCGATATCGAGGATGACGAACTGATAGTCGCCATTGACCGCGGTCACCTTGCCGCGGATGTCGGGCATGGCGATTTCCCGCGGCGGGCCCTTGTAGAGGGTGAGTTCGTCGTTGAGCCGGACGATCTCGCGACCCATGACCTTCTTTTCCTCGGCGAACGCGTCGCGTTGGGCGACGAGGCGCTGGTTGTCACCCTTGAGGGCGAGCACCTGCTCGATCTTCAGGCCGATGGCCTTCCAGCGGGCGTTTTCGGCCTGGGCGGTGTCGCGAACCACCTTGGTGTCCTCGAGTTCCTTGGCCGTCTTGGTCAGTTGGCCTTCGGTCTCGGTGAGCCGGGTGGTGGCGGCGGCGAGGTCGGTCTTGGTGGTTTCGAGTTCGTCCTTGGCCTTCTTCTCCGCGTCCTTGGCCTTCTTTTCGGCGGAACGGGCAGTGGTGGCGTCGGCGATGGCCTGTTCCTTCTCGGTTCTGAACGTGTCACGTTGCTCGGTCAAAGCCCCGATCTTGTCCTTCAGCACGAAGGAGAACGCGACTCCGGCCAGCGCAACCGCCAGCGACAGGATGAGGAAAATTCGTAACATGCGACTTCTTCCTGTAATGAAATGAGACGCCAAAGGCTAGGGGCGTGGGGTGGGGGGTGTCAATTGCCGAGGGGAGATTTGCGGACATTCGTAATCGATGCCGGAGGCCGGGCGCCCGGGCGCGCCCGGCGAGGGGAAAGCCTTCGTGGGGAGGAACGTCCCGCGCATTCAGCGTTCCCGTTCGAATTCCACGTCGTAGCTTTGCTGGAGGGCGGCCTGAAAGTAGGTGCCGTACAGTTGGTCGGTGGCGGGGAAGTAGTTCAGGCGATAGGTGCAGCCCGGGTAATTCACGTCCTGAAGTTCCACGAACACGGTCGTCTTCCCGCCCTCCTGCCTCGCCTCGGCCTGCGCGACGTGGATGGGCTGCGGGTTCAGGTAGGCGGCGTCCAGCTTGCCGCTGGCCGGATCGACCTGGCGCAGGTGCAGCACATAGCCCCCGTCCTGGCGCACCCAGCGGCCCAAGAGCCGGCGATAGTCGGGTTGCGCCGCCGCGGACGCCGCCGCGGCGGGTGATTGGGTGGCCGGAGGGACGGGAGGCGGAGGTGGGGGACTCGACGCGGGCCCGCAGCCGCCGAGCAGGGCGGCGAGGGCGACGGCGAGCGCCTGAATCAGAGTGGGCGTGACCCGATTCACGAGAACTTGTAAACGCCCGGGGTGGGCACTTCGGCCTCGGGAGCGGCGCCCCAGTCGATCTTGTCGGGGACCAGTTGGCTCTTGGCGTTCAAGGCCTGCTCCCATTCGATGACCTGACCGCTGTAGGCGGCTTCGCGGCCCATGATGGCGGTCAGGGTGCTTTCGGCGACGTTGCGGGTCTCGTTGATGGGGGCGCCGGTGCGGATCGCGGCGATGAGGTCGGCGTGTTCCTGAACGTAGGCGTCACGGCCCATGCCCCGCGGCGCGCGCCATCCGTCGCCGGCGCGGGGGCGAACCCAGGAGCCCACCTGGGAGGTGCCCAGCGTGCCGTCGACGCCCTCGGAGACGTTGCCGGGGCCGGGCATCTGGCGGCAGTAGCTGAACATGCGGACGCCGTTGGCGTATTCGTATTCGACGGCGAAATGGTCGTAGATGTGGCCCGTGCCCTTGCGGCACTGGCGTCCACCCATGGCCCAGCACTTCACGGGATGGCCCTTCATGATCCAGTTGCAGACGTCGAGGTTGTGCACGTGCTGCTCGACGATGTGATCGCCGGAGAGCCAGACGTAGTGGTACCAGTTGCGCACCTGACGTTCCATGTCGGTGTCCCCCTTGTCGCCGCGGTGCCAGATGCCGCCGCCGTTCCAGTAGGCGCGCAGCGTGACGATCTCGCCGATTTCGCCGGCATGGATGCGGCGGATGGACTCAAGGTAGGGCGCCTGATGGCGGCGCTGCGTGCCGGCGACCACGAAGAGCCCCTTTTGTCGGGCCATTTCGCCGGTCTCGAGGACGTGGCGGATGCCGGGGCAGTCGGTGGCGACGGGTTTCTCGATGAAGACGTGCTTGTTGGCCTCGACGGCGGCGCGGAAGTGCAGGGGCCGGAAGCCGGGAGGCGTGGCGAGGATCACGTAGTTGACCTCGGGAACCGAGAGCACCTTCTTGTAGGCGTCGAAACCGGAGAAGCAGTGTTCCGCCGGCACGTCGGAGAAGGCCTTGCGCGCCTTCTCGATCTGCTCCGGGAACAGGTCGGCCAGGCCGACGATCTTCACGTTCTCGGTGGAATCCAGGACGTTCTTCGCCGCTCCGCTGCCGCGTCCGCCGCAGCCGATGACGGCCACCCGGATGGGATCATCGGACGCGGCCCGACTGGTGATGATCTGGGGCAGTTGCGTCGCGGCCACCGTGGTCGCGACCGAGGTCCGGGCGAGGAACCCGCGGCGGTCAAGTCGGCCGACGGGCGTAGGCGTGGATTGAGGTTTCATGGAAACGCGCGGAGTGGAGCAGGGGCGGGCGCGGCTGGCGAGCGGCGAGTGGTCTGGCCTGACGTCCGGTCGGGTGGGGCATGCGAGGATTGAGGAGCCCGCGACCGGCTTGCTGCCGCTGCGACTGCGCGACCGCGGGAACAGGCGCCCGCATCGCGGCGAGGACGGTGGAAGGTGGGACACCGGCGACTCGGCAGTCGCCGATCACCTCGCGGTGGGGTTCGACCGAGGCGCTGGACGAAGCCGCGCGGAGCTGGGCAACGAAGCGGAGGGGTCATCGGGGTTGCTCGGGCGACCAGGCGCGGTCGAGGGAGCGGGTCAGGCGCCGGAGGCGCGAGGGCTCCGCTGCGGCGAGGTCCGTGGTCTCGAAGGGGTCCACGGCGAGCCGGTAGAGCTCGGGCCGGGCGTGGGGCTCGTTCCAAGGGGCGGGGACGATGGCTTTCCAGCCGTCCTGAACGATCCACCGCCAGCGCAGGCCGGAGGCGGGATCGCCGAGGTCGACGGCGTCATGGGTGAAGCAGGCGCCGGTGACGGCCCGGCGTCGGGCGACCGCCCGGCGGTCGAGGAGATCGAGTCCGGGAAGCCCGGAGGGGGGCGCAACGCCGGCGTGGCGGAGGAGGGTGGGGAGGAGATCGAGGCTGCTGACGGGCTGGTTGTCGCGCCGGGGAACGATGCGCCCCGGATGGCGGAGCAGGATCGGCGTCCGAAGGCCGCCATCGTAGGGGGATTGCTTGGAGCGCGGGGCGAAGCGTCCGGTGGCGGGATCGGTGATCCAGCCGTTGTCGGTGACGTAGGCGACGAGGGTGTTGGAGGACAACCCGCGGGCTTCGAGATCGTCGAGGAGTTGGCCGCAGGTCTCGTCGAACCACTCGACCATCGCCCAGTATTTCGCGACGGCAGGCGAGGGGGCGAGGGGGAGATAATACCGGAGCAGGCGCTCGGGCGGGGTGTGGGGATCGTGCGGCATCATGGGCGCGTACCAGACCAGCCAGGGCTTCGCCTCGCGACGCGCCAAGTCGAGGAAGTCGCGGATCGGTTGCAGCGTCTTGCGCCCGATGTCGAGGCCCGTGTCGCCATGGCGACCGCCCTGGGTCATGCCGTGGGTGAAGCCGCCGCGGGAGAAATGTCCCTGCCACCATTTCCCCGACTGGAAGCCGAGATACCCGTGCCGGGCCAGGACACGGGGCAGGGTGGGCACGGCTTCGATGAACTGGGCGAGCCGCTCCCGCCCGTCGCGAAAGGCGGTGCTGGATTGGAACTGGGCGGGGGTCACCCCCGGCGGACGGGGTGGGTCGTTGCACACGACGCGGTGTCGGTGCGGCGGGAGCCCGGTGATAATCGAGGCGAGGCTGGGACAACACAGGCTCGCGGGGACGTACCCGTGCGGGAACACCAAAGACTCCGACGCGAGGTGGTCCAGTCGGGGCGTCCGGATATGGGGATGGCCCATGAAGCCGTAATCGGTCCAGGCCTGGTCGTCGGAGATGATGAGGAGGAGGTTGGGAGGCGGGGTGGTGCCCTGCGCGGACGACACCTCGGTGATCGGGCCGAGCCCGCAGCAGACCAGGGAGAGGAAGGCGGAGACGGCGCGGGCAAAGGGCTTCATCGCGTGGAGTGGAGGGTGGGTGGTGTCGAGGCAGTCTGTACCCTCTTTGGCGCCTCGACGAGCCCGAGCCCGCGCTACAAATTGAAAAACGGGACTTTTATTGACAATGACGCCGGCCCCCGCACCCCTCCCACTCCCGAGTTGGTTTGTAATCAATAAACGGGATTTTTAGATTGATGGGGCAAGGGGGCGTAGGGCAGTCTCGGGGGCATGCCGACCGGTCGATTGCTCGCGCCACCCGATCATCCTGCCGCGGTGTATCACTGCGTGTCCCGAGTCGTGGATCGGCGCTTCATCTTCAACGGCCCGGAGAAGGAGCATTTCGTTCGGCTGCTCCGGGAGGCGGAGGAGTTCTGCGAGGTTCGCGTCCTCACCTACTGTCTGATGTCCAATCACTTTCATGTGCTGGTGGAGGTTCCGAAGGCGCCCGAACCGCCCCTGCGTCCGACGACGGAACGGATGCTCGCCAAATTGTCCAAGCTGTCCGGGCACCAGAACGTCGGGGCGGTCCGCCAACGTTTCGAGATGTATCGCGAGTCCAGGGACGAGAAGGGGCTCGCCGAGTATCTGGCGACGTTCCATGCGCGGCTGTGGGACCTGAGCCAGTTCATGAAGCTGGTGAAGCAGCGCTTCACGCTCTGGTACAATCTGCGGGCAGGTCGGACGGGGACGTTGTGGGAGGATCGGTTCAAGAGCGTGCTGGTGGAGGGTCAGGGGCAGGCGCTGGTGACCATGGCGGCGTACATCGATTTGAATCCGGTGCGGGCGGGGTTGGTGGCGGATGCGAAGGACTACCGGTGGAGCGG
>CAZSOV010000188.1:0-15336 GCA_964608505.1 uncultured Verrucomicrobiota bacterium
TCCCGTACGCGTCCGAACTCGCCACCGGATGCATCCACAGCGCCACCGTGTACGTGTCCGTCAGGGCCAGCGGCGCGAAACTCATCCGCCCCGTCGTGCCGTCGAACTGCACCGCCCCGCTCCCCACCTGGCCCGTCGTCCAGGTGGTGCCCCCGCTCAACGTTCCGGGCCGGCCTCCGCCCGAGGCATCTCCAGCGGTGCTTCCCGTCCCCTCCTCCAGCGGCCAGTGCGCGACCAATCCCGGCGCCGGCGCGTCGTCGCTGGCAATCGTCACCGTCGCCGCCGACGGGCTCCCCACCGTGTAGCCCGTTCCGCTGGCCAGCGTCACCACCACGGTCTCCGCCGCCTCCACCAACCCGTCGTCGATCACGCTCAACGTCTTGTTCGTGCTCGAGGCCCCGGCCAGGAACGTCACGCTGCTCCCCAACAACGCGTAATCGTTCCCGCCCGTCGCGGTGCCCCCCACCGTGAAGTTCACCGTCAACGGCCCCGTCGTGGCCCCGGTCCGGGTGAACGTGAACGTCCCCGGGTTCGACGGTTCGCCCGCGTTTTCGTCGGATGCCGCCAGCGTGACGACCGGCAAGTCGGCTCCCGATTTGTTCACCACCACGTTCACCCCGCCCGGGTAGGGACTTTCGTCCGCATCGTTCGATTGAATCAGGAGACGCCGCGTCAACTGGCCGACCGGGGCCTGGGCGATATCCACGGTGACGGCGACGGTCCGGTTCCCGCCGGCCGCGATCGTGAACGGCGCCGAGGGCGACCACTGGACGAACGCCGCGGGAAAATCGAGACCGAGGGACGTGACGTGCAGCGGGGCGTTGCCTTCGTTGAAGACGACGAACGAACCCGGCTCGACCTGGGTGACCTGTTCGCAGACGAGCGCGAAGGCCTGGGTGGGGCCCTGTGGAACGGAGGTTCCGGCCACCGAGAGGGTCCACACCCCCGCGACCGGCGCATCCACGACGACCTGCTCGACGTTGTCGACCGAGTTCACGGCACGCGTGGCGGACGCGGTTGGGTTTGCGCGGTCCAGCACCCAGGGACGCGTGATGTCCAGGTTGGGGGCCGTGACGAAGAGATCCAGGTTGTTGACCAGGGCCGCCGCGGCTCCGGGAGTGCCGGCGGGATCGACCCAGACCAGGGTGACCTTGAGGCGTGGCGTGCCCGCGGGAACGGTGATCTGAATCGCCTGCAACGCGCCGTGGCCCACCGTTCCTTCCACGTAGTGCCGCCCCAGCAGCAGGTCCGCGCTGGCCCCGGTGTCGATCAGGCCCCAGCCAAATTCGTAGTCGGGTCCGACGCGTCCCAGATCGGAGGCGCCATGGACAAGCACGGCCTTGCAGGTGTCGGCCCGCAGGGGGGTGCTGACGTCGAGCCGGGACTGCAACTGGTGCAGGAGGGCGCCCGCTCCCGTCGCGCTGGGTGTCGCCATCGAGGTGCCCGAGAAGGATGCATATCCGCCGCCGGTGACCGTCGAACGCAACGTCTCCCCGTTCGCCACCAGGTCGGGCTTCACCCGACCGTCATCCGTCGGACCCCAGCCGCTGAACACCGACATCGCGTCGCCGTCGGACGTCGAACCGATGGTGATGGCGTTCTTGGCCGTGGCCGGATCGGCTACGGTCTCGTAAGGTCCATCCACGCGAGGTCCGATCGGGTAGTCGGGCCCGTCGTTGCGGTCGTTGCCGGCCGCCTTGAAGGTGATCAATCCGGTGTCGAAGACGACGTCGTCCCAGCTGCTGGCCGTCGCGCCGTATCGGCCGAAGAGGAAATCGCCGTTATCGGTCCAGATGCCGGTGTCCGCATCGAGCTCCCAGCCCGCGGAGTACCCGTACGAGTGGTTGGAGAGGCGAACACCCAGGCCGGCCGCCGTCCGCATCTCGGCCAGATCCGAGTTCCAGTCATAGGACCGGAGGGAGACCGCGGGAGCCAGTCCCATGGCGAGGGCATCGCCGGCGCCCGACCCGCCGATCGTGCCTCCGACGTGCGTGCCGTGATCATCGGGCGAGGCACCGGCGTCCACGACGGTCAGGCGCGATCCGAAATCGGCATGTGCATCGATACGACCGCCATCCCAGACTCCGACCACGACGCCGGAGCCGTCGACGCTGTAGGGCGCGGCCCGGACTTCCGTGGCATGGATCCGCACGCTGGACGTCGCGTTCACGCGCGAACGCGGGCCCGGCCAGGGCTCGGTCCATTCGACGCCGTCCAGAGTTCCGAGCTCGTTCAACCGCGCGCGCGGGACGTTCACACGAGCCAGGCGATCCCCTTCCCAGGCCTCCAGTTCGCCCGCGACGGCGGCAAGTTGCGCCCGCGCGTCGGCGGCCGGGACGTCCTCGAACCACAACACCAGCATGACGACTCGCCCATCGGCCCGCACCGCGACCGGGGCGAACGCTCCCGCCCGGGCTTCCGGAGCCAAGCGATCCACGGACGATACGTTCATCGCCCAACGTGCGCCCCCGCCTTCTTCCGCCGCCGCCAGGGCCGCGTGTCCGACCGCGCCAACCGACACCCAGTAGGACAGGTTCGGGACATACTGCAGCAGCCGGATGCCCTTCGCCGCCAAGGCCGCCCGCTCGGACGGGCTGGGAATGCGCTCGAACTGAACGAGGAAATGGCGGCTCGGAGCCGCCGGATCCGCCGCGGCGGCGAGCCGGGCCGACCACTCGGACCGGGACGGGACAGCAGGCTCGAGCGTTCCCGTTCGCAGCAGAACGCGGCGATCGCTGGACGCGGTGCTCCCCGAACCACCGCTGACGGCGAGGGGTCGCGAGACCCACGAATCGCCAGCCCCGGACGAGCCAAGGACGAGCGTCAGCGGTTCAACCCGGATGTCGGGCGTGCCGACCGTCCCGGTCACGGCAAAGTTGAACGGGTTCTCGTTCCCGTCGTTGTTCGCGAAGCTGACGTTGCCGGCGAACGTCCCCAACGCCGCCGCGTTCAACTGGACCGTGAACGTGTCCTGTCCCCCGGCAGGGATGGTGCCCGACAAACCCTCCGTCAGCGAAAAGCCCGCGGGCACGCTCGGGGCCGAGGTCGTCAGGCTTGCCGTGCCGAGATTGGCTACCGTGTACGTGCGCGCGACCGCGACGCCCGGGCCGCTCGTCCCGAAATCAGTGTGGTCCCCATCCGACGGGGTCGAATCGCCGTCCGTGAGAATCACGCCGTTGCCACGCACCTCGATTTCGGGCAGCGGAACCGCGCTCACGATGCCGGTGATGGCGAAGTTGAACGGGTTCTCGTCCGAGTCATTGTTCGCGAAGCTGATGTTCCCCGACTTGGTTCCCACGACCACCGTGTCCAACCGGACCGTGAACGTGTCGTTGGCCCCGGGGGCCAGGCTGGTGGCCAGGGCCTCCGTCAGCGTGTAGCCGGTCGGCAGCGTCGGCGTTCCCAGCGTCAGGTTCTGAGTCCCATCGTTCCACACCGTGAACAGGATCGTCGGTCCCGTCGCGCCCTGGGGGATGCTTCCGAAGTCGACCGGGGTCGTCAGCCCGTCCGCAATGTCGTTCAATCCCACCTGAACCCGGATCTCGGGCCCTCCCCGGTTGACAACGACGTTCACCCCGCCCGGGTACGGGCTTTCGTCCGCGTCACTCGATTGAATCAGGAGTCGTCGTGTCGTCTGTCCGACCGGCGCCCCGGCAAGGTCGACCGAAACGGCAACGACCTGGCTTTGCCCGGGAAGGACCTGGAACGGAGCGGACGGCGACCACGTAATCCAGGGAGCAGCGGATTCGGGCGCGATCGACGTCACGGAGAGCGTGGACCCGCCGTCGTTGTGAACCACGAAGGCCCCGTTCGCCGCGGAGACGGCCGCGAGGGCGTCGATGAGACCATGGCCATGATAGGGATCCCAACCCGGGACGTCCTCGGCCGGATCCCCGACCTGGTCCTCGGCGGTGGATTCCACGATGTCGCGAATCTGCGTGGCATTCAGCGAGGGATTCACGTGCTTGATCAACGCGCAGAGGGCCGCGACCTGCGGGGCGGCGGAGCTTGTGCCGTTGAAGTCCTTGGTCCAGTCGGCATCGGAATCTCTGCCGAGGGTGAGAATCGAATCCAGATTCGAGCCCGTCCACCCCTGGCCCGGCGCGCAGACGTCGACGGTGTCGCCGAAATTGCTCCCCCACCACCACTTCGGCTGGCTCACTCGAAGGTCGTCGTCGTCGACGGCACCCACGCTGATGTAAGAGGGAATGGCCGAGGGATAATGGTCGTCGGCATCCCCGTCGTCGTTGCCGGCGGCCGCACACACGACCACCCCGTGTGCCTCGGCGTAGGCGGCGGCGTCCAGTTCCACCGCATAGGCGGCACTTCGATGGCCACCCAGGCTGAGACTGATCACGTCGGCATCGTGGTCCACCCCCCAGAAGACCCCGTCGAAGTAGTTTCCGATCAGGCCGTCGACATGACCGTTGACCGGAATGATCGTCACCGGGGCCATGCCCGCCACCAGCGAACCGTTGTTGCGAATGGCCGCGATGATCCCGGCGCAGGCGGTGCCGTGCCCGTCGGGATCGTCGTTGCCCGGATCGCTGTCCGCATAGGCATCGCCGTTGTCAGGATAGACGTCGGCAGGGTCAGCCGTACGACCACTCAGTTCCTGATGCGAAATCCGGACGCCGGTATCCACGACGCACACGCGGACCGCTCCAGGCGTGTTGCCGCTGATATCCCATGCCTCCGGCACCCGGATCCGGGCGAGGTTCCACATGCGATCGAACAGCGTGTCGTTCGGCACGCTTTCCGGGCGGCACACGGGGCTCGGGTGGGCATAGACGACGTCGGGGCGGCCCATGAGCTCGAGACAGTACGCCCGAAGGTCGGTACCGGGCGGCACCTGGACATAGAACAGACCCAGCGGCCCTCGCGGATCGGATGCTTTCACCACCTCGGATTCGATCTGAGCGACCTGATTCGCCGTCAAGGGAGATGCCTTGGACACGGAGATTCCGGCCAGCTTCGGGGTCTTCATCAAGCGCGACAGCATGGCGGTCCCGCTCCGGAACGGTCGGATCCCCTGCGCCGGGGAGGGCAGAGGCTTCAGTCCAGCCTGCGCCGGGATCGTCTGCCACGCCGTGGAGTTCCACTGCAGCCCCGCAAGACGCTGACTGTGAATCATCGCGGCCGCCTCCTCGCGGAACCGGACGACGATTTCGTCGGGGACGACCTCGCCCAGCCTGGTCGCCCGGTCGGCGAGATCGAGCGTCCGCGCAACGGGCGGCGCCGGCGCGCGCGAGGCCAAGGCGCCTCGTTCGAGAGTCGACGCCCCGGCAGCCGATGCACCACCGAACGTCAGCGTCAGCGGGGCGACACGGATATCGGGCCCGCTCGTTCCCCCCACCGTGAAGGCCGGGTTCTCGTCCCGGTGGTTGTTGACCTCGCTGGTCTCCGCCACGGTGCCGCCGTGGTCGCACCATCCCTGGATCCGGTGTGCCCCCGCCGTCGCCGTCCAGTCGATACTGGTGACCCAGGTATCCGCCGTGAACGTCCCGCTCCCCGATGCGGCAGGATTGGCGTCCACCTGTATCCGGGTGGTGGCCGTCGCCCCTGGCCCGGTATAGCTGAATTTGAAGCAGATCTTCACCGCCTGCCCCTCGGTAACCAACGTGAGCGGCGTAAACACGTCGCTTGGACTCGACGGGTAACAATCCAGCGCCGCGAAATCGTGCGCCTGCCCGACCGTGATGGCCGGGTTCTCGTCCCGGTAGTTGTTGACCTCGCTGGTCTCCGCCACGGCGCCGCCGTGGTCGCACCATCCCTGAATCCGGTGGGCCCCTGCCGTCGCCGTCCAATCAAAACTGCTGACCCAAGTGTCGGTCGTGAACGCCGCGCTCGACGTCACCGCCGCATCGGCGTCCAACTGCATCCGGGTGGTGGCCGTCGCCCCCGCCCCCGCGTAGGTGTATTGGAAACAGATCCTGACCGCCTGCCCTTCGGTGATCGTCGTGAGCGGCGTGAACACGTCGCCCGGACTCGCGGCATAACAATCCAGCGCCGCGAAGTCGTGCGTGACCTCGTCATGCTGCCAGAACACCCTGAACTGGACGTAGTCCATCTTGCCGTCGTCTTCCGGCAGGTTGTCGAAGCAGACGATGCCCCAGAATTGATTGGGATCCTCGCCGTCGAAATAGTGGGTCGTCCGCCAGTTGAGATAGATGTCCCCATCGTCCTCCGCATCGTCATCGTGGCCATCGTCGGTTTCTCCTCCCATGTGGTTATAGACGAGGTTTTCCCAGGCAGGGGCACCCGAAAACAACCACAATTCGTAGTCGCCACAGTAGAACGAGCCGTCCGAGTCGTTGGAGATGAGCGTTCGGTACTGCAACTGAGTCACCTTGGAACCCTCCATGGCGTCAACCGCCTGCATCGAGTAAGTTTGTCCCGCACCCGTGTCGTCCTGAATGTACATGTTCACCGTGCCGCTGAGCAATTCGACCATCCCGGTGCTCAGCGGCAGGACCGCTTGCTCCGGGGCGGCCGGAGAAGGGCCCTCGCCGGGGTCGTACGTCGCCGAGGTCGTGGTCATCGGGTCGGAGAAGGGCGCGGATGCCCCCGAACGCGAGAACGCCAGATTCGGCAGGGGCTCGCTGCCAGACGGGGACGGGGCCACCGAGGACAGATTCGGGCTTTGGTTCTCCGTGTCTGTCCGGCCGGATTCGGTCGGGCGGGACGCCGCGGCGGAAGGAAGGACCGTGAACTCGGTAACGCCTCCCGCGATCACGTAGGCGACGCCCGCGGAATCCAGCCGCGCCAGCACCTCGGGAGGAATGTTGTAGTATCCGGGCGACGGCCCGGTCTCGGGCATCCCCGCGCCACGCGCCAGGGCCAACTGATCGTCCGTCGGGGATTTCAGTCGGATGGTGATTTCCGCCACGCGTGACTGGCCAATGCCAAGTTGGGGTCCCGACGGCTTGGATTGGGATGTGCTCCGAAGCGGGGACGGCGCCTTGCCCGACGGACCCGGCACCACGCCTGGACTTCTCGCTGCAATGCTCCCGAACTCTTGCTTCCGGCCCACCACTCTCCTGGACGGCTCGGTACTCACGAGACCAGGAGGGACGACGCGCTTGCCTGGTGAGTTTTGCCTGCTGGTGGTCATGCGGACGACGACCTCCTCGCCCGCGGCGTCGGCCGGCAAAGGACTGTCAAGGCCGCCGCCCTTCGCGAACCAAACACCACCCCCAAAGACCATGCAGAGGATGATGACCGCCCCGGGTGACCGGGTGAAAGTCAGGAGGGGAATGCGTGTTCGCGGGATCTGCCGTGTCATGTGTTGAATTCTTTCCCGATGAAAGTTCCCCGTGGAGATGGCATCACTCGGAAACGACCTGGGTTGCGACCTCGCACACGCGACGTTGTCGACTTCTTGCCCGGGATGGCACTATGGAAAGCCCGTCCCGGCAAAAGCCATGCCGCGCCGCCTATCTTTGTTGCTAATATGTGAAATGGTCGCGCCTCAGCAACCGTATGATTCCTAGGCTGATGTGCATCACACTGAGGTCGGCTTGTGTCCCGTCAAGGACAATGACATGGGCGGCGGAAGTCCGCAGCGGCCTCCCGTGATGGCCGGAAATCCGTGGCGGAGATGGAGTGAGGTGGCGAGAGAAAAGTCATGCTGATCGACCGGTAGAGTAACCTGCGCTTGCCGGGTCCGGACAATACCGGGATGTTCCCAACTTTGCTGGGGGCCATGGTCCCCATGGCATTTCGGGTGCGCCCGGGACGGAGGAGTCCGCAGGCAGGGCGGGCCATTGAACCCAGGCTGCCGCACGCTTCTGGTGTGACGCCCCCGGGTCGAAACGCGGTGGTCGCCCTCCGCAATCCACTGAGCGATGCATTTGATCGGGGGGGGCCGGCCCCCCACTCGTTTCATCCGGCACTTTCTATTTCCAGTCCGCGATCTCGGGGGGGAGGGGCGGCTTCGAGGCGCGGGCGGCCCCGAGTTGCTTCAACGCCCGTCCGTCGACCCAGCGGGTGTTGTAGCGGACGTGCAGGTCGTCGCTGGGAAACGGGGGACGCGCTTCGCGCCCGTACTGCTGATCGTCCATGCCATGAAACGGCAACGGCTCCACCTGATCGCCCGTCGCGACATGGAAGTCCGAGTCCTTGTCCCAGCCATCGACGTGGAGGAAGAAATCCCGCAGCACCCCGGGCGCGGACGGCGGCAGCGCGTCCGCGGGAAAGCGCAGGCTCAGTTCGTCGCCGCTGTTCACCAGCACCAGCCCCTCGTCCCGGGCCGTGACCAGTTCGCGGACGTCGCCATACCTCGTGCACCATCCGCCCGGCAGGATCGTCCAGACCGAGTTCGGGATTGCGTCGTCGTATTCGGGCGTGAGGGGTTCGTCGGGCCGAACGGACCGGAGCGGCCCGAAGCCGCGAAACCGCAGTTCCGCCCCGCCCGGCGCCAGGGTCCGAAGGCGGGTCGCGTCCTCCGGCGCCCTTTCCAGCAACGCGATGCGGTCCCAGTGAATCTCGAAGGCGCTCGTCCACCGCAGCCGTCGCGTCCCCGGCTCCAGTCGGCCCGCCAGGTCCACCACGATGGTCTTGGTCTTGCCCGAGGGCGCGCCGACGTCCGCGTCCACCGGCTTCCAGATGCCCGGACCCGTCTCGGCTTCGAGTCGCGGGAACGGGAACGGCAGGTTCGGGTCGTGCGCGGCGGCGATGTTGGCCATGCCGCCGCCGAACCGCAGCCAGCCGTTCATGACCAGCACGAGCGGGCGCGCGGCGTCCAGGGGCCCGAAATCGAGCATGACTCCGTGCGGCTCGGCGAGACCGCGCAATTGGGGCGTGCGCAGACGCGGCGGCGACACCCGGCGTCCATCCACGGCGCGCAACGCCTCCGTCACGTCCCTTCCCTCCAGCGTCGCCGCATGGCGCAACGGACGCTCCTCCCGGAGCGTGACGAGGCCGCCTTCCGGATAGGGGCGTCCCGAGCGCAGCTTGTCCGTGGAGTGCACCTCCGTGCCAGGCGGGTGGTCCACGACGACCAGTCTGGCTTCGTCGAGATAGAGCACCTCGCGCAGTTCCTCGGTGATCCGGACCTCGTAGCTGCCCGCGCGCGGCGGAAAGGTGCGCGCGTTCCCCAACCAGACGTACTCCTCGGGGTCGGACTCGACGTAGCGCCCGGGAGCGACGGGCAATCCGAGCGGCGCGGACCCCAGGATGTCGGTGACGAACCGGAAGCGTTCGCCGTCCCAGGCGTAGAGGTACGGGCAGGAGCCCTCCTGGATGGTCAGTTCGAGCGCGAGCAAGGGTTCGCGGCAATCGAACGGCAGTTCGGCCGAGCCCTGCGGCCAGTTGAACCAGTGCACCAGGAACGAATCGAGCTGCGCATGGCGTCCGACCCCGACCTCCACCGGCATCTGGTGCACGGTCCGGATCAGGCGTAGCCCGCCCGTCTCGATCTCGATCCGGCAACCGAGGCCGCTGGCGTTCGAGCGATTCCCAACCATGTGGACCTTGACCAAACCGTGCGCGTGGCCGCCCTCGTTGCGCAGGTACCGGACCGGTCCCGCGACCGGCACGGCCACGACATCCGAATCGCAGTCCTGATCGAAGTCGGCGAAGTGCACCTCGGCCCAGTCGCCCCCCGGCAACGCGTCCAGGCCCAACTCCCGGGTTCGTTCCTGGAATCCGGACAATCCCAGGTTGCGCCAGACCCGGATGCCCGGACCCACCACCCAGAGGTCCAGCCAGCCGTCGGCATCGAAATCGTGGGCGACCAAACGCCGGATGGAACGTCCGGCGTCCGTGCCCAGTCCCGGGATTTCGACCCGGTGTCCGGCCTGGAAATGAACCACCGCCTTCCCTTCCCTTTCCACGGCCACCGCCAGATCCGGGCGCAGGTCGTTATCGAAATCCGCGACGCAGACCCGCGATCCCGCCGACCAGGAAGCGGGATCGCGCGGCACCAGGGGGCCGCCCCGCTGCTTCTCCAACAGCATGGGAGGTCCCTCCCCGCGGGAGATCACGACGTCCGGATTCCCGTCGCGGTTCCAGTCCTCGAGCTGGATGCCCCGGGCGTCGCGGAGAGTCGCGGGCACGCCGGAGGTGCGGGTGATGTCGCTGAACTGCAGGGCCCCGAACTGACGCAGGACCCGCACCTCGTGGGTGTCGGACGCGACGGCCAGCAGATCCAGTTTCCCCGTGAAATCCAGGTCCATCAGCGCGCCGTCCACCGCCCGGAGGCCGGCCAGAACCCCGTTGGTCGTCACCTCCGTGACCACGCCGTTGGTCGCGAACCGGAACAGCCTCGACCCCGACTCACCGAGCACGACGACGTCGTCGAACCGGTCGTTTTGAAGGTCCCCGACCCGCATGCGGGAGTACGTGGCTCCCTGGGGGACCGGGAAGCGGATCGGCGAGGCCACGAAGACACCGTTCGAATTCACGAGACGAACGAACGCGTTCTCCTTCCCGTCGGTCCGCATCAGGAACAGCCCGGGCCACCCCGGCCTCGTCGCGTCCACGACCCCGGCCGGGCCCCGGAAGCGGTCCGCGTCGGCCCCGAACACCTCGCGGGAAGCCTCGACGTAACGCATCGCGAGGGGCTCGGCGTCGGGTTGGTCGAGTTTGAACGGAACCCGGGCCTGGGTGTACTTGCTCCGCTCGAAGTTCGCCCCGCCCAGGGGGATCCCGCCGGCATCGACGTTCGCCTGGTGCAACTCCAGTTCCCGCCGGCCTTCCTCCGAGCGCCCCAGCCGGATCAGCGCCTGGCCGATGAGGTAATGGGCCCCGGAATGAAGCCGGTTCGGGTCGAGACCCAATCCCTCCCGAAGCGCGGCGATTGCCGCCTCCCACTGCTTCATCCCCGTGTGGGCCAGGCCCAATTGAAACAGCGTCGCCGTCACTCCCGGCTCGATCCGGTTCGCGTTCTCCAGGGCCTTGACCGCCTCCGCGGCATCGGAGAGGCGCAGATGGGCGGAGCCCTTCACGAACCAGGCGGGCGCCGAATTGGGCTCGAGCTTCAGGACCTCGTGGGCTTCCCGGAGGGCGTCGTTCGCCGCGCCGGCGAGCAGATGCGCGTTCGCGAGGTTCAACCGGAGATCCGCGTCGTTCGGCGCGAGGGCCAGGGCCCGCGTATAGACCGCCAGGGCGTTCGTCGCGTCGCCCTGATCGAAGTGGTTCTTCCCAGCGTGCATCAGGCTCAGGAACTGCTCCGACGGCGGCTTGGGCGGCAACGCGCCGGAAGACGACGCGGCCGCCTCCGGGGAGGGTGCCGGGGCCGCCTCGAGGACCCGGGGCGCCCGGCGTTCGCAACCCGTGAACGCGAGAGACAACCCCAGCAGACAGACGGCATGAACCCACTTCATCGGCATCGTGCGAACGATAGGCAACCCGCCCGCGAATTGGCCAGAACCACGAACGCGCTCGGACCCCCGGGTCCGGGGCGATGCACAACATACGGTACGGAACTGCGTCGTGGGGCCCGCGACTGCCGAGTCGCCGGTGTCCCCTCCCGTTTCGACGACTTCGATCGCCCCGCGACCCGGCCCGCCGTCGCGCGGACGCTATGGCGGGGAGCCGGTCGCGGGCCCCGATCGTCCTTGCCCATCGCCCTGGCTCCGGGTCCGGCAAGCATGTACGGCGAGGCGCGGCGGCGCGGGGATCGAAAATCGGGTTCGAGGTCGTGCTCGCAACGTGTAATCGGCGGTGCCAATTCCTGTGGTAGTCCGGGATGAGCGGTAAACTATCGAGGTCGGCGTGGTGCCCGGGAGTGTTCCTGGGCCTTCTCGGGGTGGCGTTGTCCGTCCCGGCACAGGATTGCCTGCGCTGGGTGCAGCGCCAGGACATCGGCCATCCCGGCCCCCAATCCCGGCACTGCATGACGTACGATGGCGACGCCGGCGTCACCCTGCTCTTCGGGGCCGAACCCGCCGCCGACCTTTGGCAGTACGATGGCACGAACTGGGTCAAACTGACCGTCTCGGGGCCGCGCCCCCCGGACCGCCTGGATGCCGCCCTGGCCTACGATCCGGTGCGGAAGGTCACCGTCCTCGCCGGCGGGTTCGGCAGGGCCGCGAACGCGCCGCTCTCCGACTCCTGGTCATTTGCCCGGAGCGGGCGCTTCGAGGGACGCTGGACCCGCCAGGCCGATTTGGTGGGTGGATTGTACGCGCTGGGGATGCAGTTCTCGGAATCCGCGGAGCGCGATGATCATCGCATGGTGTTCGATGTCGCCCGGGGTCAGGTGGTGCTGTTCGGCGGCGACGCCCGGATTCGGTTCACCACCCTGATTCCCGCCGAAACCTACGAGGGCATGTTCTCGAGTGCCTCCCGGCTGGTCTGGTCGGGCGCGGAGTGGAAACGCGAGGGCCACCAACACGCCGGCGCGGACGGGCAGGCCGAGTTCCACCGCCTTTCGGAGTTCGCGATGGCGTACGACCGCGGGCGGCAGCGGATCGTGCTGCACGGAGGCCGACGCACCGAGGGCACGCGGGGCGAGGCACACTTCGACTCGTTCGACGGGTTGTGCGTGTTGGGACCCAACGGGCTCTACCGGCTCGCGAGTCGCTTCCCCCGGGTGGGGCATCGGATGGTCCACGACAGCCGCCGGGACCGGTACGTCGTCTTCGGGGGGGCGGTGCGTCGCCCGGACCCGAATCCCGACAGCCAGACCGAGTTGGAAACCGCGCAGCCCTATTTCGAGTTCGACCCGCAACGACCGGAACTCCCGCACGTGGTACCCACGACGCCATCCTCCATTCCCAGGGGACGGTTGGGCCATGACATGGTCTACGACGAGCGCCGCGGCGTGACGGTGATGGTGGGCGGCAGGTCGGAATCCACGGACTCGATCCACGACCGTGCCCCGCTCGAAACGTGGGAACTGCGTCCGTTGCTCACCCTCAACCGGGATCTGCCGGCGCGGGTCGAGACCTGCCAGACCGGGTCGGAATCGCTCTCGCCCCCGGTCACTCTCGCCGTGGAGGCTTCCTCGCCGGGAGGGGTCACCTATATCTGGCGCCGGCATCTCGGCGAGTCCGGCTTCGCCGACCTGCCCGGACCGAGTCCGATCCGCGCCGTGAAGGGCTCCGAACCCGGGATCTGGGAGGTGGTCATGAAGGATGCCTGCGGCAACTCGATCACTTCGTCCCCCTGCCTGGTCAAGGTGTTCACCCGTCCGGGCATCCTCGAACAACCGCTCGCACGTCAGGTGTGCCCCGGGGAACCGCTCGAGGCCCGGGTCGTGCCGGGGCCGGATTCGTTGAACGCGTGGGCCGATTGGCTCGCAAGCGGCGCCGCCGCCGATCCGGAACGTCCGGTCCGGTACCAATGGCTTCGCCTCGGCCCCGACGCCGCGGGCAATCCCAATCCGGCCGATGCGACCCCGGTTCCCGGCGCGACCGGTCCCGTCCTGCGCTTCGAATCGTTCCGGCCCGAGCACAACGGGTACTATCTCTGCCGGCTGGCCAACGACTGCGGGGCGACCGATTCGCAGGCCGTGGCCCTCACCGCGGGCGCCTGGATCCGGCAACACCCCGCCTCGGTGACCAACCAGGCCTGTACCACCGTCTCGCTGCGCGTCCTGGCCCTCGGCAAGGGCCCGCTCCGCTACCAGTGGCGCCGCAACGGCGAACCCCTCGCCGCCCGCGACGCCCGGATCCTCGGCGCCGACCAGGCCACGCTCGCGTTCGCCTCGCTTCGCTACCTCGACGACGCCGCCTACGACTGCATCGTGGCCGACACGTGCAACTCCGTGACCTCGCGCGTCGCCGGAATCGGGGTCGCTCCCAACCCGCCCTTCCTCGTCGTCGACACCAACGGCCCGCCCCCACGCCGAAATCATGCCCTCGTCTACGATTCCCGCCGGGGCGTCTCCGTCATGTTCGGCGGAATGGTCGACACGCGGAACATCGCCGACGTCCGCCCGTCCGACACCTGGGAGTACGACGGAACCCGCTGGGTCCGCCGCGACCTTCCGAATGCGCCCCGGGGACGGTCGGAGTTCGGATTGGCGTTCGACGTCCATCGCGGGCGGGTCGTGCTGTTTGGCGGGATGACCAACGACGTCGTCGGCAACAGCGCGCCCAGCGGCGAAACCTGGGAATACGACGGCGCGACCTGGTCCCAGCGCTTCCCGACAGCCGCCGAGGCCCCGGCACCCCGGATCGGCCACGCGCTCTTCTACGATCCCGTGCGCCGGGTGACGACCCTCTACGGCGGCGATACCCAGTTGTCCAACTCCCGCGCGGGCGACATCTGGACCTGGGACGGCACGAACTGGACGCGACGGGAGGTCACCGGGGAACGCCCCCTGTTCGGAGGTCAGTTCGGAAGCCCGCCCCGGCCCCGGATGGTCTGGGACGAACGCCGCGGGTACGCGGTGCTTCCCCCGCAGGTAAACAACATCCCCGGCCTGGACCTGGTGACGTGGACCTGGAACGGCACGAACTGGAACCCGATTCCCACCCCTTTTCAGGGCTTCGGCCATACGCCGGCCCAGGCGGGGAGCGGCTACGGAATCGTGTACGACCGATACCGCGGCGAGGTGATCTACTGGGCGGGGGACGGCAACGACCAGGAGCGGGTCTGGCGCTGGAACGGCGCGGACTGGCGCCGGGACGACGTGAGCGCCGTCGTCGGATTCCACCTTCAGGCAGGCGCCGCCTACGACGAACGTCGCCACTCCGTGGTCATGTTCGGCGGGCAGTACGGCGGCAACCCGGTGCCCGGCGTCGCCGAGCCCGGCCTTTCCGGGCGCACCTACGAACGCGTGCTCGCCGACGAACCGCTCGTCCTTCGGCCTCCCCGGGTGTCCGAGGATCCCGCGTCGAACTCGATCCTGGTCCGCGTGATCGCCGCCGGGGTGTCGCCCCTGACCTACGAGTGGCAACGCGACGGCGTGAAGCTCGTGGAGGCCTTTCCCTACGCCGGCACGACGAACAGCGTTCTGCGGGTGGACCGGGGCCTGGTCGCCGACCCCGGACGGTACCGCTGCGTCGTTCGCGGAAAGTGCGGCGACACCATCAGTGCGGCCACCACGTTGGCGGGCAATCTCGAGAGCACCGCCCTCGTCCTCGCGCTCGCCTCCGAACCCGTGGCCGGACGCCCCGGGCTCGCGTTGTCGTGGAGTGGTTCCGGCGTCGTCCTCGAATCCGCTCCCGCGCCCACAGGCCCGTGGACCGTGGTTCCCGGCGTCGCCAGCCCGTATCATCCTCCCCTGGCCGGCTCCGCCGGCTACTTCCGACTGCGCGGGCCCTGATGCGATCCGTGAAGCGGGCAGGCAATTTCCATCCGGCTCAACGTTCGTCCCGGAGGGACGACGGACGGTAGCCAACAGCTGAGGTGCACCAATCAAGGGATTTTTCTATTGTTGTT
>CAZSOV010000189.1:0-15334 GCA_964608505.1 uncultured Verrucomicrobiota bacterium
GGATTTTCGGGGCGCATCGGGAGCGGTTCGGGAAGAAGCGGAAGGACGGGGCGCGCCGGGTGCGGGGATTGGAGGGGACGGAGGCGTACGTGTTGCGGGACCTGAAGAAGGCGGTGTTCGGGTAGAAGGCTCGACATGCCGCGCCAGGTCAGCGCCTCCGGCTTGTCCTTGGGCCGGCGGTTGCGAGAGGCTGTCCGGGGCCGAGCTTGTCGAGCGCACGACCCAAGACCGCCCCGAAAATCAGGCTCAGTCTGTGTCCCCGCGTGTACCTCCTGGGAAGAAACAAGATGCAGCGTTGCTTTCCCGGGGAGCCGCGCGTGCCACGGCGGGCGTGGCAGGAAAGGCCCGGAAGCTTTCGGCGGTTTCCCTTCACTGACGTCGCAAACCCGGGGGCGCGGATCACCGCATGAGTGAACTGGAAAGGGGGCTGGCGGTCTGGTCCGTTGCCGCGTCGATCTGGTGGGGGCTGGCGGTCTGGCTCGTGCACGGGCACGCCAGGCGTGGCATGGGCCGTCGCGCGCCCGGCGTGTCTCCCGAGGGGGGCCCGGTCCTTCCCGGGGCAGGTCCTTCGGTGAGTCTGTTCAAGCCACTGCCGTTGGCCTCGTCGGGGGAGGAACGGGCACGGTTGATCGCCGCCCTTGCGAGTTTCGTGGAGCAACTCGAGCCCATGGACGAACTGCTCCTCGGTTTGCCGGAGTCGGAATGGCCGTTCTGGCGGGGGACCGTGGAGGTTTGGTGCCGACGGGAGCCAGCGGCCCGCATTCGCGTGATTCGCGGGGACCCGCCGCGGGGGCGGGCCAATCCCAAGGTCGCCTGGCTGGAGGTGCTGGCCGGCGAGGCGCGGAAGGAGATCTGGATCTGGTCCGACGCGGACGTGGTGGCACCGCCGGGATTGCTGGCGGAACTCCGGTGGGCCGTGGCGGACCCGGGGGTGGGGGCGGTGACGTGTCCCTATTTCGTCGGCCACGCCGGAAGGGCGGCGGCGGTGTTGGACGCGGCGTTCGTGAACGCCGAGTTCCTCCCGGGGGCGCTGTTGCTGGGACGCCGCGGGGGTATGGCGATGACGTTCGGGGCGGCGACGGTTTTTCGCGCGGCGGATTTCCGGGCAGTGACGAGGTGGGACGAGCTGGGGAACGCGCTGGCGGACGATTATCTGCTGGGGCAACGGCTGGGCTCGGTGGGGCTGAGCGGGATCCGGGTGGAGACGCTGGCGCTCGAGACGACGCTGGGGGGAGCGCTGCGGCACTATTATCGCTGGCAGAAGACCATCCGCTGGTGTCGTCCGCTGGCCTACGCGGCCCTGCTGGCGATCCTTCCGTTGCTGGGATGGGGCGTGCTGTTGGCGGGCGGGCGGGGTGGCTGGGGTGCGGCGGCGGCGTTCGGGGGGCAGTGGTTGATCGAGTACGGCGCGGTCGTGGCGATCTGCCGGGCGTTGCGCTGCCGGTTCTCCGCGGCGGCCTGGCTTTTGCTGGCGTTGTGGCCGCTGTTGCGGGCGCTGGCCTGGGTGGCGGTCTGGCTTCCGATGTCGGTGCTTTGGCGCGGGGCCCGCCAGCGCTGGCGTCGCCCGGTCGCCTGAGGCCGGACGGCCCCGCATGGCCGGCGAGGCGGGTCAGCGGGCGGCCTTGCGCTCGCGCAACGTGGCGAGGAACTCCCAACCCTCCCGACAGCGGCGCAGGAACACGTCCTTGTCGCGCAGCATCGTCGACAGGATCCGGAGGATCGGCTTCGGGCGGAAATAATAGCCGCGATAGAATCGGTCCACGGCCTCGAAGATGTGTTCGCGGGGCAGGCCCGGATAGCTCAAGGCCGCCTCCTGGAGGCCATCGCCGCGCACGCCGCCTTCCGACGGGGCCCCGGCCAGCCAGCCGTTGTCGAGGGCCTGGCGGTGCAGTTCGGTGCCGGGGTAGGGGGCGGCGAGGCTGACCTGGATGCTGAACACGTCGAGTTCCCGAGCGAAGCGGATGGTCTCCTCGATGGTCTCGAGGGTCTCGCCCGGCAAGCCGAGGATGAACGTTCCGTGCACGACCACCCCGGCCTCGTGGCAGGCGCGGGTGAAGCGCCGCATCTGGTCCGGGGTGACGCCCTTTTTGATGTTGCGGAGGATGCCGGCGTTGCCGCTTTCGTACCCGACGAGCAGCAGCCGCAGTCCGTGATCCTTGAGGAATCGGAGCGTGTCGGCGTCGAGATTCGCGCGGCTGTTGCAGCTCCAGGTCAGGCCCAGCGGCGCGATGCGCCGGGCGATTTCCCGGGCCCGGGGGAGATTGGCGGTGAAGGTGTCGTCGTCGAAGAAGTACTCGCGCACGTTCGGGAACAGGCGCTTCAGGTGGGCCATTTCATCCGCGACGTTCGCGGGGGATCGGACCCGGTAGCGATGGCCGCCGATGGTCTGGGGCCAGAGACAGAACGTGCAGCGCGCGGGGCATCCGCGTCCGGTGTAGAGGCTCAGGTAGGGGTGCTGGAGGTAACCGATGAAGTAGTTCTCGATCTTCAGGTCGCGCCGGTAGACGTCCGCGACCCAGGGCAGGGTGTCGAGGTCCTCGATCAGTTCGCGCTCGGGATTGTGCCGCAGGGCTCCGGCGGGGTCGCGGTAGGAGAGGCCACGGACCTCGGCCAGCGGGCGGCCCTCGCACACCTCGCGGCAGGTGTGGTCGAACTCGCGGTGTCCGACCCAGTCGATGGCCTGCGAAGCCAGGAGGGTCTCGGTCGGAAGCACGGCCGCGTGGGCGCCGACGAACCCGATCCGGGTGCCGGGCCGGGCTTCCTTGATGGCCTCGGCGACGCGGCAGTCGTTGCGAAGCGTGGGGGTGGAGGTGTGCAGGATGACGTGGTCGTGACGGCGCGCTTCGGCGAGGCATTCTTCCAGCCCGAGGCGGTGCGGCGGGCAATCCAGCAGCCGCGAGCCGGGAACCAGGGCGGCGGGCTGCGCGAGCCAGGTCGGATACCAGAAACTCGTGACCTCGCGGCGGGCCTGATACCGCGCGCCCGCGCCGCCGTCGAAGCCGTCGAAGCTGGGTGGATTGAGGAAGAGCATGGTCGTGTCCGGGAAGGGAAAGGGTTCAGGGTCCGGACAAGGTCTCCCGCCAGCGGGCGCGGGCGGTCTTGCCGCGGCCATCGGCGAGGGAAGAGCCCTCGAAATGCCAGCGTCTTGGCACCTGCCACGCGGGCAGGCGGGCCAGCAGGAACTCGCGCAGGGTCGCTTCGCTCGCCGTGCCGTTCGGCACGATGACGGAGGCGATGGCCTCCTCCCGTCCGCCCGACGCGGGCAGGCCCAGGACCAGGGCCTCGCGGACGTCGGGATGTTCCAGAAGCACGCGCTCGATGGTTTCCGGGGCGACCTTGCGTCCGGCGACGTTGATGACGTCGACGGCCCGACCGAGCAGGAGCACGTCGTCGCCGCGGAGTTCGGCGAGGTCGGAGGTGCGATGGAGGCCGGCGCCGAGGGTGGGTTCGGACTCGGGCCAGTAGCCGAGGGCGACGCCTGGCCCGCGGACCTCGAGGCAGCCGTCGGGGTGGACGGCGAGGCGAACCCCGTCGACGGCGGTCCCCACGTGGGAGCCGTCGGCACGCGGGGTCGCGGTGCGGTCGTAGGCGATGCCGCCGCATTCGCTGGCGCCGTAGAAATTGTGGATCTTGAGGCCGGTCCGGTCGAAGACGTCGCGTTCGAGCAGGACGGGGAGCGGGGCACCGGCGGAGATGGCGAGCCGGACCCCGGCGGGAATGGCTTCGGCCTCGTGCCAGGCGCGCCACAGGGCGGGCACGGCGGGGAGCGTCACCGCGGGAGCGGCCGCGGCCGCGCGGCGCATCGCCTCGGGCAAGCCGGAGCCGGCGAGGAGCAACGGGATGCCGTGGAGCAGGAGGGGGGTGACGAGGTTCGAAAAGCCGTACGAGTGCGCGAGGGAGACGACGGCGACGTTGGGCCAGTCCGGGCGCAGGCCCATGGTGGCGACGATCTGCGCGGCGTCGGCGGCGATCTGGTGCGCGGTAAACGCGATACGCCGGGGGCGTCCGGTGGTGGCGGAGGTCAGCTTGAGATGCGCGATGGGCGGGGCGGGCCAGGGGCCGGGCGGAGGGGACTGGCCAGGTTCGAGGGGGCAGACCAACCGACCTTCGCGCCAAGCCCGTAGCACCTCGAGGACGAAGCCGGACTGCGTGCCCTGCGGGAAGGCGACCGGGTCGCCGCAGGCGGGCGCGCGGTCGGCGGCGTCGGCCAGCTGGGCGAAGGTCCATCGCGTTCCGGTGGCGGCCTCGTGGAGGGCCCACTCGGAGCGGTGCTCCGTCGCGACCTCGCGCCAGCGCTGGTAAAGCGTTGTCTCGGTGGGCACTGGGACCTAGCCTGACGGCGTCCCAGGGATGCCGCAAGCGCCTACCGCATCGTCCGCCCCGCGCCGCTTCGATTTCGGGCGGGACACTTTCGCGTTCGCCAACGAGCTGGCCTGGGAATACCGGTTCGATCCGGGCGGCGGTCGCCCGCGCATGGAAGCCCGCGAGCCCCGACCGTCGTACGTGTTGCGCTGCTTCGTGCTCGCCCGGGCCGTGCGCCAGTTTTTTCTGCACGCGGAGTTTCGCGCGGACGCGGAACCGGGGTCCCTGGCGGAGTCGAGGGCGTGCGTGCGGCAGGTCCTGCGCCGGAATCCCCGGATTCCCTCGTCCCCCGGGGGGCGGGTGGGTTTCCCGGGGTACGATGGGCTGCGGTCGTTCAGCCGGGACCGGGAGGGGCTGTTGAAGGCGGAATGCGGCGGGGCCTGGCGCTCCTACGTGCTGCGCAGCCACTGGCGCATGGTGTTCCCGATCACCCGTGCGCATCAGGACCGGACGTACCGGCAGTTGACCGCGCGCTTGGCGCGGGGCCAGCCGGCCATCGTGCATCTGGTGCGGTTTCCCCAACTGACCATCAACCACGGGATGACGCTGTACGCGGTCGAGGGGGGCGGCGGGCAGGGCGGGACACGGTTCCTGGCTTACGACCCGAACGATCCCTCGGGCCCGTCGGTCCTGTCGTTCGACGGCGGGAGCCGGACGTTTTTCCTGCCGGCGAACCGGTACTGGGCGGGGGGGCCGCTCGACGTGATCGAGATCTACCGGAGTTGGTGGTTCTGAGGGGGAGGCGGGCGGCGGGGCGACCCGAAGGCGCCGCCAAAGAACACGAGGCCGCAGAGGTTGATCCCGGCGATGTAACCCAGTTTGTATCCGCGTCCGGTGTTGGAGTCCGAGTAGATGCTCGCCTCCCGTCCGAGGAGCAGGGCGGGCAGGGCCATGGGCATGCAGGCGCCATGGGCCATGCCCCAGGCGAAGCCGTGGCGCCGGCCCTCGGCGTAAAGGTGCGGACCCGCCCATCCGTAGGCCCAGCCGAGGACCAGGCCGAGGACAGTCAGGCGCAGGGCCGCGCGGAGCCAGGGATGGCGGAAGGCCGCGGGCCGGGCATTTGCGATGCCGGGGGAACTCATGCGCGGGGCAGGGCCCAGGCGGGGCGCTCCGCGATGGGTGGTCCGAAGGTGGAGGAACCATGCCACCAGCGCAGCCAGCGAACGGCATCGCGGAGGGGATGAATGCGGCTGGGACGAGGGGAGGGCAGCACCGGGATCGGCACGAACTCGACAGCGTGCCCGGCCGCCAGGAAGGCGAGGAGGGTCTCCGACTCGGTCTCGAAGCGCTCGGTGCGGAGTGGGAGGCGTTCCCAGAGATCGAGGCGGCCGAGGCGGAATCCGCACTGCGAATCCGGCAGTTCCCGCCCGGCGCGGCGGGAGAGGCGGCGGCTCATCCAGCGGTTGGCGGTCCGCCGCAGCCAGGGCATGCGCGGGGCGGCGTGCATGCGGTTGCCCACGACCAGGGCGCAGCCGGTGGCCGCGGCGCGGGCGCGCAGCGCCGGGATCTGCTCGGGGGCATGCTGGCCGTCGGCATCGAGGGTGACGATCCAGCAGCAGGCCAGTTCGCGGGCGAGGCGCATTCCGGCGCGCAGGGCGGCACCCTTGCCGAGGTTGGCGGGTTGCACGAGGACGAGCGCTCCGGCGGCGCGGGCCACGCGCGCCGTGGCGTCGGTCGAACCATCGTCCACGACGACGACGTGGTCGGCGAAGAGGCGGGTGCGGGCCACGAGCGGCCCCAGGGTGGGGGCTTCGTTCCACGCGGGAATGATGGCGGCGCAGGATCCGGGCATGGGTCCGGAAGGGAAGCTAGAGGACCGACGAGTCAGGCCAAGGGGAAATTGCTGGCCCGGACGCGCGGGAGCCCGCTAGAACCGACGCCCGCAAAGGAATGTTCGTCCCCAGCCTGGCAGATCTGACCGCCGATGGTTCCCGTCAGCAGGCGCTGCACGAACGCGCGGCCGCCGTGACGCGGGACCGTTTCGGTCGGGAGGTCTTCGTGCGGGCGGTGGTGGAGATCTCGAATTATTGCCGGGAGAGCTGCCATTACTGCGGCATGCGCCGGCAGAACGCCGCGCTGGACCGGTTCCGTCTGCGGCTCGACACGCTGGAGGAACTGCTGCTCCACGAGCGTCCGCCGAGCGTCACCGAGGTGAACCTCCAGGCCGGGGAGGACCCGGTCGTGGTGCGCGAGGTGGCGTTGCCCCTGATCCGCCGGCTGCGGCGGGAGACGTCGCTGGGGATCATCGTCTGCCTGGGCACCCTGGACCCGGTCCTGTATCGCGAACTGCGCGAGGCCGGCGCGAGCGTGTACATCATGAAGTTCGAGGCGGCGGAAGCCTCGCGCTTCCGGGCGGTGTCGGCGCCCGGCACGCTCGCCGAGCGGTTGGACCACATCCGGGCCCTCGCGCGGGAGGGGTGGCTGGTGAGTTCGGGCTTCATCGTCGGCCTCCCGGGCCAGCCGCCGGAGGAATTGCTTGCCGGGCTCCGTCTCGCGACGGAACTGCCGTTGATCGGTTGCAGTGTCAGCCCGTTCGTCGCCGGCAGCCAGACTCCGCTCCGGGACGGCGCGCCGGCGAATGCGGACTGGACGTTCAATTGCATTGCCGCGCTGCGGCTCCAGCATCCGGAATGGGTCATTCCGGCCGTCAGCGCGCTGAACCTCGCTGCGGAAGGCGGCTATCGCCGGGGCCTGCGCGCCGGGGCGAACCTGGTCACGATCAACCTCACGCCCGCCGCGGTGCGGGATGACTACGTGATCTACAAACGGGACCGCTTCATCATGACCGAGGAACGCATTCTCGAGGCCGTGGCGGCCGAGGGACTGCGGCCCTCCCGGGTCGGGATGGTGGAGCATCTCGCCCGATCCGTCGTCCCGTGCCCGTGTCGATGACGCCCCCATGAAACGCCGGATCCTGCTGGTCAGCGCCAACGCGTACGAGGTTCCCTACGTCGTTTTTCCGCTCGGTCTGGCCCGGCTCGCCGGCGCGCTCCGCGAGGCCGGCCACGAGACGCGCTGGGTCGATTGCCTCGCCGACTCCGTCCCCCTCGAGCAGGTGCTCGGGGAGTTCGATCCCCACCTCGTCGGCGTCTCGCTCCGCAACATCGACGACGTCGCGTTCCGGAACCGGGAGACCTTTCATGGCGCCCTCGTCACGCTGTGCGAACGCATCCGGCAGCGCAGCCGGGTGCCCATCGTCGTCGGTGGCAGCGGCTTCTCCATCTTCCCCGAGCGCCTCCTCGAGCGCAGCGGCGCCGACTTCGGGATCCAGGGCGAGGGCGAGGCGGGCCTGCTCGCGTTGATCGACGCGCTGGAATCGGGCGGCGACGTTCGCGGCATCCCGGGCCTCGTGTATCGCGACGGCGACCTCATCCGCCGCAATCCACAGCGCCCGGATCGTCTCGACCGCTCCGTCGCTCCGGAGGATCGCCCGGAGCGTCTGGTCGATTTCTACGTGCGCGGGAGCCGGATGCTGAACGTCCAGACCCAGCGCGGCTGCGCCTTCGAGTGTTGTTACTGCACCTACCCGCTGATCGAGGGACGACGCCACCGGCGGCGTCCCCCGGAGCTGGTGGCGGACGAGTTCGCCCAACTGGCGGCGGGCGGGGCGCGGTATGTCTTCGTGGTGGACTCGGTGTTCAACTCGTCGCCAACGCACGTCGTTGAGACGTGCGAGGCCATCCTGCGCCGGGGCGTGCGGCTTCCGTGGGGTTGTTTCCTCCGACCGCAGGGACTCACGGACGAGCTGATGAACCTCATGGCCCGGGCCGGGCTGGCCCACATCGAGTTCGGCTCCGACAGCCTGTCCGACCCGGTGCTCGAGGCCTACGAGAAGAAGCTGGGGTTCGAGGACATCCGGCGGTCGGCGGAACTGGCGGCGGCGGCCAAGGTGGACCAGTGTCACTTCCTGATCGTGGGTGGACCGGGGGAGACGATGTCGACGCTGGAGGAGACCCTGACGCGGTCGCGACTCCTGCCGGACTCGATCTTCCTTCCGATCGTCGGGATGCGCGTGTACCCGGGAACCAGCCTCTACCGGAGGGCCATGGCGGAGGGGGCGATCGGGCGGGAGACCGAGTTGCTCGATCCCTGTCATTACTTTGCTCCCGGCCTGGATCGGGAGGCGGTCCAGGCCCGGCTCGCGGAATTCGTGAAGACGGACGCGAACTGGATCATCGGGGAACCGCCGCCGACGTTCGCGTCGCTGGTGGAGCGGTTGCGCCAGCGGGGCGTCGTGGGACCGCTCTGGACCTATTTCGCCCGACTACGGCGGGTGCCGGGTGGGTTGGCCCAAAATTCCTTGTGGATCCGACCTTCGAATCCAGACTCGAAAGCCGTATGAAGCCACCCCTCCTGCTTCGGCTCGTCGCTTCGTCGCTCCTGCTCGTGTTCGCCGGCTGCGAGTCCATGATGTATTCCAGGTACGACGGTCCGCAGAAGGCCTGGCCGGTGGGGTCCTCCCTGACCGACGGGGTCTACGAGGTTCCCGTCTACAAGGGTTGGCCCGAGAAAGCCTACGAGGTGCTTGGGGTCGTCCAGTTCGACAATCCTTCCATCGACTGGAACCGGGGCGACGCCATGCAGGCGGCGAAACAGGCCAAGGCCGCCGGCGGCGATGCCATCATTCTGCTGCCGAAGGGCGGCGACCCATCCCCGACCGGTGCGGCGGTGCGCCAGGACCTCGGCCTGGCCGGAGATCGGGCGGTGGCCGTGGTCGTGAAGTGGAAATAGACCGCGCGCCCGCGCGAAGCCGACGGGCCCCGCCCGACGGAATCGGGGCGTACATTTCGTTTCATGCTGTTCCCCGTCGCCCCTCCCTCGTCGCCGCAGCGGGTCGTCATCACGGGGGCCGGCATCGTCACGGCCTTTGGCGCGGGCTGGTCCGTGAATGCGCGGGGTTTTCGGGCGGGCGCTCGCGCGTTTCGTCCGGTGACACTCTTCGATGTATCCCGGCAACGGGCCGGGATGGCCGGAGAAGTGGATCTGCCGGAGTGGCCGGCGGGGCTGCCAACCGGCGCGCGGAGGCGACGTCGATGGAGTCGCGCCTCGCGCCTCCTGCTCGCGGCCACCACGGAAGCGTGGCGGCAGGCGGGTTGGGAAGCCGGCGCGGAGTTGCCCTTCGTGGTGGGTACGACGAGCGGCGGCATGGAGTGCGGCGAGGAGTTCTTCCGGCGGGCCCTGGCCGGCGGGCCCGCGCGGCGTCGGGGTCAGGCCACTCTGGCCGCGCGTTACCAGGCGCAATCCCAGGCCGGCGACGTGGCGGAAGCCCTCGGATTCGGGGGGCCCGTCACCCTGGTGTCGAATGCCTGCGCCTCCGGGGCGGACGCCATCGGGCACGCCTGGGAGTTGGTCCGATCCGGCGCGTTCCCGCGGGTGCTCACCGGGGGTTACGACGCCTTGAGCCGGTTGGTCTTCGCGGGGTTCGACGCGCTGCAGGCGTTGTCCACGACGTCCTGCCGGCCCTTCGACGCGGGGCGTGACGGGTTGGCGCTCGGGGAAGGCGCGGCCACCCTGGCGCTCGAGTCGTGGGACCACGCGCGCGCGCGCGGGGCCGGGATACTCGGGGAGATCCTCGGATACGGCGCCGCGCTCGACATCCATCACCTCGCGCAGCCGCATCCGGAGGGGATCGCCGCGGTCCAGGCGATGAACGAGGCCTGCGCGCGCGCCGGCGTGCAGCCCGAAGACGTCGATTACGTGAACGCGCACGGCACCGGTACCCCGCTCAATGACGCCGCGGAGGCGCGGGCCATCGCCCGGTGGGCCGGCGCGCGGGCCCGGACGCTGCCCGTCAGTTCCACGAAGGGTTCGATCGGACACCTCCTCGGGGGAGCCGGGGCCGTCGAGGCCGTGGTGTGCCTGATGGTCCTGCGCGAACAGTGGCTGCCGCCCGAGCCCCATCTCGGGCAGGTGGATCCCTTGTGCCCCTTTCCCATCGTGCGCGAGCCGACCGATGCCCGGGTGAAAGTGGTCCTTTCCAATTCGTTTGGATTCGGCGGGGCCAACGCGGCCCTGGTGCTCGGGAGGTGGCCGTGAATCGGGTCCGCATTCACGTGCGGGGTGTCGGCGCGGTTTCCCCCGCGGGCTGGGGCGTGGGGCCATTGCGCGACGCGCTGCACGCGGGCGTGCCGCTGCCGGTCCAGGAACTGCGGACTCCCGCCGGCGACCGGGTCTTTCCGGCGCGTCTGGTGCCGCCGCCGCCGACCTCGCCGCGTCCGGCCTGGCTTGCCCATACCCGGCTGCGCCGGGCCAGCCGGATCTCGCACTATGCCCTCGCCGCCTGTCTCGAGGCATTGGACGGGGAACCCGACCTTCCCGCCGCGGGCCTTCGATTGGGCATCGTCGCGAGCACACACGCCGGATCCCTGCGTTATTCGGAGCGGTTCTACGACGACGTGCTCCGCGACGCGTCGACCGCGAGCCCGATCCTGTTTCCGGAAACGGTCATCAATGCCCCGACCAGCCACGTCGCGGCCTATCTCGGGTGCACGGGCCCCTGCAACAGCCTGATCGCCGATCAGACGGCGTTCGTGCAGGCGGTGTGGATGGGGGTGCGCTGGTTGCTCGAGGAACGCGTGGACCGTTGCCTGGTGGTGGGCATGGACGAGGCGGCGTGGACCTTCGCGGATGCGCTCGGACACCTGGCGCCGGGCGCGACCCCCGCCGAGGGGGCGGGGGCCTTGTTGCTGGCCCGGGAGCCCGGGTTGGGACCGGAAGCGGGCGTGGAACTCGGGTGCATCACGGACCCCCACGTGTACGCGAGGCTCCCGTCGAGGCTGGCCGCCGCGCGCGCGATGCGGGGGCAGTTGCCGGCAGCGGGGCCCGGGGCGTTGCTCGTGGATTCACGGTGCGGTTCGACCCGCGTCGACCGCGCGGAGGAGCGCGCCTGGGCTGATTGGAACGGCTCCAGGCTTTCCCCGCGGCGCGTGCTGGGCGAGGGTCTGGCCGCGGCCACCGCCTGGCAGTTCGTCGCCGCCTGCACCGCGTTGAAGGAGCGAGCCTTCGCGAACGCCTGCCTCAGCGTCGTCGGCGGTCATTTCCAGGCCATCGGCGCCCGCCTGGCGGGGACGATGGGTGCGGTCGCGGACGTTGATTCACCGAATTGCCCATGATTCCGCGTGTCATCCTGGTGACCGGCAGCAACGGCGGGCTGGGCCGCGCCATCGCCGAGACCTTCCTGGCCGAAGCGCCGGACCGGTTCGTATGGCTCGCGGTGAACGTGAACCGGGCGCGCGCCGAGGAACTCGTGGGCCTGCATCCGGACCGCGCCGCGTGCGTCGATCTCGACGTCACAAGCCCGGACTCGTGGCGGGCGGCGGTGGGCACGATCACGGCGCGTCACGGCCGCCTCGACGTGCTCGTCAACAACGCCGGAACCCACGAGGACGGATTGCTGGCGACGATGTCGTTCGAGAGCTGGCGTCGGATCATGGACGTGAACCTCGACGCCGTCTTTCACGGGTGCCAGGCGGTCTTGCCGACGATGATCGGCCAGCGGCACGGGCGCATCGTGAACATCGCGTCGCTCAGCGCGCTGCTCGCGCCGGCGGGGCAGACCAATTATGCCGCCGCCAAGGCCGGGGTCGTGGCCCTGACCCGGTCCCTGGCCAAGGAAGTGGCCCGCATCGGGATCACGGTGAACGCCGTCTGTCCCGGGTACATCGAGACCGAACTGCTGGCAGGACTCCGGCCCGAGGAACGGCAGGCCGCGGTCGCGCGGGTGCCGATGCGGCGCTTCGGAACCCCGGCGGAAGTCGCCGTGGCAGTCCGGTTTCTGGCTTGTCCCGAGGCGGGTTATCTCACAGGTTCCGCCCTCAAAATCGACGGCGGCATTTACTGATGATGGACTCTCCCACCGACGCGCTCAAAGCCGAGATCCGACAATTGCTCGTGGCGAACCTGATGTTGCAGACGCCGGAGAGCGAGATCGGCGATGACCTTCCCCTGTTCGGGCCGGGGGGCCTTGGCCTCGACTCGGTGGACGCCCTCCAGATCGTCGTGGCCCTCGACAAACAGTTTGGAGTGAAGATCCCCGACGCGGAGGTTGCCCGGCAGGTGCTCCGGTCGGTTTCCACCATTGCCGGTGCCGTCGCCGAGCATCGCGCCCGGACCGGTCCTCCCGCCCGCTGATACGCCCCCTTTGAGCGGCGGCGGAGGCCAGGACTTCCGGGGTCAGGTAGCCCGCGTCCGCTCCGCATCGCCTGGCGGCTGACAGAACCCCTTCAACGAGGCGTTGGACACGAGGTCGTCCTCGAGGTCCCGGGGTGAAGGTCCGTTCACTGGTCCGCCGCGCCGGCGAGGGGATCCGGCTGGGACGCCTCATTTTCTCGTCCTCGACCGCGACCGCATCGGAGAGCCTTGCGCCGAAGTCCTCGCCCGCGAGCCGCCCCAGGGTGTGCAGAGCCAGGGCCACGATGTCCGGGCGGGGATCCTCCAGTAGCCGGGCGACCGCGGAAATGGGCGAGGCACCGGGGAATCGGCGCAGGCTGTCGAGGCCCAGTCGGCGGAGTACGGGGTCGGGGTTGTCGAGTTGCCGGATCGCGAGGGCGGGCAGGGCGGGATGGTCCCAGGCTTGGAGCGCGGCGAACGAGGCCTCGCATGCGTTCTGGTCCGGATCGAGGGCCGCCGAAAGCAGGATGGACTCGAGTTCGGGCGGGAGCGCTGCTTTGGAGTCCGGGCGGCGGCGGCGAGCCAACTGGCGGACCGCGGCTTCGCGGTGGATGATCCGGTCGGTGTTCCACGCGGCGACAATGGCGGCGGACACGGAAGGCGCCCCGGCGAAGAACTCCTCCAGCATCGTGGTGGGGGGAGCGGGGTGGGCCAGGACGGCGCGGCGCATCAGGCGGTCGCCAAGGGGGCCGCGGAACGACCAGGCCGCGAGCGACGCCAGGAGGACGACCCCGAGGAGGATCAAGCGGGTCAGTGATCGCGCGGCGGATGGGGTGGGGCGGGCGGGCTTCACCGGGGGGGCTTTCGGCGAGGGTGCCGCCATGATTCGGCGGCGGCGAGTATCGAAGCGGGGCCAGGGTCGGCTTCATCCCTGCCGTGGATTCAGAGCATGACCCTGGTCGGCGCGATGGGGGGGTACTCCAGCGCACGGCAAGGCCCGGACCGAAGCGACCGAACGCTTCAAAGAAATGAAGAGCCGGGAATGTTATGAGAAAAGGCCCGGAAACCGGATTGTCCAAACAGCAAAACAGCATGGACATGCGGATTATCGTCCGGGTCTTTCATTCTAATTGTGGTAGAAATATAGCTCCGGGAGTTTCATTGGAATCCGTGGCGTGGCCACGGGGGCCTTGAATCGGGGCCGGGCGCGACGTTTCATCCCCACATGTCCAGCGATTCCCTGTCTTCCTTGGCTTCCCGTGGCGTGGCGTCGGATTCGGGTTCGGGCTCCGGCCCGGGTGCGGGGGCCGGTGCCGGACGATCCCTGAATCGGCGCGGGTTCCTGAAAACGACCGCGGCGGCGTCGGGGGCGTTGTACGGCGGATTGATCGTCTCGCGGGGATACGGTCAGGCGCCGGCGGCGAGCGAGAAGGTGCGGGTGGGGGTCATCGGGAGCGGCGGGATGGGACGCGGGGATTTGGACACGTTTTTTCTGAATCCCGAGGTGGAGTGCACGATCGTGTGCGACGTGGACGACCGGAACATCGCGGAGGGGGCGAAGATGGTGGAGCGACGGCGGGGGAAGCTGCCGGCGACGACGCGGGAGTTCCGGGAGGTGCTGGATCGGAAGGACGTGGACTGCGTGCTGGTGGCGACGCCGGATCATTGGCACGCGTTGCCGACGGTGCTGGCGTGCCAGGCGGGAAAGGACGTGTACGTGGAGAAACCTCTGGCGACGAGCGTCCGGGAGGGGCGGGCGATGGTGACGGCGGCGGAGAAGCACGGGCGGGTCGTGCAGATGGGCACGCAATGGCGGAGCAGCACGTCGATCGGGGAGGCGGTGGACTACGTGCAGTCGGGCAAGCTTGGGAAGGTGACGCTGGTGCGGGGTTGGGCCTACCATGATTGGCTGCCGGCGTGTCCAAAGAAGCCGGACGGTCCGGTGCCGGCGGGGGTGGATTACGAGCGCTGGCTGGGGCCGGCGCCGAAGCGGGAATTCAATGCGAACCGGTTCCATTTCAACTTCCGGTGGTTTTGGGACTACGCGGGGGGGTTGATGACCGACTGGGGCGTGCATCTGATCAACGTGATGTTGTGGGCGATGGGGCCGCAGCCGCCGAAATCGGTGATGTCGAGCGGCGGCAACCTGAACGTGGACGAGGCGTGGGAGACGCCGGACAACCAGATCGCGGTGTACGAGTTCCCGGACTACATGCTGGTGTGGGAGCACAAGAACGGCGTGGGCATCGGGTTGAACTCGCGTCCGTGGGGCATCTCGTTCACGGGGACGAAGGCGACGATGTTCCTGACGGACGCGGGGTGGGAGGTGCTGAGCGAGCGGCGCAAGGACGCGGAGGAGCCGAAGAAGTTCCCGGGCAGCGGCGACGCGCGGCCGGCGCACGTGAGGAACTTCCTGGACTGCGTGAAATCCCGGGCCCTGCCGGTGGAGAACGTGAAGCTGGGACATCACGTGTCGACGTTGGCGCATCTGGGGAACGTGGCGCAGCGGTCGGGTCGCAAGATCTACTGGGATCACACGAAGGAACGGGTGATCGGCGACGCGGAGGCGGACAAGTTGGTGGGCGTGGAGTATCGGGCGCCGTGGAAGCTGCCGTATTATCCGGAGGCGTGAGTTTCCCGCCGCGTTCCTCCAGTCGCCCGGGCATCGACGGGCAAGTCTGCTGGTCTCGCCGTTGCTGGCGGGCCTGGTCATGAGCGGTCCGGGGCGGTTGCGGGATCGCTTGGAACACTTCGATTGCGGATTCGGGCTCGCCCTGGGATTTGCCCGGGTGCGGTACCGCGGGGCGGCGGGCTAGCAGCCCGTCGGACTTGAAACCGACGAAAAATCGCCGCCGCTCCAATA
>CAZSOV010000190.1:0-15149 GCA_964608505.1 uncultured Verrucomicrobiota bacterium
GGGGTGTTCGGCAGCCTCAACGTCTCCCAGGTCGCGGCCGGACGGAAGAACTGCCTCCGCCTCGAGATCTACGGCGCGAAGAAATCCGCGTGCTGGAACTCGGAAGAACCCAACACGATCCAGTACGGCAGCCGGGACGGCGCCAACGAGACCTCGCTGCGCGGATCGCCGGGATTCTCCGAGGATGTCGCCGCGTTCACCGATTATCCGGGCGGGCACGCGGAAGGTTTCCCGGACACGTTCAAGATGAATTGCCGGGCCATCTACTCAGCCATCGCGAGCGGGAAGCGGGACGGCGCCATGTTCGCCACCGTCGAGGACGGTCACCACGAAGTGAAGGTCTGCGACGCCATCCTGAAGAGCAGCCAGACCCGCAAGTGGGTCAAGATCAAGTAACGACGTTCCTCCCGCGAGGGCGGGAGCAACCACGCCGTTCCGTGAGGGTACTGGGCCCGGATGTAGGCCCCTTGCCGTCGCGCGGTGCGGTCCGCGGTTCGGTCCCTGTAGGCCGCGTGCCCCCACGCGGCGCGGAGCGGTTCACGGTTCGGTTGCCTGTAGTCGCCGCGTGCCCTCACGCGGCGACGCGTGGTCCGCGGTCCGGTTCCCCGAAGGACGCGACGCGCCTCGCCAACGGGACGCCTCAACCTACTCCTGCTCCGCGGGCCTGCCTGTGCGGCGCCTGCCGCGAAGTCGCGGAGCGACGACCGAAGGTTGCCGGGGCCTTCAGGCCCCGGTTTTGCCCTCCGTTTCCCGGTGCGTCGCGGAGCGACGCTCGAGCGGAGGGGCGGGGAGGGGGATGGGGTTGAAGGGCGGAGGACTCGGACGTCGCTCCGCGACGAGGATTCCTTTCCGATGGGCTCGATCCGGGGGTTGAAACCCCCGGCAACCTTCGAAACGTCGCTCCGCGACCACGGAGACCCCGGACGAACACCTCCTGGATCACCAAGAACCGGGTGCCGCAACCGCGCCGGGCCTGCACGCTCTAGGCCGCGTGCCCCCACGCGGCGAGATGCGGTCCGCGGTTCGGTTCCCTGTAGGCCGCGTGCCCTCACGCGGCGACGTGCGGTGCGCGGTTCGGTTCCCCGAAGCACGCGACGCGACGCGCCTCGCCAACGGGTTGCCTCACCCTTTTCCGTGGGCCTGCCTGCGCGGGGGTTGAACCCCCTGGCTACCCTGGAAGGGTCGCTCCGCGACCCGAAAGACCACGGACGAACACCTCGTGGTTCACCATGAACCGCTTCCTTCACTCGCTCCGCCTGGCGCGCGCACCGGGCCGGGATGTAGGCCGCGTGCCCCCACGCGGCGCCGTGCGGTCCGCGGTCCGGTTCCTGTAGGCCGCGTGCCCTCACGCGGCGACGCGCGGTTCGCGGTCCAATGAGCCGGACGCGGATTCTAGTACGCGCTGAGGGTGAGCTCGCCGGGATACGGTTCGAGCCCGGGGTCCGAGAAGTTCGGATTGGCGATCAGCACGCCGGGGAAGGATTCGGCGACGAAACGACCCACGGTGGATTCCTGCAGGGCGACTTGATGCACGGTGTCGACCACGGCGGTGAACAGGGACGCGATCGCGTCGGTCTTCTGGAGATCCATCGGGTTCCACTCGATTTCCTCGACCCCGGAACCCAACGGGTTGAGCAGCGCGAGAATGACCAGGGACAGGGCGGAGCCGGTCACCAAACCGCTCCCCATGCCCATGAAGCCGTCCACGCGCCCCAGGGGAATGATGAGGAGCAACTGGGCGGCGTAGAGCCGCCGCAGGCCCAGCACGACCCCCGCCACGACCGCGCCGGTCAGGAAGTAGGCGAGAAAGTAACCGGCGAGGCGGGCAACGCCGAGCCGGTCATGGATTTGGTCACCCAGGGGCGCCCAAGCCAGGGCGCCCCCGAACGCGACCAGAACCCAGAGCAACATGGGCCAGATGGATTCCGCGAAGCCATTGCGGTAGCCCAGACGGGCGAAGCCGAGCAGGAGCAGCAGAACGATGCCGTCGGCGATGTTGGACAGGATGAACGAGGTCATGGCATGTGGCTTCGGATGTGCCCTCGGGCGGGTTGGGCTGCGGGAGAGCTTGGTGGTGGATTCAATTCAGAATCGTCGGCGTGATCGAGATCACGAGTTCCTTCTTGGCCTTCGTATCGACGCGACCCTGGAACAGCTTGCCGAGCAGTGGAATGTCGCCGAGCAGGGGGACTTTCCGCACGGAGGTGGCGCGTTCGTCCTGCATGAGCCCCCCGATGATGATCGTGGTGCCGTTGCGGACCCGCACGAGCGTGGAGGCCTGCTTGATGTCCAGCACGGGAGCCGTGGTCAGGGCGCTGGGGGATACCTTGGTTTCCACGAGGCTGGACAGCACCGGGGCGATATCCAGCGTCACCCAGTCGTTGGAAGAGATCTGGGGCGTGATCGCGAGGATGGTGCCGACGGTGATCGTGGTGACGGTGTCTTCCTGGAGCTGGCTGGTGGTTCCGGTGGCCGCGCCCGGAACGTAGCTGGTCCGGCGGGTGAAAAAGGGCGTTTCGGTGCCGACCTTGATCATTGCCGTCTGGTTGTTCACCACCCGCAGGCGGGGTTGGGAGACGACGTTTACACTGCCCTGTTCCTGGAGGGCCTTGATGAAGAGCTTGGTGCCCCCGGAGCTGGTGGGATCGACGATGTCGAGATTGAGGGCGTTGTTCTTCACGTCGACCCCGCCGATGGGGGCGATGACGCTTGGGGCGCCCTTGGCGGCGATTCCGCCCGAAAACCAGTCCTGGGCGATGCCCCCGGCGTACTCCCAGTCGATGCCGAACTGGAATTGGTCCCGGAGCGTCACGTCGTAGATGCGGGCCTGGATCTCGACCTGCCGCGAGACGGTGCTCGACAGGCTCTCAAGATAGCGCGTCACGCGTTTGAGGGCGGAAGGGCGGTCCGTGATCTGGATCACCCCGGCGGTCATGTTGATCGCCAGCGAATCCTTCCCGGCATTGCTGAGGAGCTTCACCAGTTCCGCCTCGAGCTCCTTCCAGAAATCAATGGTGTTGTCCGCCGTGAGATTGACGGAGGAGCTGCCAGCGGCAGCTCCTCCGCCTCCCCCACCGCCACCGCCGCCCCCACCCATCCCGGAGGCGAGCATAGCCGAACTCATGCCCCTTCCTGTCCGGGATAACCGGAGGTAGTCGACCCAGTATTCCTGGGTTTCCCGGGCGCGAACCCGGATGAGGCCGTCCTCCTGGCTCCACGAGTAATCGTGGGCTTCCAGCAGGGCCTGCATGACGCGGTCCAGTGGCAGATTCTCCAGATCCAACGTGACCTGACCCGATACGTCCTGGTCCGGTACGATATTCAGTTTGTTGGCGCGGGCGAACAGGGCGAGCGCCGACTTGATTTCAAGGTTCTCGGCCTTGAACGAGTAAAGGGTGCGGCCGCCGACCTGCGCGGTGATCTGCGCGCTGCTGTCGGGCGGGGTCTTGACCGGGGGCGGTGCCGCGTCCCGGGTCGACGCCGGGGCCGGATTGGAGGGAACGGGAGAACCGCCGGCCACCGCTGCCGCTGGTCCGGGGGCCGAAGTGCCCGTCGCGGGCGCCGCGACGGCGGGAGTGGCTTCCGCCGCTTGCGGGGAGGCGTCCGTGGGTTCGGGGGCCGATTTGACCTCCTCGGCATTGACGATGGTCTCGACGGCCTTGGGCTGCGGGGGAGGGGGCGGGGGCGGTACGGACGGACGGGCCGCCGGAGCGGACGCCTGGGCCAGGGATTGCGCTCCCTTGGCTCCGGAGGAGGTGGCCGGACGTTTGGGGTCGGGCAGGGGTTGCCAATTCGCCGGTGGTTCCGCCTGGAGTACCAGCGCGGCCAGACACCCGCACAGGGTGCCTAGACCGCGTCCTGATTTTCTGGGCCGGGACCACCCTTGCCGGTTCGGTCGGTATGGGTGGTTTGGGGGGTTCATGGAGCATAGGGACGCGACGGACGGGACCCGGCGGGGGAACGCTGGGTCGTCGAGCGGGGCGCCCGGTTGGTTTTGACCGCGAAATCGCCGGTGGGGATGGCGACGGGATTGAGATTGGGGGCCCGGAGGTCGACGCGCTCGCGCCCTTGCGAACCGCGGACCCAGATCAGGGCATCCTCGATGCGTTCGATCTCGAAGCCGGCGATGACATCGCCGACGGCATGGACATGGTCGTTGACGACCGCGAGGTGGCCCCCGGTCTGGCGCCACAGTGCCTGGAGTCGGAGCAGCGCCGAGGCGGGAGGACGGTCGTCCTTGACCACGCGGATGGGAAGGCGGGCTTCGAAGGGATCGCGGCGGGGCGATTCGAACCAACGCTTGAGATTGGCCCGGATCAGGGCGTCGTCGATGGGAAGCTGGGGAGTCGGCTTCGCGGAAGCCACCGTCGCGGCTCCCGTGCCGGACGGAGCGGGAGCGGCGCCGCCGAGGGCGGCGGCCGGCGAGGCGGTCGCGGCGGCGGCGGCGACCGCGGCGGGCGGCGGCGGGGTGGGCCGGGCGCGCTTCTTCCCGAAGAGATTCCAGGCGTGATACCCCAGGGCCACGACGACGAGACCGGCCACGACGACGTTCTTGGTCTGGGCATTCATGGGTTCGCGGCGTGCTGGGTGACGGCGGCCACGGCCGGAGGAGCCGGCGTTTCATTGGCCCACAGTTCGATGACGGCCGTGGCGGACTCGAGGGCGTTGGTGGAGCCGATCAGGCTGGATTCGAGCAGATCGACGCGCTGCCGGCTGTTCGCCAGCTGCTGCGTGAAATCCAGAACCCGGTGGAAGGGGCTGCGGGGCGAATCGACATCGGGGGAGGGCGGGTAGTTGACCTCGGCCCGGACCACCGTGACGGTCCCCGTCTCGTTGGTGATGGACCGGGTGCCGCGGACCTTGACCTCGACCTCGAGACCCAGCGGGACCGCCGCGCGTTCGAGGTTGTCGATCCACTCGGCCACGGACGTGCTTCCGGGGAAGAGGGAACCCGGGATGTCGTGGAAGCGGCGGGCGATGTCCTTGGCCCGGTTCTCGGGCCATTGCTGGCGCATGAGATCGATATCGGCAGAAAGCTTGGCCACCTGTTGGACGAGTTGAGCCGACTTCTGGCGGGCTTGCCGGAGACGCCCGGAACCATACCAGATCGCGAACAAGGAACCGGCCACGACCACCGCGAGGATCAGCCGGTCCTGTTGCGCCCGTTGGAGGGGCGGGGCCTGCGGCGGGGGGCGGCGACCGGGGGGGGGCGGGTTCATTGGATCGATCCTTCCAGCTGGAAGCGGTCCCGGAGGACAGGGGACTGGGTGGGGGCTGCCGCCGAGGGCTTCCGGGCCGCCCAGCTGGCGACCGCACTCACGGCGGACATGGGTTGGGCGGCCGCGGCACTCGGCGACGCCACCGGCACGCCGAGCGCGTTCGGGTTGCCGGCGAGGCGGACCCGGAAGGGACCGTGCTGAAGCCGATCCGCCAGCGTGGCAACGGCGTTGGAAAGGGTCTGGCTGGGGCTGCCCGGCTTGCGATCCATCACCGGTTGGGGGGCGCCCGCAAGACGGAGGTTCCAGTGGTCACCCTCCCGCCGGATGGAGGCCTCCGTCAGGCGAACCTCCGGGGGAACCTCCTGGCCGAGATACGCCAGAAACCAGGCGGGGACCGGAGTGAGTCGCCCGTCCAGCAGGGCTTTGACCATCTCCTCCTGCCGGGCGAGGTTGGATTGGGTGGTCTGAAGGTCGCGGTGCTGCTCCTGGAGCATGGCCACCTGCTGCTCGAGCTTTCGGATGCTGCTCTGCTCCCGCGACCGGAGATAGGTCATCACCGAGAACGTGCCGGTGGAGATGATCAGGAGCGCCAGCGTGGCCAGACTGGAGACATGCAGAATGGCCTTCCGCTTCGGTGCGTTGCGTTGCTCGCTACTGACGAGGTTGGGCAGTTTCTCGTTGCCCAGGCGCGCGTTTTCCTCCGCCCAATAATAGGGACGCAGCACCTCCGGGCTGCTGCGCATCGGGACCGGCAGCTGCGGGGCGAGTTCCGCGATGCGCTCCGTGGCGGCTGCCCCATACCACCAGATGTTCGAGATGGGGGCCCCGAACTGCTGGTTCACGAAGAGCAGCGTGCGGTTGATCTCGAGCGCCAGACCTCCCGCGCCCGACATGCGGCTGGGGTCCAGCGAGCGGCCCAGCAGAATGCCCCCGTCCCGGCGGCCCACCAGCAGCGTCAGCAGATCGCCGGTCTGCGCGACCAGCAACGCCACTTCGTTGCCCGCCAAGCCCAGCTGCGGCAGTTGCTGCCGCAGAATGCTCGTCGTCGGTACCACCGACACCAGGTCCAGTCCGGCCCGGCCCGCCGCCGCCACCAACTGCTCGATGATGCTCTTCGGCACCAGGTGCAGCAGGGTGTTCTGCGCGTTTCGGCTCTCCCCCGCGGACTCGAAACTCCACGCGGCATTGCCGTCGAACACCTTCATGCGCTCGATCTGCCGTTCGATCGCGTTCTCCAGCGCGTTCCCACGCGTCGGCGGGGTCTCGATGAGTTGGTGCGCCAGGCGCGGATGCGCGAGGACCATCGACACCGTCGTGCCGTTGTAGTTGGTCCGCTGGGCCGCGGTCTTCACCACGTCCCCGAGCCGGCCCAGGTCCTCGACGAGGTCGGGGCACGTCCACGTGCCCGCGGGCTCCCCCCGGTGAATCGCGATGGCCTCCACCTTCCCTTGCAGCCACGAAATACTGAGCGTCGTCACGCTCGCCGGGAATTTGCGCTGCCCGGCAGCCTTGGACTGGATGTGGTAGAGGGCCATGTGATTCGGGGATGGCGGGGGAATCCCGGTTAGGTATCGGACGGAATCGGAAACCCCTGAGTCGCCGTTTCAGCCGCGGTCACAGTCGTGGCCGTTGCGAAGACTCGAGTTGCCTCATTTATCTTTGCCATTGCCGTTGCCGTTGCCATTGCCGTTGCCATGGTCGTCGTCGTCGTCGTCGCCGGAACCGCCGCCGTTGCAGCCGCTGCCGTCGCCGTGGTTGCCGTTGCCGTGGCCGGAGTTGCTGCATCCGCCGCCGTTGCCGTTCTCGTCGTCGTAGTCGCCGGACGGGTCGTCGGCGCCGTTCGGACCACCGTTGCCCTGGCCGGGATTGCTGGAGTCGACGCCGTCGGCGTTGTTGCCATGGCCATTGTTGCCATTTCCGTTGCCGTGATCGTCGTCGTCGTCATGGCCGTCGCCGCCGGAACCACCGCCGTTGCAGCCGCTGCCGTCGCCGTGGTTGCCGCCGCCCTGTCCGGGATTGGTGCAACCGCCGCCACCGCCGTTGTCGTCGTCCTCTCCGCAATCGCCGCCGCAATCGCCCTCCCCATCGCCGCCGTCGCCGCTGCCGTTGCCGTTCCCGTTCCCGTTGTTGCCCGTATTCGGCTGGATGATGCCCTCCGTGTTCTGGACCAGGTCGATGAGTTGCTCCAGGACTTCGTCGTGCAGACTCCCGCTGGCGGGGTATCCTTCGTCACGCCATTCGAGGTAGTTGGAGATGAAGTTGGTGATGGCCGCGGCCACCTCGGCGGTCGAGAGGAGGTTGGTGGTGACTTGGCCGGTGGACCCGTTGGTCGAGATCACGGTGGCGCTCGAGGGGGCATCGACGAATTCGTCCTGGGCCGCCTGAAGGTCGAGCCCGGTGGTGTCACGGTTTCCGGGACCGAGGAACAGGGCACCGCGCCAGGTGTTCAGTTCGTACGTGAACGAGGTGGGATGCTGGAGGATTTCCTTGGCCTGGAGGGTTTCCATCGTCAGCCCATGGAAGTGAAGTCCGAGCGCCGTGCCCTTGAGGTAGTTCGCCACGTACGTCGGAACCGTCGGGAGGGTGTTCGTCGTGGAGCGGTCGATGTGGAAGCGCCCCTGGTTGGTGGACGTGACCGAGTCCAGGTCGTAGTTGAGGGTGAGCGGGACGAACAGAGTGGCGAGATTAACGCGTTCGATGCGGAGATCCTCGCCCTTGCCGGACCACGTCCAGCCGGCCGGTACCGAGCCCTCCGGACAGTTCCAGATGGCGTCGAAGGCGGCGGTGGTGGTGGCCAGCCCGTTTTGAAGGCCGGAGGGCAGGGGACGGGAGATGCTCGAAATGAAGACGGCGCCGAGCCGGGGCGGGATCGGCACGGTGACGCCCGCATAGCCCTGGGTGTAGGGAATCGGAATCGTGTTCGTGACGGCGGGATCGACCAGAAAGACGCGGGTGAGGCCGCGTTCGCTGCGGATGACGGCGTTGGTATGCCAGCCGAGCTGGTTGGCCAGCGCGGGCACGACGTCCTGGCCGCCGGGGATGGTCCGGGTGCGCATGACATGCGCCGCGAATCCGGAGGAGAGCCGCTCCAGGGCGGTGGTTTCCTTGCCGCGGGCCTCGCGATCGAACTGGGTGATCAGGGAGGGCAGTACGGCGGCCGCGAGGAGGCTCAGGACGATCATCGCGGCGATGGCCTCGATGAGGGTGAATCCGGCCTGGGCACGGCGTGGGGAGGAAGGAGGTTGCGGTGACCGGCATCCGCTCGGCGGAATGGGCAGCAGGTTCATAGTGGCAAGGAGTTGGTGAGTCGGGAAGGAAGGAGGTTCAACGGCACAGATTGCTCAGGAATGCGTCGAGGCGGGCCTGGCTGTCGAGGACCCGGCGATAGCTGGGATAGTAGTCCTGCGTGCCGGGACCGCCGGTCACGAACGACCCGGCCGGGTCCGTGGCCCAATCGGAATACGCGCGCAGGAACGTGTAGAGTTCGTCCACCACGATCTGTGGGGTGGCACCGCTGGCGGCCGACGGCGGAACCGGGGAAGCCCGGAAGTCCTCGAGGATGTTCCCGAAGTTGCTCAGGGGAGGGCGGATGCCGTAGAGGATGTAGCGGACCCAGCGCCCGTTCTCGAAAATGTAGCTGGTATCCTCCTTGAGCAGCTCCTGGCCCTGCAGCGTGCCGTCGGAGAGATGGAGATTCAGCGGCGTGGTGTCGAGATACCAGACCTCGGTCTTCGCTCCGACGGCCAGCGTGACGAGGTTGGTGAAGCTATCGATGGAGAATACCGCCGGGTTGATCGGATCGAGGTTGCCCAGCACGACCCGGCGGAACAGGGGCGCGAGGTCGATGCGCTGAATCCGAAGGTCCTCCCCCGTGCCCGACCAGTTCGTCCAGCCGGCGGGAACGGTCTGGTCGGGGGTGCCCCACAGGGAGGCGAAGACCGTGGCATTGACGTTCGTCAGGTCGGGGAGGGGCGCGACGATGGAGGAGACGATCAGGGCCCGGGCGTTGAGGGGTTCGACGGTCCCTCCGGCGGTCTGGACGAACGGGAGTTTGCGGGCGGAAGCCGCGAGGGTGGCGGGGCCGATCTGGAGGTTGGGATCGACGATGAAGGCGCGTGCGTAGCCGGCCGCGGTGCTCTGGATGCGGTTGACGGGCGCGCCCAGCTCGGTGGCGAGCGCGGCGGGCCAGCCGGACTGGGCCGGAATCGTGCGGGTGCGCAGGGAGTAATCGCGAAGCGCCTCGCCGATGTTCTCCATGCTCGAGGTCTCGACGGTGCGGGCGGTGCGTTTGAAGCGACCGATGGTGGAGGAGGCGCCGATGGCCGCCAGGATGGCGAAGACGGTCAGGACCCCCATCAGTTCAACGATGCTGAAGCCCGCGCTGCCGAGGCGGCGCGGGGCGTGGATGCGGGAGACGGGCGGTGGATGGTGACGCATGGGATAGGGTGTCATTGAGCGGCACCGATGAGGTTGATGATGGGAAGGAAGATGGCCATCGCGACGGTTCCGACGACGGCCACGAGGAAGATGATCAGCATGGGTTCCAGGAGGCTGAACACCTTCTTGACCCGCCGGGGTATGATGCCGTCGTAGTAGGTGGACACGTTCTCCAGCGCGCCGTCCAGGGTGCCGGAGCGCTCGCCCATCGCCACCATCCGGATGAGCAACGGCGGAAAAACCGTGTGGCGCCGCAGGGCCTCGCTGAGCGGTTCTCCGGCCTCCACGCGCCCCGCGGTCTCCCCGAGAGCCTCGCTGACCATGATGCTGCCCACGAGGTCGCGGCAGAGATGCAGCGACTGGATGAGGGCGATGCCCGACCGGTAGAGCACGGCGAGGTTGTGGGCCAGTCGCGAGATCACCAGCATGTGGATCAGCGGACCGAAGATCGGGATCTTGAAGCGCGCCCGGTCGAACCAGGCGGCGAAACGCGGGGAGTAGGCCTTGGCGACCTGGAACAGCATGGGCGCGCCGACGAAGGCGAGGATCCACATCCACCAGGTGGATTTCGCGATGTCACTGAGAGAAAACACCACCTGGGTGATCAGCGGCAGGCCCACCTTGGCCATGGAGAGCAGCTTGATGAACTTCGGGACGACGAAGGTGAAGAGGACCAGCACGAAGAGACAGACGACGCACAGGACGATGGCTGGATAGAGCGTGGCCTGGCGGACGTCGGCGACGATCTGTTCCTGCCACTCGAGATACTTGCTCAGTTCCAGAAACGCCTCGGGGACGCGCCCGCTCGATTCCGCGGACCGAATCAGGCTGGTGACGGACGGCGGAAAGACCTTGGCGTTGCGGCACATGGCGTCCGCGAGGGACTCGCCGGTCTCCACGCAGCGCTTGAGCTCGGTGATGGCCTCCTTGAAACGGACGTTCGGACAGTCGGTGGCCGCGATGTCGAGGGCCTGGATCATGGCCACCCCCGAACGCAGCTGGAAGTTCATCAGGGTGAAGAAATCGATGAGGTCGCGGCGCGTGATCGACCCCCCGAAGGAGGTGGCAAATCGCTTCTTCGCGGCGGAACGGTTGGCGACCTTGGCCTCCACCAGCCACAGGCCCATGGTCTTGAGGCGCTCCTCGAGAACCGACTCGTCGTGGGCGGACATCTCGCCGGCGACGCTGCGTCCGCGCTTGTCGAGGCTGTCGTAGCGGAATTTGAACATGGTGGCAGGTGCGGTGCGGGACTAATGACCTTCCGAACGGGTCACCCGGAGCAGTTCCTGGATGGTGGTGACGCCCTGGAGCGAGATCTGGAGCCCGTGCTCGAACATGGTGCGCAACCCCCCCTCGCGAGCGAGCCGCTGGAACTCGTGCGCGCCCGCCCGATGAACGATGGCGTCGTGCATGCGTCCGTCGATGGACATCAGTTCGAAAATGCCCTGTCGCCCGCGGAAACCCGCGGTGTTGCACTGCGGACAACCGACGTTCTTCCAGAGCTTGGGTTCGATGACGCCAGGCGGGGGCGTTACCCCCAGATCGGCGAAGACCTGGTTCGGGTCCTCGACCGGTTGCCTGCACTCGGGGCAGAGGCGCCGGACGAGGCGCTGGGCCAGCACGGCCAGCAGGCTGTCGGGAAGAAGAAACGGCTCGACACCCATGTCGAGCAGACGGGGGATGGCGCCCGGAGCATCGTTGGTGTGCAGCGTGGAAAAGACCAGGTGACCCGTGAGGGCCGCCCGGATCATGAGTTGCGCCGTCTCGGCATCGCGCGTCTCCCCGACCAGGATGATATCGGGGTCCTGCCGCAGCAGGGAACGGAGGCCCGCGCTGAAGGTGAGCCCGACGTCGTCGCGGATCTGCGTCTGGCGGATGCCGGCCATCCGGATTTCCACCGGATCCTCGAGCGTGAAGATGGAGACGTCGGTCGAGTTGATCTCGTTGAGAATGGCATACAGGGTGGTCGTCTTGCCCGAACCCGTGGGTCCGGTGACGATCACGACGCCGTGCGGCGCATCCATGACCTCCCGCAGCTTGGCCTCGATCTCGGTCGGCAGCCCGATGGACTTGATGCGCTGCAAGTTGCTGCCGGGGTTCAGGATACGGGCGACGATGCTCTCGCCGTGACTGGTGGGCAGGCTGGAGACGCGCAGGGAGATCTGCCGGCGTCCGACGCTCACCGTCGCGCGACCGTCCTGCGGCACCCGCGATTCGGAAACGTCCATGTCCGCCAGGATCTTCATCCGGGACGTGACCAGCGACTGCAAGGTCTTGGGAATGAGGACGTCGGGATGCAGGACCCCGTCGACCCGGGTCCGGATGCGCATCGTCTTCTCGTCGGGCTCGAAATGAATGTCGCTGGCGCCCTTTTCCACCGCGCGGGTGATGATCTGGCTCACGAGCCGGATGGTGGGCGCGTCGTCCTCCGAGTAATTGGCGGTCTCGACGCTCTGTTCCGGTTGGGCCTTGGTGGTCTGCGCGTCCTTGGCCTTTTCCTCGATGATCAGGTCGATGGCCTCCTGGATCGTCACCGTGCTGTGCTCCAGCCGGTCGAGGGTGTTGAGAATGTCCCGCTCCGTCGCGACGACGACGTCGACCTGCAGTCCGGTCAGATGTCCAATGGCGTCGATGGCCAGAATGTTCGACGGGTCGGACATGACGACCGTCAGGGAACCATTCAGCCGGGAAATGGGGAGGGCGCGGTACCGACGCGCCACCTCGCGCGGAATCAGGTCGGTGATGGCCGGGTCCAGCTTGGTCTGGGCCAAGTTGACGACGCGGGATTGGGCGGAGCGGGCGAGGTAGTCGCAGAGTTTCTCGGGGGAGACGAAGCCCAATTCGACGAGAACCTTGCTGAGGGGAAGTCCCTTGCGCCGTTGCTCGCGTTGGGCGAGGTCGAGTTGGGTCTGGTTGATCAAACCCGCGACGATGAGCCGTTCTCCCAGATCGGTCGTCTGCTGTGTGGGGGTGGCGAGCATCGGTGGGCGGGGAAGCCGGTTGAACCGTTTGGGAGGGGCTTCGGCAGGATTCGGGAGGAACTTTAGGGAAATCTGTTAGAGGACGCGCGCCGGGCGGAAACGGGGTCCCGGAAGGGAGAGAGGGGACGGATGCCCCGCGGAGCATCCGTCCCCCTGCGGGCCGGGCCGGGCCAGACTTCGGTCCGGACCCGCGGAATCTGGATTACTTGTGCGCCAGGTAGACGCGGACCTTGGCCGTGTTGTTGGTCGTCACGAAGTACTTCACGCGACCGAGGGCGTCGTTGCCGCTCGCGGCGCCAAGGGCCGTGCCGTCGATCCGGTCGTTGAACGCGCGGGCGTCCTGGAGGTCCACGCCTTCGATGACGGCCTCGACGAGGAGGACGCCGGAGACGTCGTTCGTGGTGGACGCACCGTCGAGATTGTAGGCGCCGGCGTCGATGGCCGTGGTGTCGCCCGCGACGTCCGAGTTCGCGTTGTTGTTCTGGATGTTGACGACGCGGAGGCGGGATCCGTCGTTGACGGAGCCGAGCGCGCCGTTGCCGATGCGGACGACGTAAGGCTTCTCCGCGAATCCCTCGGCGACGAGGGTCTTGAGATCCCAGTCCTCGAACGTCGCTCCGGCGGCCAGACCGAGATCGGTGCCGTTGGTGGTGCCGATCTTTCCGTACTTGCCGTAGTATTCGGAGACGGCGGACTTGATGCTCAGCGTGGTGGAGGACGCGTTGTTGATCTTCGAGTCACCGATGGCCTGGAAGACCCGCGGCACGAGCAGCGAGGCCAGGATCGCGATCACGGCGAGCACGCCGATCATCTCGACGAGGGTGAACCCGGAGTTCCGATTCTTGTTGATGGGCTTGGTATTCATGTGGGGGACTTTCTCGATTCGCCGCCGGAGGAGGGGTGATTCGTCGATGACCTTTCTTGTTGACGCGAGTGTCTGGTTGGTTCGGCGCATGTCGGACAATCTCACTCGAGAGTGCCCACGCCAGGTTACCGACTTACTCACCCACTCCTCTGGCAGGCGAGTGACAATAGACGGGAATCGGCTTCCGGAGTCAACGGCCTCATAATAAGTACGTTGGAAGCGATCCCCGGAGTAACCAAACCGAGTTAGTACAACCCCGGCGAGGGAGTCCGCGGAGCGGAATTCGACTACCCGGACACGCGTGCGCGAACCGTACTACGCAACGGTACGTGCTCCGGCGGTCCGGAAGGGTCCCCCGATCCGCACCCGGCGCCGGGCCTCGCGAACGGGCAGTCGTAGGGGGCGGCGGAAGCCCCGCGTGCTCTCCGAGCGGGGAGGAACGGGACGGAACGGGAAGGTGCGGGACGTCCGGCGCCCGATCAGGTCGGGGCGGGTTCCCCGGCGACGGGGCAGAAGGTTGAGGCGGAACGGGTCAGGGGGAGTCCGGAAACGTCACGGGCCCGAGGTTTGCACCTCGGGCCCGCGTCGGGAACCGGACAGGATAGGCGGAAAATCACCACCAGAAGCTCGGGTCGCCGTCCGTTCGGATGCGCATCTTGGCGAACTTTCGGAACTCGGCATGGCCGTCGAGCATCAGGAGATTTCCGCCCTCCGGCATGCGGGCGGTGTTGTCGAGGTGGGGGGATTGATGTCCGCGCCAGCCGCCGTCGACCTTGGTGTAGCGATTCCGGCTACGGTCGTTCTCGTTGGAGCCTTGGGAAAGCGTGCCATCTGCGGCCACGACGCGGGCCGAGGGACCCGGGTCGAAATCGGTTCCGTCGGGCATTCTCCAGGGAAGCGGAAAGAGGCCTTCGGTGATATTCGTGGTGCGAATGCGTCCAGAACCCTTGAACGCGAGCGCAAAACCGATCACCCGATAGCCCGTGGCACGGTCCCCGGCATCCTCGTTGGTGATGCCCGTGGTGAAGGACCACAGTTCGTCGTTGTTCTGCTTGGAAAAGGCCGGGCAGTAGAGGATCTGGCGTCCTCCGCCGTTGCGCACCAGGGCGTTGGCCGCGGCGGCGGGAAGGTCCCAGGGCCAGAAGGCAACCGGTCCGCAGTCCGGAAAACGTTCCCGATTGTCGTTCGCGTACATGTGGACGGCGAGCCCGAGTTGACGGGTGTTGCTGGTGCACTTGATCCGGATGGCCTTGCTCTTGGCGCGGGCGAGCGCGGGAAGGAGCATGCTGGCCAGGATCGCGATGATGGCAATGACCACCAGCAGTTCGATCAGGGTGAACCCCGGGGAATACCGGGGATGACGGAGGGGCGCGCTGGGGAGAGTCATAGGGGTTGAACTGATTGAAGTCATGAGCACCCGCCGAGGCAAGTCCGGCGTTCCGCAAGTAATCCCCAAGTAATCCAGCCGTTCCAAGTAATCCAGCCGTTCGGTAGGTAATCCCGCGGTATATATGGTTGCAGAGTTGGCTGGGACCGGCGAGTCTGCGCTCATGCCGCGACCGCGTCTGAAGGCACCGCCGGACCTGCCCCTAGCCTACTACCACTGCGTCTCCCGCATCGTGGATCGCCGCTTCATCTTCGCGCCGG
>CAZSOV010000191.1:0-15132 GCA_964608505.1 uncultured Verrucomicrobiota bacterium
CCCGAAGATCACGGTGAACGTGATGGTCGTCAGCAACGGCTGGATGATATGCCACAGCGGCCCCAGAATGGTCTGTTTGTAATAGGCTACGAAATCGCGCCAAACGAGCAGGGTCACTAGGTCGCGGTAGCGCCAGAGTTCGTGCAGATTCCAGTCGAACCAGCCCTTCTGGGGACGAATGATGGAACTCCATTCCTCGTCGCCCTGGGGCGGACCGTCGGCGGATGGGGTGTGGCTCACGCGTGGATGGGGTCGGACAGAAGTCGTTCGATCAAGGGCAGCAACTCGACCAATCCCCGGTGCGCCGCCTGCAAGGCCTGAATCCTCGACTTGGCGCACGCGTAGGCTTCGGTATCGAGATCGCCCCGGCTCAAATCGGTTTCCAGGGCCTCCAACAGCACATCGAGCCGGCTCTTGGCCCGGTCGGCGGGCGCCCTCAGGAGCGAATGATAGTTGGCCCGCAGGACTTCCCGAAGATCGGTCCGGGCTTCGAAATGGGCCTTTCGAGTCCCCGGCAGCCACACCTGCCGGATGGCGTTCAGGCTGCCCAACTGGCGGATGGCCGTCCCCGCGCTCGTCTTGCTGATGCTCAGGGCCTGGGCGAGGGAATCCAGGCACATCGGCTTCGGCGTCGCAAAAAGCAGCCCGTATACCTGCCCCGTGGTCGGCGCGAAGCCGAGTCGCAACGCGACCTTCGCCGCAATCTCGATGATCTCGATTTGGGCCGCGCTGGGCCGGGGCGGATGCTCCGGGAGGCTCACGCCGTCCCTCCGGGCCGCAGGCAGGGGCAGGTGGCTTGGTCGCCCGGCGAACGCGAATACCCGCATCGCGGGGCCGTCGTCGCCAAGTATTGCAGCGTGTTCACTGTTTAAACGGTGCCAACGGATCAAACCGTATGAACCGTATCCTCCGAAGTCAAATGCTCGTTCCGAGGGGTTCGCCCACCGGGCAGGGCGATGGACAAAGTCGATTGGGGCCCGCGACCGGCTCCCCGCCATAGCGTCCACGCGACGGCGGGCCGGGTCGCGGGGCGATCGAAGCAGGCGAATCGAGAGGCGAAGCCGGCGACTCGGCAGTCGCCGGCCCCACATCGCAGTTCCACGCAAGACTTTGTCAACGGCCCTGGCCCACCGGGCGCAGGAACGCGGTGCGCGGCCCCTCGGCCCGGATGGAGCCCCCAAAAAAGAGCTCGGTGAAACCGCGAACTCGGCCCGCTCTACGCTCCTGACCGCAGCCGACCCGCGAAGCCTCGCAACCGCACATACCATCGAGGGGGGATCCGGGCCTGGCAGAAGGCCCAAAGGATCCCGTGGCGGGTGGTCGGCGCGCGGCGCAGCAATTCCGACGTCGTCCGAAAGCGGTCGGGATGCTGCTCGAGGAAGTCTTCCACGGCCTGACTGGCCAAGCCTCCCAACACCCAGCGCACCATATCCGGGGGCAGCCAGCCCTCGTCCGCACATTTCAGGAGGGTTTGGGTCGATGCCCGGCCAACCTTCCTGGGCTGGCTGTTCGTCATGGAGCTCGAGACGATCCGATAGCGCGCGCTGACCTCGTCGCTGAAGTGAAACCGAAATCTCCTCGCGATCCGCAACCACATGTCCCAGTCCTCGATATAAAGGCTCTCGTCATACCCCCCCACCTCGTCGAAGCAGCGGCGTCGCACGAGCGCGGACATGGCCGGGATGAAATTCCCCCGGATCAACTCGTCGAAAACCCATCCGGTCGGAGGCACCTCGAATCGCCGATACTTTTGGATGAACCGACCGCTCAGGGTTTGCCCGGACTCGTCCATGAGCTCGGCATCGGAGTAGAGGACGCCCACCTCCTCTGGAAACGACTCCATTTGAAGAACTTGCGTCCGAAGCTTCCCCTCCCGCCAGGCATCATCCGTGGCCAGACTGCTGATGTACTTTCCCCGGGCATGTCCCAGCATTTCGTTCAGCGTCCGGCATAATCCAACATTCCGATCGTGGGGAAGGAAAAGCGCCTCGATGCCCGACACCGCCAACCAATCCCGGATGATCGAGACCGATTCATCCCTGGAACAATCGTCCGCGATGATCAACTGCAGGTTGGGGTAGTTCTGCGCCAGGACGCTGTCCAAGGCCTGCCGGACGAATCGGGCGTGGTTGTAGCAGACCACGAGCGCCGTCACCCTTGGCCATTCCCCTCCCTGAAAGGAACCGTTCCCCATTTTCGTTGTACTACAGCCCCGACCTCGACGCCGTCAACCCGCGGCGGTTTCCGGCACGGCGCCCGGCACGGAAAGCCGGGCGCGGGGACCGGCGCCGAAGTGCCGGCTCGCAACCCCGGAGATCGGCCCACGCCCTCCTCGAGTTCCGGACGCCCAGGGCGCCGGGCGGCGTGAGTTGGGGGCGGCATCGCGATTCCGCACCGGACTTCGCCCATGGCCCGGCTGGACCGGCAGGAATCGGACCGGCTTGATTGACTTGCCGCGCGCGGGGCCGATAGCGTGGCCGGCCCACCGCACCATGCTCGAAGCCATCGAGAAACTCCTGATCCTCCAAGACCGAGACCGCCGCGTCCTCCGTCTCCGGACCGAATACGCGGACATCGAACCCCAGCGGCGACTCGTGCTGAGCCGCAAGGCCGCGGCGGAGCAGGAATTCGAGAAGTCCCGGGTGCGCGGGCACCAGCTCGAGAGCGAGCGCAAGCGCCTGGAGCTCGAGGTGGACTCGAAGAAGACCCAGATTGAGAAGTACTCGGCCCAGCAGTGGCAGACGAAGAAGAACGAGGAGTACAAGGCCCTCGGGCACGAGATCGAGATGGCCCGGGAGGCAATCCGCGGCCTGGACGACCAGCAACTGGGGCTCATGGAGCAGCTCGAAGTCGCCGACCGCCACGTGGCTGCGGCGAGCGCGGTGCTCAAGCAGGCCCGCGCCGACGCCGACATCCAACTCCAGCAATTCGACGACGCGGAGGCTCGCCTGCGCAAGCAACTGAACGAGGCGGAGGCGGCCCGCGCCGAATTTGCCGCCTCCATCGATCCCCAGCTTCTTAACCGCTACGAGCGCATCCTGAAGACCAAGGGCGACAAGATCCTGGTCAGCGTCGAGCGCAGCGTCTGCGGCGGGTGCCACATGAAGCTGGCGCGTCAGGTCATTCTCGCCACCCAGGCCGACCGCGAGGTGGTCGAATGCCCGAATTGCGGGCGCCTCCTTTACTACCTGCCGGGCATGGACATCAAGGCGCAGGACTAGCCGGCGAACCCGGGCGGCAGGACGGGCCGCGGCGCGGCCCCGAGCCGTCGTGAGACGGCGGGGCGATTGGATGCGTGGTCCGCAGTGCGGGCTTCACGGGCTTCACGGGCTTCACCCCACAGCTCCGTCGGCGGTAGGCGACGGCGGCGGCCTGAACGCGAAAGCGCCGCGCTCCCCCGGCGGGAAACACGGCGCTCCGAAATCGGCGGTCAGGACTCGACCAGGATTCGAATGCGTTTCCTCGCGTTCGCCAGCCTGGGGGCCCTCGAGGAACCCACGGATCAGCCCAGCTTGGCCAGTGCTTCCTTCACCGCCGCGAAATTCGGGAGGTCCTTGGGGGTCGCGGTCTGCTCGGCATAGCGAATCACGCCCTGGCGATCGATCACGAAGGCCGCGCGGGCCGAGGTGTCGCCGATGCCGGCCAGGCCCTTGAACTCCACGCCGTACGCACGGGTGACCTCCTTGTTCAGGTCGCTCACCAGAGTGACGCCGATCTTCTCCTTCTGCGCCCAGGCCTCCTGCGCGAACGGGCTGTCCACGCTGATGCCGATGACCTCCGCGTTGAGGCTCTTGTAGGCGCTCAGGCCTTGGGTGATGTCGCACAATTCGGAGGTGCACACGCCCGTGAACGCCAGCGGGACAAACAACAGGACGGTGTTCTTCTGGCCGAAATTCGCGCTCAACTTCACGTCCACCAAGCCACTGGCGTTCTTGGACTTCAGGGTGAAATCAGGAGCCTTGGTTCCAACTGCAATAGGCATGATCGAATCGATGGGGGGTTCAGGTTTGGGTTTGGGAGCCGACGAATCGGCGCGCCTTAGATGGAGTGCCTCCGCTCCCGTGTCAAATCCGGCGTCGCGGCCCGCGGCACGGTGGCGGCCGGACCAGGGCTCAGGCTCCACGCCACGCTGCCCCGACGACGGACGACGCCAGGCCCAAGCCGAGGACCACGGCCTTTGAACTTGGAACTTGGAACTTGGAACTTGGAGCCCGCTTCCGCCCCCGGCAGCGTCGCCCCTCACCCCCCCTTCCCCGCCGCCGCTTCGAACAGTCGCCCGAGAAAACGTCCCGTGTGGGATCCCGCCACGCGGGCGACCGCCTCCGGGGTACCCTCCGCGACCAGGGCCCCGCCCTCGGCCCCGGCTTCCGGCCCGAGATCGATCACCCAATCGGCTTCCGCCACGAGGTCGAGGTTGTGCTCGATCACCAGCACCGTGTGCCCGTGGTCGACGAGACGTTGAATCACCTCCACGAGACGCCGGACGTCGGCCATGTGCAGGCCGATGGTTGGCTCCTCCAGCACGAAAAGGCTGCGCTTGGTCTGGAATTCCCTCGCCTCGGGGGTCTCCTTCAATCCCGTCAGGAGGTGGGTGACGAGCTTGACCCGCTGCGCCTCGCCGCCGCTCAAGGTCGGACTCGTCTGCCCCAGCTTCAAATAACCCAGGCCCGTGTCCTGCAACGCCTCCAGGGGTCGCCGGACGCGCGGAATCGCGTCGAAAAAGCGCCGGCCCTCGTCCACGGACATTTCGAGGACCTGCGCGATGTTCTTCCCCGCGTATTCGACGTCCAGGGTCTCCCGGTTGAATCGCGTCCCGCCGCAGGCCTCGCACCGCACGAAGGCCGGGGGCAGGAAGTTCATCTCGATCTTCGTGTCGCCCGCCCCCTCGCACTGCGGACATCGGCCCACCGCCGAGTTGAAGGAGAAGCGGCTCCCGGTATACCCGCGCATCCGGGACTCCGGCACCTGGGCAAACAGGGCGCGAATGTCGTCGAAGAACCCGACATAAGTCGCGGGCGTGGAGCGCGGCGTTCGTCCAATCGGAGCTTGGTCCACTTCGTACACGGCCTTCAACGCCTCGGCCCCCTGAATGACGGGCCCCGCGGCGCGTGCGGCGGCGGACTTGCGTCCCGGTTTCCTGGACGTCTTCTCGAGGCTGGCCGTCAGCGCCGGCAGGAGGCATTCGCGGACCAGCGTGCTCTTGCCCGAACCGCTCACGCCCGTCACGACCACGAACCGGCCCAGGGGCAGGCGGAGCGTGAGGTTCCGCAGATTGTGCACCGACGCTCCTTCCAGAGTCAGCCAGCCGCCCCCCGGCTCCGCCGCCTCCGCCCGCGCGCGGCCCCTCGTCTTCCTTCCGGTTCCCGCGGGTTCGGCGCCGACCACCGGACGCCGCTGGCCCCGGGCCGGAAAGGACCGGGGCTCGCGAAGGCAGCGTCCGGTGATGGATTCGGGATGGCGCGCCAGCTCCTCGAGGGTCCCCTGAGCCACCACCTCGCCGCCGAGCACGCCCGCGCCCGGCCCCAGGTCGATGACATGATCCGCGCGGCGCATGGTGTCCTCGTCATGCTCGACGACGAGCAGGGAGTTGCCGCGTCGTTTGAGCTGCTCCAGGGCGTCGAGCAACTGTTCGTTGTCGCGCGCATGCAGGCCGATGGTCGGCTCGTCGAGCACGTAGAGCACCCCGCTGAGATTCGAGCCGAGCTGGGCGGCGAGCCGGATGCGCTGCCCCTCGCCGCCCGAGAGGGTGGTCACGCTGCGGCTCAACTGGAGGTAGCCGAGGCCGATCTCCTGCAACACCCCGAGCCGGGAACGCAGCTCCGGCAGAATGTCCCGCGCGATCTGGGCCTCCCGTTCATCGGGGCGGAGGACTTCCAGCCAGCGCGTCGCCTCCGCCACCGACATCGCGCCCAAAGCCTCGATGGTGTGCCCGGCGGGTTCGGCCCTTCCGGCTTCGCCCCGGAGGGAGCGCCGCCCGGTGCCCATCCGCAACCGGACGGCGCGGGCCACCCGGTTGAGCCGAGCCCCCTGGCATTCCGGACACGGCTCCCGCTTCCCCTCCTGCCAGCTCCACCAGGATTCCTCGATCGCGTCCGCGCGGGCACCCCGATCCGCCTCGGGCAGGTAGAAGAGCTCCCCGAATCCCCGACACGTCGGGCACCACCCCTGCGAGGAATTGTACGAGAACTGCTTGGGGTCCAGCGGCTGGATCGATTTTCCGCACTTGCGGCAGGCCCGTTCGGTCGAATGCACCGTCAGAGTTCCGTGGTTGTCCAGGGCCATCAACGTCCCCTTCCCCACCTCCAACGCTTCATCCACCAACTGCTGCGGCGTCGGTCCCTCGTCGGCCTCGTCGGCATCCTCCGCGACCGGGGCCTTGCGTCGGACCGTCCTCTTCTTCTTCTCCAGCACCCCCACCACGACCTCGACGTCGTGTTCCTTGAACCGATCCAGGCGAAACGGCTGATCCGTCGGATACATCTTCCCGTCGGCGCGGATCTCCGCATACCCATGCCGGGCCGCCCACTGGGCCACCTCGGCGTGGAATCCCTTCCGGTTCTTCACGACCGGCGCGAGCAGGAGCAGGTCGCCGCGCCGTCGCGTCTCCTCCCGCAGATGGGTCCCCACCTCGTCCCGCGTCTGGCCCTGCACGGGTTCCTGGCAGTCGGGACAGTACGGGGTGCCGAGACGCGCGAACAGGAGCCGCAGGAAATGATGGATTTCCGTGACCGTCGCCACCGTACTCTTCCCGCCACCGCGGGAGACCCGCTGCTCGATGCTCACCGTCGGCGGCAGGCCCGAGATCAGGTCGACGTCCGGACGTGCCATCTGTTCCACGAACTGCCGCGCATAGGTGCTCATGCAGTCCAGAAACCGCCGCTGTCCTTCAGCGAAGACCAGGTCGAAGGCCAGCGTGCTCTTCCCGGACCCGCTGACGCCGGTCACCACGACCAGTTTGCCCCGCGGAATCTCGAGCGTGATGTTCTTGAGGTTATGCTCCCGCGCGCCCTGGACGAGGATCGACCCGGCACCGGAGTCCGCGCCTCCGGCGGTGCCTCCGCCTCCACCTCCTCCAGCCCCGAGTTCGCCGTCCGTCACGTCACGCACGCCCCGAGTGTGGCGGGAATCCGCTCCGACGCCAACGTCCGGTCGCCTTCCGCCCCCGGACCCATTCGCAATCAAAACCGCCAGGGCTCGCGCAATGCCCGCCGGCGCAGGCGGGTGGCCACCTCGTCGCCGGCGAATTCCTCCCGCGCCGGATCCCACTTCAGGGAACGCCCCAGGGCATAGGCGAGGGTCACCAGGTGCCCCAGCGACGCCGACCGATGCCCGATCTCCGCATGCGCGCTCGGCAACCCCCGCGTCCCGAGGCACTCGAACCAGTTGCGATGATGCGTGTTCGTGCCGATGGGCACCCCGCGCGTGCGCAGCCCCAGGCTCGCCGCCAATTCCGGCGGGCCGACCTCGATGTCGCCCGCGGCGGACATCGAGGTCACCCATCCCCGTTCGCCCACGAAGAGACCGCCGAACAAGCCTTCCAGCCGGACATGATTCGGGACGGCCCGGTACAGCGACTTCGCCTGGCCCCAGTGCTCGAGGTGGTGCACGAGCGTCCCGTCGGCATACCGACAGGTCAGCGTCGGGTAAGCCCCGCTCGAGGGATGGAGGATCTCCACCGGGCCATCGGTCTCGCGACCGATGGCGTATTGGATCACGTCGGCAGCATGCGAATGGTAGCCGGTGACGGCCCCGGCCCCGAACGCCTCGCAAAAGACCCACGGCACCACGCCGGGCGACGGGTTCCGGTGGTAGGCACGGTTGTACCCCCGATACGTCGCCGGCCCGACCCACAGGTTCCAGTCCAGCCCCTCTGGCGCCGGCTCCTCGGGCAACTCGGGATCCAAAGGCACCATCGAGGGCCCCAGCGTCGGAATGTGGCTCTTCATCCAGAGCGTGTAGACCCCTTTCAACCGTCCCAACCCGCCTCCACGCACGAACTCGCACACGCGCCCGATGATCGGAATCGAACGATACTGGGTCCCCGTCTGGAACACGCGCCCGTAACGGTGCACCGACTCCACCAGACGACGGCCCTCGTCCAGGGTCAGCGACACCGGCTTCTCGCAATAGATGTCCTTCCCCGCCCGCGCCGCATCCGCCGACATCGGACTGTGCCAGTGATCCGGGGTCGCGATCACCACCGCATCGATGTCGTCCCGTGCCAGCATCTCCCGATAATCGTTGTACCCGACGCACCCCGAATAGGTCCCCGCCGCCCGCGCCGCGCCGTAAACCTGGTGCGCCCGCCGCACTCCCGCGTCGCGGCGCGTGGCGTCCACGTCGCAGACCGCCAGAACCTGGGTCTCCGAGCGCCCGAGGAGAACGTTCAGGTGACCGCTGCCCATCGCCCCCAATCCGATCACGCCCACCTGGATCCGCCCGTTCGGCGAACGCCCGCCGCCCGCCCCGCGCGCCGAGGCGGACAGCAGCCCGGGCAACGCCCGACCCGCCGCGACGGCCCCCGTCGTCGAGCCCAGGAACGACCTGCGCGAGACAACCCGTCGCGCCCACCCGCCTCGTCTCCCGGGTGTGTTCATGCCCGGCCCTCCCCGGCAACGCGCCGACCCAGGTCGTTGAAAAACTCGGCACACCGCGTCACCTCCGGCAGCGAGTTCTGGAAGTTGTGGGAGTACTCCAGACCGAACATGGTCGGCAGCCGGCCCGATTGGTGAAGTTCCCGGATGAACTCCTCGGTCTTCCCGACGCCCGTTCCCCAGGGCACGTCGTGGCCCTCCGGCGTCCGGGCGTCCAGATCGTGCAACTGCACCGTGATCAGGCGGCTGCCCAGCTTCCGCACCGCCTCGATCGGATCGATCCCGGCCCGCATCCAGTAGCCGAGATCCGCGCAGGCCCCGACCCGGGGCGACAGACCCTCGCAGGCCTGAAGGATGCCCTCCGGACGCCAGTACACCGGCGAGCCCTTCGCATCGTGATTATGCAGCCCGACCCGGATGTCGTACTCGTCGCAGAACCGCGCGATCACCGGCAGCGCTTCCGGCTTGGGTTCCGTCATGAACGTCTCGATCCCCAGCTTCCGACCGAACTCGAAGATCCTCCGACAACCCGCCTCCTCGCCGGGAATGTCCTGGATATAGTACGTGAGCAACCGCACCCCCGCCCCATCCAGGTGGAAGCGCACCCGCCGGATGTCCTCGTCGCTCATGCCCGGCTCGAAATTCCCCGCGATCCCGCCCCCGACCTTCTGGAAGCTCAGCCCGCCCAGATAGGCCAGTCCGAGGTCCGACGTCTTGTCGATGGCCTCGAACAGCGTGAACCGATGGAACGTGTAGGCCTCGATGCCCAGCCGCCACCCCAGCCTCTCCTGCGCCCGCAACGCCGGAGTCAGGCGCGCGCTCGGAAGGGTCGGCCCCGGCAGATCGCCCAACACGAACTGCGTCGCCCCCAAATAGAACTCCAGCATCCGCGCGTCCCAAAACACGTAGGGATTATGCGCGATCGTGCAATAAAACGTTCGTCCCCGGCCATAGTGCCGGGCCCACGCCAGCGCGAAATCGCCATCCTCGCGCTCGACCCCACCCCGCGCCGTGCCCTGCTGCAAATCCGTCTTCTCGGTATCGATGGACAACAGTACCCGCAGCCGGCGACGCGAATACGGGTCCCCGACCCGGAAGAATTCATCGCGATACTCGAATCCCCGTCCGCCGAAGGGCGCGTTGATCGGATGGTCGGGCTCGTCGAGCTTCACCATCACCTTCTCGTCGCTGGCCCGATGGTTTGCCCCGCGCGCCCCGATCATCAGGCCGAACTCGGGCCAGTCCTCGACCCCGCCCGGCCACCGGGTGAACCCGACCGTCGTGCCATGCACCCCCATGAGCCCGCCGCCGCCGTAGACGAAATCGGCGAGATTCTGCCGCAGCACCGGGTCGGTGAAGCAATTCCCCACGGTATTGTTGAAGAACACCGCGTCGAAGCCATCGAGCGATTCCCTCCGGAACACCTCCGGATCGTGGCTCACCACCGTCTCGAAGGCGCCCGTGCGTTCGCCCATCCGCGTGAACGCGCGGTTTGCCGTCCGGATCGAGGGATGACCGCCGTAGTTCACGTTGAGATCGAAAATCAACAACCGCCGACGCCGCCCCGGCCGAGCCGGAGCCCGGGCCGGAAGCGCGGCCAGAATCCGTTCTTCCTCCGCCGGCGCCGCATCGGCGGCAAGCACCGCCGGCGAGATCACGAACGCCGACGCGCCCGCTGCCAGGCTGCTCCTCAGGAATCCGCGGCGCGTGGTGTGAACGACATCGCGCTGCGGGTTGGGGTTGGGCGAAGGCAATGGCACGGGAATGGAAGGCGGACGGGGATCGACCGCATCCCTGGCCCTGTCCCGACCATGCCGCGGGCCGCCTGCGACCGCCGGCAGCGGGGAGAACGGCTTCATGGTCGGGTTCATGCCCGTGTTTCCGCACCAGCCGCAAGTCGATTGGGGCGGATGCGTTGACATTGGATGCGCAGCGTCATAAATCCCGCGGTTTTTCTAGTTGTGCCAACCGGGGTGTCGGGGGCAGTCTTTGCGTCATGCCGCGACCGCGTCTCAAGGCCCCGCCGGACCTGCCGCTCGCCTACTACCACTGCGTCTCCCGCATCGTGGATCGCCGCTTCATCTTCGCGCCGGCCGAGAAGGAACACTTCGTGCGGTTGCTCCGTGAATGCGCGGAATTCTGCGAGGTTCGGGTCCTCACCTACTGCTTGATGTCCAATCACTTCCATGTCCTGGTCGAGGTCCCGCGCCGGCCTTCGCCCGAGGAACGGCCTTCCGCGGAGCGGGTCCTGGCGAAGCTGGCCAAGCTGTCGGGCCATCAGAACGTGGGGCTGGTGCGGCAACGGTTCGAGATGTACCGCCAGGCGCGCGATGCGGCGGGGGAGGCGAAATACCTGGCGACGTTCCACCACCGGATGTGGGACGTGAGCGAGTTCATCCGGGTGCTCAAGCAGCGTTTCACCCTGTGGTACAACGTGCGGACCGGTCGCAAGGGCACGCTGTGGGAGGATCGGTTCAAGAGTGTGCTGGTGGAGGGGGCGGGGCAGGCGTTGACGACGATGGCGGCGTACATCGATTTGAACCCGGTGCGGGCGGGTATCGTACAGGATCCCAAGGACTACCGCTGGAGCGGGTACGGGGAGGCGATGGCGGGGAAGCGGGGGTCGCGGCTGGGCATCCAGACGCTGGTGACGGCGCTGCAACGGGGTCGGGAGGAGAGCGTGAGCCGGTCGATGGAGGTGTACCGGAGCTGGTTGTATCGGGAGGGGGACGAACGACGGGAGGCGACGGGACCGGACGGTCGTCCGGTGCGTGGGGCGGTGGGAGCGAAAGCGGTGGCGGAGGTGTTGGCAGCGAAGGGGCAATTGCCGTTGGGCGAGTACGTGCGGTGTCGGGTGCGGTACTTCTGCGACGGGGCGGCGTTGGGGAGCCGGGAGTTCGTGGAGGGAATCTTCCGGCAGCACCGGGAGAAGTTCGGGAAGAGGCGCAAAGACGGGGCGCGCCAGATGAAGGGCGTGGAGGTCGGGGAATTGTACACCCTGCGCGATCTGCGAAAGGACGTGTTTGGCTAGCCAGTTGGACGCGTCAGGCTCGTCGCGCGAACCCAAAGGGGTGACCGGTTCGGTGCGCTGAAGTCGGTGACTCGGCAATCGGCGGCCCAGCATTGCGGGCCGAGGTCGGACGTCGTGCAAGGCCTTACTCTGGCCCGGACTGGCCGGCGGGAGGTGTGCTCCGGGGCGGTTCCGGGCCTTGCCTCCGGGCGCGGCATCGCGGTTAATCGCGCGCGTGCGTTGGCGGAAAGTGGCGATTCTAGGAGTGGGACTGCTCGGTGGCTCCCTCGGGATGGCGTTGCGCCACCGGGGTTTGGCTGCCGAGGTGGCCGGCTTGGTGCGCCGGGAATCGACGGCGCGCGAGGCTCTTCACGTCGGCGCCGTGGATTCGGCTTCGGACCACCTGCCGGCGGTGCTGGAGGGCGCCGACTTGGTGGTTCTGTGCACGCCGGTGGCGCAGATGCCCGCCTTGGGCGCCGGGTTCGCTGGGGCGCTGGCTCCGGGGGCCGTGGTGACCGACGTCGGATCGGTGAAGGCGGCGGTCGTGGACGGGTTGGAGGACTTGGTGCGGGAAGCGGGCGGTCGGTTCGTGGGCAGTCATCCGATGGCGGGTTCGGAACGGGTCGGGGTGGCGGCGGCGCGGGAGGACCTCTTTTGTGGCGCCATGGCGGTGGTGACCCCGACCGCGGGGAGCGAGGCGGGGGCGGTCGAGGCGCTGGTGCGGATGTGGGAATTGGTGGGTGCCCGGGTGCTGCGGATGTCTCCGGAGCGGCACGACGAATTGGTGAGTCGGACGAGCCACCTGCCGCATTTGGTGGCGGCGGCGCTGGCTCATTTCATCTTGGCGCCCGGTGCGGGTGTGGAGTCCGGCCCCCTGTGCGCGACGGGCTTCCGGGACACGACGCGGGTCGCGATGGGATCGCCCGAGATGTGGCGGGACATCGCGTTGGCAAACCGGAGCGCGCTCCTGGCCGCGCTCGAGGGGTACGAGGCCTCGTTGGGCCGGTTGCACCGGATGATCCGGGAGTCGGACGGGCCGGAAATCGAACGTTTTCTGGTGGAGGCGCGGGAGCGCCGGACCGGGTGGGCGGGGAGCGGAGGAAAGGCGGTCAGCGAATAGCACCGAGGCCGGCGGGGATCGGGACCCGGCGGCGGTCGAACGGCCACGCACGCGAGGTCAGGACCGGCGAACCGGGTCGGGTTCGACGGCGCGGGACGAGCAGCACCTCATTCGACGGCATTTTTCAGGGCCACAGCAACAGCGCACATGTCACTTCCGGACCTCATCGAGATCGAGCCGCTGGCGGACGCGGCGGGGACCCGTGCGCTGGTGGCGGTGCCGGGGTCGAAGAGCATCACCAACCGGGCCTTGGTGCTGGCGGCGCTGGGTCGGGGCGAGACGGTTCTGCGGGGGGCGCTATGGAGCGAGGATACCCAGGTGATGGTGGACTGCCTGCAACGGATGGGTTTCGGCGTCGAGGTGGCGGCGGACCCGTGCGAGGCGGCGAATCGCACCGTGCGGGTGCGCGGCGAGGGGGGGGCGATTCCGGGCGCGGGTACGGCGTCGGCACCGCTGGAGTTGCGGGTGGGCAACGCGGGAACGGCGGCCCGATTTCTGGCCGCCATGACCTGTCTGGGGCGCGGGAGCTACCGGCTGTCCGGGGTGCCTCGGATGCACGAGCGTCCGCAGGCCGAGTTGTTCGCGGCCCTGCGCCAGCTGGGCTACCGGGTGGAGGCGGCGGGGGACCGGTTGCCGGCGGTGATTCACGGCGAGGGACCGCGGGCGGGACGGTGCCGGGTGAGCGTGAATCAGAGTTCGCAGTTCGCCTCGGCCCTCCTGCTGTCGGGGCGCGTCGGCGGCTGGGACATCGAGGTGGAAGGCGGCGACGACGAGGAACTTCCGTACGTCGAGATGACGCGGTCGCTGGTGGCGGCGATGCCGGATCGGGGCGGGGAGTTCGTGATCGAACCCGACGCTTCGAGCGGGAGCTATTTCTGGGGTGCCGACGCGGTGCTGGGGCGGGGGACCGTGCCGGGGGGGCGGATCGCGGTGGCGCATTGGCCCCGGTCGGGATGGCAGGCGGACGAGGCCTTTCCTGGGTTTCTGCCGTTGCCGCCGGTCGTGTCGCGGGCGACGGACCTGGCGGACAGCATCATGACGGCGATCGTGCTCGCACCGTTCGCGGGGGCGCCGGTCCGGTTCACGGAGTTGGGGCGGCTGAGGGTGCAGGAATGCGAGCGGGTGGCGGCGTTGCGCACGGAGTTGGGGCGATGCGGCGCGCGGGTCGAGGAGCATGGGGACGAACTGGTGGTGCATCCGTCGGTCCTGCACGGGGCGGAGATCGAGACCTACGGGGATCACCGCATGGCCATGTGTTTCGCGGTGGTCGGATTGAGGGTGCCGGGCGTGCGCCTGCGTGATCCGCGGTGCGTGCGGAAGACATTTCCGAATTTCTTTGCCAAACTGGCGGCGGACGCCCCGTCCGGGCTGGGCGCCCGGATCCGGGATGCCTCGACGGGCCGGGTACTGGAAGGGCCGGGTCTGGTGGCGGATTGAGGACTGGACGGAGGAAGGGCGCGGTTCCCGGGGGGGATGCCCTTCGACGACGACAGGCAGAAGAGAATGAAAGACGACATCGTCATCGCGATTGACGGGCCGAGCGCGAGCGGCAAGGGGACCTGCGGGCGGTACCTGGCAGGGAAACTGGGTTTCCGGTTCGTGGACACGGGCGCGATGTACCGGACGCTGACGTGGTACTGCCTGAAGCAGGGCATCGACATCGCGGACTCGGGGGCGGTGTTGGGCCTGGTCCGGGGCTGGCCGGCGGAACTGGTGGCGTCGGGGCAGGAGGTGAACCTGGTCGTGGACGGCTACTTTCCGGCGCAGGAGATCCGCGGCGACGAGGTATCGGGACGGGTCGCCAAGGTCTCTCCGCTGGCCGGGGTGAGGGTCTGGATGGTGCGGACCCAGCGGGAATGCCTGCGGTTCGGGAGCCTGGTGGTGGATGGGCGGGACGTGGGGACGCACATTTTTCCGGAGACGCCGTTCAAGTTCTTTCTGACCGCGAGCGAGGAGGTGCGGGCGCGGCGGCGGAAGGCGGAGGGTTCGGGCGAGAACACGGCGGAGCGGGATCGGCGGGACGCGACGCGGGCGGTGGCGCCGCTGGAGCCGGCGCGGGACGCGGTGGTGGTGGACAACTCGCACGAGAACGCGGCGGCGACGGCGGAGTTCATTCTGGCGCACATCCAGACGCGGCGGCGTCTGCTGGGGCTCTAGGGGCATGGCATGAAGGCGAAGGCGGCGATCATCGTGGCCATCGACGGTCCGGGGGCCTCCGGAAAAAGCACCGTGGCGCGCGCCGTGGCGGCGGAGCTCGGGTACGCCTATCTCGACACCGGGGCGATGTACCGGACGCTGGCGTGGTATTGCGTGGGCGCCGGGGTCGATCTGGCGGAGCCGAAGGCCATTGCATCGGCGTGCCGGAAGTGGAAGACGCGGCTGCACCTGCAGGAGGGTCATCCCGCGGA
>CAZSOV010000192.1:0-15131 GCA_964608505.1 uncultured Verrucomicrobiota bacterium
TGTACCAGAGCGTAAACCGCTGCTTCACCAGCTTCATGAACTGGCTCAGATCCCACAGCCGGGCATGGAACGTCGCCAGGTATTCGGCGAACCCCTTCTCGTCCCGCGCCTCGCGATACATCTCGAACCGCTGCCGGACCGCCCCGACATTCTGGTGTCCCGAGAGCTTGGACAACTTGACGAGCATCCGTTCCGCCGGGGGACGCGCGTGCGGAGCGGGCGGTTGGGGGACTTCCACGAGGACATGGAAGTGATTGGACATGAGGCAGAAGGTCAGGATGCGAACCTCGCAGAACTCCTCGGCCTCGCGGAGGAGTTGAACGAAATGCTCCTTCTCGGCGGGACCGAAAATGAAGCGGCGATCGACGACGCGGGACACGCAGTGATAGACCGCGGAAGGATGATCGGGCGGGGCGAGCAATCGACCGGTCGGCATGCCCGCGACCGTCCCGGATCCCCTCGTGGTATGCAATCTAAATATCCCGGCGACTTGGCGGTATGCCATGCGATTCGCCTCTCGCCATTCGGGGTGCGGGGTTGAAGATTCGGGGGGCGATGCGAGGGCGATGAGGACGTTGAACGCGTACATTCTGCGGGAGATGGTGGCGGGGTTGCTGATGGCCGTGCTGGTGTGCACGGGCCTGCTGCTGCTGGGCAATTTGTTGCGGGAAATCCTGTCGTTGTTGATGGCGGGGCAGGCGTCGCCGGCGGTGGTGCTGCGGGGCGTGGCGCTGTTGATCCCGTACGTGCTGATCTACGCGCTGCCCATGGGGGTGCTGACGGCGGCGTTGCTGGTGTTCGGACGCCTGAGCGCGGACCAGGAACTGACGGCCGCGCGGGCGAACGGCATCAGCCTGGTGTGCCTGGCGTTGCCGGTGCTGGGCCTGAGTCTGGTGCTGTGCGGGGTCTGCGCCGGGATCAACCTCGATTGGGGCCCCCGCTGCCGCGTGGCGTACAAGGAGTTGGTGAGCCGGGTCGCGGAGGCTCGGACGCAATCCCTCAGCACCCTGTTGCCGGTGGGCCGGTTCGTGACGGAGATTCCGGGATTCGTGATCTACGCGGATCGGATTCGGGGGGACGAATTGGAGGACGTGTTGTTTTTCCAGTTGAAGGACGGCCAGAAGGTGCTGGATGTGCGGGCGCCGCGGGCGCGCATCGAGCGCAAGGAGGAGGGCCGGTTGCAGATCACGTTCCAGGAGGGCCGGCTGTTGCAGTGGGTGGATCGGTCCGTGGGGGCGGGGGAGGAAGGGGAACCCGGGCCCGGGCCCGGGGCCGGCGAGGGCGGGAGCGAGGGGTCGACGGGGGAGGCGGGCCGGGGCGGTTTCTGGCAGTCGGTGACGATGAACGCGCTGCCCATCGAGGTGGCGGTGCCGAAGGCAACGCGGGGCCGGGGGCTGCCGAGGATCACGGAAATGACCTGGCGGCAGTTGCTGGCACAGCGGCGGGAGTTGCACCAGCTGGGGATCGAGGACACCACGCCGCTGGACGTGCAGATCCACCGGTTGATCGCGTTCAGCTTCGCGTCCTTCGGATTCGCGCTGGTGGGGATTCCCCTCGGGGTGCGGGCCCACCGGCGGGAGACCTCGGCGGGGGTGGCGATGGCCATCGGGCTGGTGCTGGCGTATTACGGGTTTCTCATCGTGGCGCAGTCGCTGGAGACGCGCCCGGAGGCGGTGCCGTGGCTGATCGTGTGGATGCCCAACGTGCTGTTCCAGGGGATCGGAGCCTGGATGCTGTGGCGGGTGAATGGGGGGCGGTAGGTCGCACGCAGGTCGGGCCGCGGCGGGGGCGGGGGGTGGGGTGTGATCTTCCTGCGGCGGTGCGTGACCCGGGGCCGGGGTTCGGGCAGGGTGAGGTCTTTCGGATCGCCATCGAATGAGCTCCGCCATACCTGCCCTGTTGTCCGTGACCGACCTCGAGCTGGCCTTCGGGCTGCAGAAGTTGCTGCGGGGGATTTCGTTCTCGGTGGCGCCGGGGGAGAAGGTGGGGCTGGTGGGACGCAACGGCTGCGGGAAGACGAGCCTGCTGCGGATCATCGCCGGGGAGAATCCGCCGGATGCGGGGGAGGTTTCGCGGCGGCGCGGTTTGCGGGTGGGCTATCTGCCGCAGGAATTCGAGCTGCGCGGCGAATGCACGGTGCGGGAGAACATCCAATCGGGCGCCGCGGATCTGCTGGAATGGGTGCGACGGTACGAGGCGGGCGAGGGGAGCGAGGCGGAGTTGGCGACCTTGCAGGAGGCGATCCAGCATGCGGACGGCTGGCATCTGGGGGCGCGCATCGAGGCCGCGGCCTCGGCGCTGCGGGCGCCGCCGCTCGACGCGCGGGTGGCGGAGTTGTCGGGGGGCGAGAAGCGCCGGGTGGCGCTTTGCCGGGCCCTGGTCGCCCAGCCGGACCTGCTGCTCCTGGACGAGCCGACGAACCATTTGGACGCGGAATCGATCCGGTGGCTGGAGGAGTACCTGCATGAGTTTGGCGGGGCGGTGATTTTCGTGACGCACGACCGCTACTTTCTGGACGTGATCGCGACGCGGGTGCTGGAGGTTTCGCAGGGATTGATCTTCTCGCACCCCGGGAATTACACGGCCTACCTGGAGTCGAAGGCCATCCGGCAACAGATTGCGGAGCAGTCGGAGCGGCGGCGGCAGCGCTTCCTGAGGGAGGAACTGGAGTGGGTTCGGGCCGGGGTGCGGGCGCAACGATCGAAGGCCAAGCACCGGCTCGACAAGTTCTACGAGGTCGCGGGGTTGGAAGCGCCGCCGGAGGAGCGGGAGATGGATCTCCTGATCCCGCCGCCGCCGGAACTGGGGAACACGGTGGTGGAGTTGGTGCAGTCCGGGGCCCGGGTGGGCGAGGGAACGGAGGCGCGCTGGTTGTTTCGGGGCCTTGGATTGTCGCTGCGGGCGGGGCAGTGCACGGGCGTGATCGGCCCGAACGGGGCGGGGAAGACGACGCTGCTGCGGATGTGCATGGGGGAACGGTTGCCCGACGAGGGGTCGGCGACGGTCGGGAAGAAGGTGGTGTTCAACTACGTGGACCAGGTCCGGATGCAGCTGCGCGGGGACCAGACGGTGTTGATGGAGATCGGCGGGAAGAACGAGGTGGTGCACTTCGGCGAGGAGAAGCTGAGCGCGCGGGCCTATCTGCGCCGGTTTCTCTTTCCGGACGATCGCCTGATCGAGCGCATCGACCGTCTGTCGGGGGGGGAACGGGCCCGGCTGATGCTGGCCAAGGTGCTGTGCCGGGGCGGCAATGTGCTGGTGCTCGACGAACCGACGAACGATCTGGATCTGCCGAGCCTGCGGATGCTCGAGGAAGCCCTGGCGGACTTCGGCGGCGCGGTGCTGGTGGTGAGCCATGACCGCTGGTTCCTGGACCGGATCTGCGACCAGATCGTGGCATTCGAGGAGAACGGCGTCGTGGCGCAGCCGGGCAATTACTCGTACTACCTCGAGAAACGCCGCGAACGGGAGCAGCGCGACCGGGAATGGCAGGCCGCCCGCGCGAAGTCCCTGGCCCCGGCGGCGCGGATCGGGGTCGAGGAGTCGAGGCCGAAGTCGGAACGTCCGCGGAAGCTGAGCTTCAAGGAACAGCGGGAGCTGGCGGGGATGGAGGCGACGATCCTGGAGGCGGAGGGGCGGGTGGCGGAACTGGACGCGGAGTTGAACGATCCCGAGTTCTATGCGACGCGGGCGAAGGAGGGGCCGGAGATGCATCGGCGCCTCGAGGAGGCCCGCGCCGCGGTCGCGCGGTTGTACGCGCGCTGGGAGGAGTTGGAGGCCATGCCCAAGTAGGGCGGGCGGAGGGCGGGCCTGGGGTCGCGGGCCCTCCCGGGTCGGGGGTGGCCCGGCCCTATTTGGGCATGGTCTGGAGGAAGGCATCGGCCTCGGCAATGCTTCCGTTCATCTGTTGGAGCAGGCGTTCGATCTGGGTCTGGATCCCGGTGGCCTCTCCCTGAAGGGAACCGATGGCGGCGGCGTTGAGGTTGTGCTTGAGGTAGAGCACGTGGTCCTTGAGTTGGCCGAGCACCGGCTTCATGGCGCTTTCGGCCGCCCGGACGCTGCGGACGAGATGCGCGTAGCGATCCTTGGTCTCGCGCAGTTGGCGCCGGCTGTTCTCGGCGAAGGCCGGGTTGTTGAACTCCTGGATCTCCTTTTCCCACTCCGCGAACATCGAGCCGGAAATGTCCTCCATGTTGTCGATCCGCTTGGCGACGTCCTGGGCCTGGGCCTGGGCGGAGTCGTAGGCGGACTTGAGCTTGTTGTAGACGCCCTCGAGTTCGCCGCCCTGGAACGCGTAAAGCTCCTTCAGACGCGTCATGGCGTCCTTGAATTCCTCGCGCGCCTCCTCCTGCTCCCCGCGCAACTGCGTCACCGCCTTCTTGAGCAGCTCGCGCTTCTCGTACCCGAACACCTTTTCGAGCGTGGTGTTGTAGACGGTCTGGCAGCCGGTGAGGCCGGGGACGGTCAGCGCGAGGATCACGGAGAGAATCAGGGAACGGGCCATGAGATGGGGGGATGGGGATGGGATGGGGTTCGGAGACGGGAAACGGGAAAGGGATCGGGTCCGGTCGGTTTGCCTCAGTTCGGACGCACCTGGTCGTCCACCTGGATGAATCCGTCGAGGATGTCGGCGGCGACAAACCCGTTGCGTTCGGGCCCGGAGAGCCGGACCTCGCCGACCTTCTCGTCGTTGCGGAAGACCTGGAGCCGGGACTGGAGCGGCGGGAGGCCGCCCAGGGTGTAGTCGATCACCACGAAGCGCAGGGCGGAGTTGATCGAGTGCACGCGTCCGTTGGTCGGGAGGAGGATGGGGTTGGCGGGGGGCGCGTTGGTGGCGGGGGCCGGGCCGAGGCTCGCGAGGCGCTCGCCGCCGCGGGCGGACGAGGTGGCGGCCGGCCGGCGGCCCGCGTCGTCGGGGTTCGTGTCGTCCGTCGAGCGGCAGGCCGAGAGGAGGATGGGCACGGCGAGCAGGACGGCAAAGAAACGCATGGCCGAGTTAACGAAGCGTGGGGTGGAGGTGTCAACCGGGGCGAGGGCCGGGTGCCGGGACGGTGGGCCCGGCGGGAACGCCGAGGGGTAGGGGTTGCAGGCAGTGGCCGCCGGGTCAGCGGGAAGCGGAGGTTCGTTCCAGCCACAGGACCCAGTCCTCGGCGTCGGGCGCCGGGGGCGACGTCCAAGCCGCCGCGGGCGCTGACGACGTCGAAATCCGGTCCCGGGCGCGCAGGAACCGTCCCGTACGTGGATTGAACCACCGGCCACGATAGTGGGCGGGCGCGAGGTCCATCGTGACGGAGCCGCCGCGGGGCAGGTAGACGACGTAACGTGTCCCGGGGTGGGCGAGGCACATGGGTTCGGCGCGGAGCACGGGAATGGGAGGGGCCGCGGCGGGCGGACGGGCGGACGCCACGCTGGACGGCGGGAGGGGCGGGAGCCGGAGCAGGTCCTCGCGGGGTTCGAGCTGCCACCAGGGCAATCCCTCGAAGAACGTGCGGAGGTGCCGGTAGCCTTCGAGCATCGTCATCGAGTCGTTCCCGCGTCCGGTGAGCCATCCGCCATACCCGGGGATGTCGGCGCGTTCGCCGGTGGTCTGGTAGCCGCCGGCCATGGCGATTTCCCAGGCCAGGCGGCGCCGCGAATCGGCGGTGCGCGCGGGCCAGCGGCGGGCTTGTCCCCAGGGGAACGGATAATGGTCCTCGTACCCGTATTCCTCGTTGATGACGGGCAACGGGCGACCGGTGGCGGTCTGTTCGCGTCGGTTCCGCAGCATGAACTCGTACCCGCCGTGCTCGTCCCAGCTCTGGAACAGGACGTAGTCGACCCAGGGGGAGCGGCGGAACGGGAACTGGTCGCGTCCGTGGACGCTGAGCAGATGACCGTACGGATCGGATCGGCGGATGAGGGCGCCCATGCGTTCGACCCAGGCCTCGTCGCGAAAGAGGTGCCATTCGTTGGTGACATCCCACATCACGTTGGCAAACGCGGCGAAGCGGGCGACGGCGTGGCGGTAATAGCGGCTTTCCTCCGGACCGCCCATGCGGGCCCGCCCGAAGGGATCGACTCCCGGATCGCGGCCGTCGAGATGGAAGATGAGGGACACCTGGATTCCCCGGCGCGCGGCATGGGCGAGCATGCGTTCGGCCTTGCGGAAGTGGTCGACGTTGAACCGGGTGACGTCATACCCGGGATCCTCGATGTCGGCGGGGCGCGCCGCGGGCCAGGGTTCGAGGCGGAAACGGAAGGCGTCGGTGGGGACGATGGCGGGTTCGCGCCAGCGTCCGCCATCGCGCGTGCGTCCGGAGAGGGCGACGCGGATGCGGTTGATGCCCAAGCGGGCCAGGCGGTCGAGGCTTTCGCGGATGACGGCGTCGTCGGTGAACCCCAGCAGCCAGTACGCGGTGGTGGAGTTCCAGAAGAAGTGCCGGCCCGATCCCTCGTGCAGGAAATGACGGGGATGGTCCGGGTCAAGGCGCACCGGTCCGGGCCGCCGTCCGGTCCGAACCCGAAATTGCCCGTGGTGTTCGGATTGCATGGCCCCGACCCGGGCGACGACGTGGTAGCGGTGTTCGCCGACCTCGCGCGCCAGGAATCGGACGCGGTGAATGAGGCCGTCGGGGTCGTCGCAGAAGCCCTCGATCTTCACCGGGGGCGACCCGGCGCGGCTCAGTTCCGCGGCGAGGGTGACATCGGTGAATGGGTTGCCGGACGGCGGTTCGTCCAAGCGGAGGGTGACCTCGACGAAGTCGTGGCGTTCGATGCGGTCGGTGGACTGTTCCCAGGTGGCGGAGCAGGCGGCGAAGGAAACGAGGAGCGCGAGCACTCCAAGAACGACACGAGGCGCGGGGCGAGGTTGGATGCGCATCGGGGCGGTGGGGAACCAGGCGACGGTTACGTTGGAATCCACTGGCGCAGGTGGGCGATGCCTTCCTCGGTCCAGGCCAACTCGCGCTGGAGCGTCTCGGCGAGTTGGGGGCCGGGGGTGACCCAGGTTTCGAGGATCGCGCTGAAGGGTTGGCGGGCGGACGCTTCGAGCGCGTCGAGCAGCCAGTGGAGGTTCAACCGCCCGCGCCCGGCCGCGCAGCCTTCGATGAGGAAACCCATCTGGTGCGGGGGTCGCCGGATGGTGAAGTCCTTCACGTGCACGCACAGCGTGTAGGGACCGAGCGTTTCCACCACCCGCTCCGGGTCCTCCAGCGCGCCGAACGAATTGACGGTGTCCAGGCAGATTCCCACGAAGTCCGTACCCAGTTCCTGGACGATGCGTTCGAGGGTGCGGACCGTGAACCGGTCGTGGTTTTCGATGGCGATCCGGACGCCGCCGTCGAGGAATTCCCGGGCGACCAGGCGGAGCCGTTCCACGACCTCGCGGGGGGACGGTTCGTCCCCGGGACGGTCGACGACGACGCGCACGATCGGGGAGCGAAAGCGTCGGGCGAGGGCGAGGTGTTGATGGAGATCGCGGATTTCCAGCCCGCGGGTGCCGACCTCGACGGCCATCGGGGCGGTCCGGCAGGCGGCCTCGAAGGCGTCGAGGGCGGAGGGGGACAGGCGGGCGAGGGAAAGATTGTCGTTGAACTGGACCAGGTGGACCCCCAGTCGGCGGGCATGGGCGAGCAATCCGGCCGGCGTCAGGGCGTCCGCGGGGGAGTGGTCCGGGACTCCCGCAGCCCAAGTGAATGCGAACGATCCAAGCCCGAGTCGGGTCAACTTCACGACCGAGGATAGGGAAACTTGCTAGGGTTTTCGACTAAATTCTCCGTGGATCGCTCCATTCTGAGAGTCTTTCTGATGGTAAACAAAAGCTTGGCAAATGATGTGTGCTGGTGGGATATGGCCGGGCAACGTCGGAATCCCCCTGTCGACCTTCGGCGACCGAGGGGCACTCGGCACTGATGCCGGTTCGCCGACGGGGCGCGGAATGGAGGATGAAATGATGCGAATACCGAGCGCGGCATGGCGGGTGGCGTGGGTGTGGGCAACGATGGTGGCCACCCTTTCATCCAGCTCGGGGGCGGAGATTCGCGGCATGATCCTCGACGACGCGGACGGACTGCCGGTGGAGGGAGTCCGGGTGGAGGTGTGGACGGAGGCGGTCCCCGGGGAATTGGTGCGATGGAGCGCGAGCGATCCGCTTGGGTTCGCGACGGTCCGCGACGTGGCACCGGGGGGGTATCGGGTGCGGTGGGTTCATCCGGGCTACGCCGCGCGGGAAGTACCGATCCGGTTGGCGGAAGGGGAGGTGATGCGGGGGGACGTTCGATTGGTCCGCGTTCCGGGGCCGCCCCGCTTCGACGTGTACGTCGAGGTGGTCTGCGTGACCGCGGGGATCCCGCTGGCCAACGTTCCGGTCGTGCTCGAGCGCTACGAGGCGGCGGGGGCGGCGGCGCCGGCGGAGGTGCGGACGGAGCGGACCGACGCGTTGGGGGCGACGGCGTTCCGGGGCATGGCGGGCGGGCACGTGCGCTTCCGGGTTAATGCCGGCGGGGATCCAGGATGGATGGTGTATTCGAACACCGTGTTGCAGTCGGTGGACCGGACGCATCAGGCGACGATTTATCTCAAGCCGGTGCCGCGCACGCTCGACGTGCGGGTCGAGGGGTTCGACGCCGTCCGGCGGGCCGTGGGCGGCTTGACGAACGTGGTGGTCGAGTTGACGGGCCTCGCGCCGTCCGCGCTGGCCACGAACGGGCAGCTCACGGTGGTTCCGACGCGGACGGGCGTGACCGAACGGGACGGCGTCGCGCGGTTCTCGCATCTTCCGTCGATCCCGTGGCGGGTGCGGACGAAGCGACTCGGATACGCGCCGCGGGAGCAGGTGATTTTGCCGGGGGAGCTGGACGGGGTGGTCACGGTGCCGATCGAGGCGGAGTTGCGGACGCTGGCGGTCACGTTGACGAGCCACTACACGAACCAGGCCGTTTACGTCGGCGTTCCGGTGCGGCTCGAGGGGCTGACGAATTCCAACACCGAGGGGATCGAGCGGATTTTGACCAACGGCACGCCGGCGAGCCGCCGGGTGTTTGCGGACCTGTTGCCGGGCCGGTACCGGCTCTCGGCCGAGGGATCGCCCGAAGTGAACGACATCGTCCGTGCGGCCCCGCTGTTCCAGGGCGCGGATACGGTGGAGCTGTTCGGAACCGGGACCACCGAGATCGCGCTTCCGTTGTCGGTGGCCCCCGCGCGGGTTTGGGGACGGTTGCTGGCGGCGGAGGCGACGGGCGCCACCGTGCCCGAAGGGGATCCGACGTCGGCTTTGTCGTCGCGTCGTCCGGCGTACGGACCGAAGGCGGCGGTCGGGATCGAGTTTCTCGAGTATCTGGAGAACCCGTTGTTGGCGCGGACCAACCGGACGTTCGTCACGAACACCGACGCGGGAGGGTTCTTCTCGATCGCGGTGCCGCCCGGGAGGTACGGCGTCCGCATCCTCAGCCTGAGCAATTACTGGGGCAGTCACGTGCTGCGGCGCACGCTGAGCGGAGCCTCCACCAACGTACCGTCCGAACCCGGCGTCGCGCAGGGATGGCCGTTCCACCAGTTGTGGCGGCATGCGGGGCGTCCGCCGAAGAACGGAACTCCGAACGACGGCGAGGCGCTCGTGCTGGAGTCGGGCGAGGTGTCGCTCGATCTGTTCGTCCGCCGGCAGGTGATCAGCGTCGGGGGGACGCTGGGGGGACCGAGTCTGGACTTGGTCCTCGGGTACTCGGCGGACGACGGGTTGCTGCAGAACCGGTCCTTTTCGGCGATCGCGCTGGGCCAGGGCACGGCCACCCTGGTGAACGAGGACACGCTGGAAAGCCGGACGGTGCCGTTCCTCGACGACGGCGCGAACGTGACCGACCTGTACCTGTTTCCGGATGTGGTTCCGGGGAACTACCAACTCTCCTTCGCGCATCCCTGGCTGAGGATGCCCTTCGAGGCTCCCGCCTCCTTCGGGTTTCGCGTGTTCGACTGGCGGGCGCCCGGCGAGCTTCCCGTGCTGGATCCGAGTCTGCCGGCCAACCCGTCCCCGATGGGCTTCAAACCGCTCGCCCTGCTGTCCTCGGCCACCCGTCCTTCCGGCACCGTCGTGCCGCAGTTCGAGGTGTACCAGTGGGTGGAGGAGAACGAGCAGGGGAACCCGCCCGCCTACGAGCTGCAACCGGGCGTTCGTCCGACGATCGAATACGTCCAGCCCGATTTCGCCGGCGGCCTCATCTTCCGGAATCTGAACACCGTTCCGGCCGGGCCTTACACCTTCTGGGCTCGGATATCGTCGGGGTACGTCGGGCGGGACAACGGACTGGGCGGCGTCCAGGTGCACCAGATCTACCTCGGCGGTCCGAACGAGAACGTCGGCGCCGAACCTCCGGAGACGACCTACAGTTTGACCTACCGCGCCATCAGCAACGAGGACCCGTCCCTCCTCATTCCGGGGATCGAACTGGGGCTGGCCCCGGACGAATTCTCGCCCGCCGAGGAGATCCGGATCACGGCCAGCACGAACCGCACCGCCGCCGGCATCACGGGGCCGATGAACCTGGTGTCGGCCCGGGATCTTGCGGGGCGTTGGCGTCCGCTCGAACGTTACGAGACCAACCGGATCGGGTCGGTGATCCTCTCGATCCGGACCAACCTCGTCTACGATCTGACCCTGGTGGACCCGGCGACCCGGCGTCTGGCCCTGACCGTCCGCATGCGGGCGGCATCGTCCTACGAAGGCACCGTCACCGGGCCTTCCTCGCACGAGCGGACGACGGCCCAGGTATACGACCGTTACGGCACTCCGATCGGCATGGCGCCGCTGGGTCCCACGGGCTTGATCGACATCGGAACGGCGTTGGGTGCCCTGAGCAACGTGACCCAGACGCTCTACCTCGACGTCCACGCGCCGGGGTACAAGCCGGTGCGCCGGCGGGTCCCGTCCTCCCCGGCGTCCGGAACCCAGCCGGTGCCGGTCGAACTGGAGGCCGTGCCGCCCCCGACGATCCTGGGGGCGACCCTGGATCGGTACGGCCTCTTCGTGCCGGGAGTGAAGCGGACCGGAGTGCCGACGAATTTCCTCACGGCGACCGGGCCGCTCACGATGACCTGGCGGGTACGGGTCCAGACCTCCGAGGTGACGCTGCCCTCGACGGGCTTCGACGCGGCCGCGGGATCGGCGCCGGGGGGGAGCACGACCGCCCCGGACCGGATCGACGCGGTCTACCTGATCAATCCGGGACGCTCGACGGGCGACGTGCTGGGGACGGTGCCCGTGCCCATTGACATCCCGGACGGCACGGACCCGATCACCGTGCGCCGCTGGGTGGATCAGGCGGAGCGCGGGGCGTTGGGGCGGGTGTTCGTGACGCGGGCGTCATCGATCCTGCCGGTCGGCACGGCGGGCGAGATGCAGGCGGAGGGGAAGATCCCGTTGTGGATGTTGCCGCCGGGGGATTTTCTGCCGGTCGTGGTGGTGCTGACCCAGTACGGCGCGGTGGCGGTGCGGCGGGGCTTCGACCTTCCCTCGCCGGGGCACCAGTTGCGCGGCGTGCCGACGCCCCGCTGGCTGGCGACGGCGCAGGACCTTTTCGGCATCACCGCGGGCATCCAGCCGACGGCGGAAAAGCTGGCCGGTTACTTCATGGGCGAGCGCTTCAAACCCCTCCCGCGGTTCACGGCGCGGATCGAACCGCATGCCGAGCCGGGATACGTCGCGTACTCCTACCAACTCGGCATCCGTTGGAAGGAAGGGCAGGAGTCCCAGGAACAGGGTTACCTGAACTTCGCCCCGGACCCGCTGGGGCTCGAGATCGAGGCCGACTTCGACTTCGGATACAACGCGCGCGAGGTGAACCAGTACTATGCGGAGGCGCGCGCGAACGGGGTACTGACGGGTCTCGATCTGCAGGACTATCTGCCGAAGGCGGCGCGGAACTGGGTGACGGACGGTCCGTCGGGCCAGCTCGTGGTGAACGCCCGGACGTTGAACCAGCGGAACCTGGATGCCCAGGGGGCGCCCTGGGAGGCGCAGTTCGACGACGAGTACCGGGGGCAACTGGACTTCGAGGCGGAGGTCAACCTGGTCCCGTTCACCGGGCGGCTTCCCAACATCGGTCCGCTCCTGCGCGTGCTGGACGAGACCGAACTGGCCCAGTCGTTCGTGACGCTGCGAGGCGGGGTGGGCATCCGCGTGCGTCGCGTGTGGGAGACGTTGTATCCGCCGAGCGATAACGGGTTCACCGGGGCGCCCGAGGTGTTCCGGCGGGATCTGTTCGGCGGGGACGAACGTCGCACCCACGCGAGCAACACGGTCGAGCTCTGTTTCAATTTCGGCGCCGGCCTGCGCTTCGCGGCGCTCGGAGGCCACCTCGGGGCGTCCGCCGAACTCGCCGTCGAGGGCCGCGATCCCGCCTGCCTCACGCCGTCGCTGGTGGTCGAACGCAATCCCTCCGCCGAATGGCCCCCGATCCGCAGCGTCCGGGGCGAGATCAACGCGCATTTCGAGGCCTTCGTGGACGTCTGGATCACGCGGTACGAGAAGGAATGGACCTGGAACCTGCTCGGCTTCACCAATTCCTTCGCCACCGATCCGTTCCTTTCCCTCCGCCCGGTGACCGTCGCCACGCGCCGCCTCGCGCCCGGAGCCGCCCCGCCCGTCGTCTTTCAACCCGGTTCGACCAACCTGGTCGACGGCTCCTTCGCGGGCGGTTCCTTCTCGGTGGCCTCCGGTGGCGGGGCGTCCGGCGGCGGCGCCGCACTCGCCGGGCCCGGAACGGGCGGTGCCGCACTCGTGTTCACCGACGTCGAGCCCGGGACCGGGCGCACCCGCCTGATGTTCGCCCGGCGCGCGGACACCGGGGACTGGGGAGCGCCCGGGGTGGTGGCGGTCGCGGACGGCGTTCTCGACACCGCCGTCCTCGCGCTGCCTTCCGGCGGCTGGCTGGTGGCGTGGTCCGAACTCGAGGAGGCCCATCTCGGGCAGGGTTTCCCGCCCTCGCGCATCCGCTTCGTCCGTTCGGGGAACGGCGTCGACTGGACCGCGCCCGGCACGGTCGCGTCGTTGCCCGATGCCGTGGCCGAGGTGCGCCTGGTGGCCTCGGGCTCCCGGGTGTTGGCGGTGTTGCGGCACACGGCGGACGGTCCCCGCGCCGTTCGTCACTCGATCTCCGCGACCGAGTGGGACGGGACGCAATGGTCCGCGGTGACCCCGGTTGCGGTCGGAGTGCCCCTGGCCGGATTCCGGGCCGTCGCGGATCCGAACGGCGAGGTGCTGATGCTCGTCGTCGAACAGGGTGGGAGCGGCGGTTCCCACGTCTGGCGGAACGGGGTGGTCGGGGGCCGCGAACCCTTCGAAGGCCCGGTCGGACGTCCCTTCGATCTCTTGTCCACGGGACCCGGTTCCTACCTCGTCGCGTCCGGTTCGGACGAGGGACTCGTGCTCCATCGCCTCGGGCCCGGGACAGGATGGCGCCGGGTCGGAGTGCCCGTGCCGGGGGCGGCGGCGTCGGAGCTGGCCCTGCTGGAGTTGCCCGGCAACGCATCCAGTCCGTACGTGCTGGCCTGGGTGCAGGGCGGTTCGGGCACCACGATTCGCTGGGTGACGCTGGACGCCGCCGGAGTCGTCGTGGGTGGGCCCGCGGTCGCGGTGCGCGCGGCGTCCGGGGCCCACTCCCGGTTGGCGCTCCTGCCGGATGGGGCGCGTGGGTTTCGCCTCGTCGTGCGCCATGACGGAGACTCGACGCGGATCCAGGAGTTCCGGGTGAGCACGGAGGCGGCTCCGGGGGACTTCGTGATGCTGAGCCGACCGCGGGTGCTCGGCGGCGGCGGAGAATTCGAGGTTTACCTCGACGGGATCGCCGGGCGGACTTACCGGCTTCAGCTGTCGACCGATCTCATGGTCTGGACCGATCTTGGCGGTCCGGTCCAACCCGACGCCGCGGTGCCGGTCCGGGTGTTCGTGCCGGCGGGTGCCGGGCGGGCCTTTCTCCGGGCCCGATCCGAGGGGGCGACCCCGTAGTCCGGGTCGGCAGCGGGCGGGAAATGCGCGCGTGGCCGGGCGCCCGGGAGGGGATCCTGCGGTGGGCTAGGCGGTCGGGGGCAGGCGTCCGGAGAGGATGGCCTTGACCTGTTCGCGGACCTGGCGCGGGTGAAACACGTCCTTCCAGTCGGGCTGGAGGATGCGGTGGCGGGCGTATTCGGCGACGAGGCGGGCTTCCTCGGTGGGCTGATGGGGGACCCGTTCGAAGGCGATGCCGAGGGGGATCTTGATGTGACCGAAGAGGTAGTCCTGGGCGGCTTCGCGCGGGACGCCCCGGTGGATGGCTTCCTCCATGGCTTCGCGGAGGGCGGTGACAAGGACGTTGCAGCACACCTCGCCGAGGGTCGGTTCGAGGATGGCCATCTGCTCCACGGTGATTCGGTGGGAACGCGTCACGGGCGCGTGGATCTCGCGGGCGACCCTTTCGCCCAGCACATAATGCTCCTCGGGACCCTGGTACAGGGCGCAGACGATGGCTTGGCGGGCCTGGCTGCCGCCGTAGAAATCGTCGATCTCGGCCTGGGTTCGGAAGTGCTCGAAGACACTCGGATGACAGCCATGGGACACGAAGTACGAGACATCCTCGCGATCCGGCAGCTGGCCGGCGGCGGCCGCCGCGGGATCCAGGATCATGAACAGCGCGCCACTGCGGGCGAGCGGCACGATCTCCTCCGCCGCATACGGCAGAATGCGGTCCGGGACGGCGAGAATCACGACATCGGCGCCTGGAACGGCATCCTCCGCGGGACGGGCGCGGAAACCCCGGCGGGTGAGTTGAGCCTGGCCCTCGGGGCTGACTTCGACGGGGCGGACCCGGTAGTCGGGATTGTTCTTCAGATGGTCGATGGCGCGGCAACCCATTTTGCCGCCGGCACCGACGAGAGCGAGTTGGATCATGCTGTGAATGGGGCGCGAAGGGGGACTGTGACCGGTTTCCGCCGTCGGCTGTCCGAACGTAATAACCGGAGTGCCAGCCAGCCGCCAGCGCGGATGCAGGGAGAGGGCGTGAAAATGCAGGGCGATGGACAAAGTCGATTGGGGCCCGCGACCCCCGGGTCGCGGGGCGATCGAAGCAGGCGGATCGAGAGGCGAAGCCTGCGACTCGGCCCGCCGTCGCGCAGACGCTATGGCGGGG
>CAZSOV010000193.1:0-15130 GCA_964608505.1 uncultured Verrucomicrobiota bacterium
ATGTAGTCGCCCGTGGCCCGTTCGATGCCCCGCTGGCTGCCTTGCAGACCGCGGAAGATGTTCCCGCCGCCGATCACCACCACCGTTTCGACCCCGAGGTCATGGACCTCCTTCACCTGGGTCGCGATGTGGAACAGGGCCTGGGCATCGATCCCGAAGCCGCCCTCCCCTCCGAGCGCCTCGCCGCTGAGCTTGAGCAGAATGCGACGATACTTCGGGGTGGGGGCGGGCGAGGCAGCGGCGGATTCGGTCATGCGATGAAACTTTGAAAGGAACGGGTTGGGCCCGGGCAGCTTTCCTAGCAACCGCCTGCCCCTGCCGTCAAACGCTGCCTCCGGGTATCCGGGTCCGGGACTTGTGAGGGCGGGAGCCGCGTGATTCCCTCGGGTCATGGATTCCCCGCCCTCGACCGCGCCGACCGGCACCTTCCCGCGTTCCGGGCCTCGCTTCCGCCCGCCCGTGCGCCTCGCGCTCGTCGCGCTGCTCTCCTGGCACGCCGCGACCCCGGCCCACGCCGCGCCCGGACTTCGGCTGCTCCCGCCGTGGCCCGAATCCGACGGCGGACTCCGTCTCGATGTCGTGGGGGTGGACCCCGGGCCGTTGACGTCCGAACGCGCCACCCGCATCGCGGTCCTCGCCGCGACCGAACCGGTCGGCCCGTTGTCCGCCTGGAATGCCCTGCCCGGCCCACGCCTCCTGACCAACGGAACCCTGCGCCTGGTGCACGCTCCGGACCCGAATTCGGCCCGGCAGTTCTTCGTGGCCGTGGAATCCCCGGCCCCGGTGTCGACGGTCCACGTGCGCGACACCGCGGGTTTGCGCTCCGCCCTGGCCGCCGCGAAGCCCGGCACCCGCATTCTCGTGGCACCAGGGACCTATGCCGGCGGCGTCACGTTCTCCAATGTCCGCGGAACCCCGGACCAACCGATCGTCCTCGCCGGGGAGGACCCCGCGAATCCGCCGTGGATCCAGGGGGGCTCGAACGGCATCCAACTCACCGATCCGGCCTACGTGGAACTGCATGACCTGCGGTTCGCCGGTGCCACCGGGAACGGGTTGAACATCGACGACGGCGGCTCCTTCGCCACGCCGGCCCATCATGTCGTCCTGCGCGGACTCCGCATCGTCGACGTCGGGCCCACCGGAAACCGGGACGGGATCAAGCTCTCGGGCGTGGTCGATTTCCGGGTGGAGAACTGCACGGTCGAACGGTGGGGAACCGGGGGATCGGCCATCGACATGGTCGGGTGCCATTCGGGCGTGATCTCGAACAACGTGTTCCGGCACACGCCGGAAATGGCCGCCGAGAACGGCAGCGGGGTGCAGGCCAAGGGGGGCAGCCGCGACATCGCGATCCACCGCAACCGCTTCGAGTACGCCGGTTCGCGCGCGGTGAACCTCGGCGGGAGCACCGGCCTGGAGTTCTTCCGGCCGCCGCTGACCGGTTCCGGCGAGCGCTGGGAGGCGCGGGACATCCGGGTGGAGGGCAACACCTTCATCGGTTCCCTCGCCCCCGTCGCGTTCGTGGGCGTCGACGGCGCCGTCGTGCGGTTCAACACGATCTACCGGCCCCAGCGCTGGGCGATCCGCATTCTGCAGGAGAACACGACCGCGGGCTTCGTCGCGTCGCGCCACGGCGTGTTCACGGACAATCTGGTGGCCTTTCAGTCCACGCAATGGGCCTCCGGCGGCGTCAACGTGGGCGCCGGGACGGCACCCGGCACGTTCCAGTTCGCCCGGAACTGGTGGTACTGCCTCGACGCCCCGCAACGCAGCCGGCCGACCCTGCCGACGCCGGAGACCGGCGGCACCTACGGCGTCTCGCCGCAATTCCTGGACGCCTCGGCCGGGGATCTGCGCCTCGCGCCCGGGAGCCCCGCCGTCGCCGCGGGGGCCGAAGCCTGGCCGCCCCCCGCGCCCGTCGGCAATGGGGTCAGACATTGACATTCGACATTTCCGATCCGGAGGGGGCGTCCACGACTCCGCGCCCTGCCGGGGGCCGGCGGTTCGACCGCGGAATGTCAAATGTCGATGTCTGACCCCACGCTCGTCCCGCTCAATGCGCCTCGAGCCACGTGCGTCCGGTGCCCATCTCGACGACGATGGGAACGTCGCCCGGCAGGGGAAGGGCGTCGCGCATGGCTTCCTCGATCATCGGTTTCACGTCGATCTCCTCGTCGGGATGCAGGTCGAGCAGCAGTTCGTCGTGCACCTGGAGCAGGAGCCGCGTGCGGAACCGGCGGCGGTCGATCTCGGCCTGCACCCGCGCCATCGCGAGCTTGATCATGTCGGCGGCCGTGCCCTGGACGGGAGTGTTGATCGCGTTGCGCTCGGCACCGCCGCGGACGGAGCCGTTGGCGGAGTTGATGTCGCGGAGCGGACGGCGACGCCCGGTGAGGGTCTCGACGTATCCCTTTTCGCGCGCGAAGGCGATGGTGTCGTCCATGTACCGGCGGATGCCGGGGTAACTGGCGAAGTATTGCTCGATGATCGAGGACGCCTCGCCGCGCGGAATGCCGAGGCGCTGGGCGAGTCCGAAGGCGGAGATGCCGTAGACGATGCCGAAGTTCACCATCTTGGCGCGGCGCCGCATCTCGGACGTGACGGACTCGGGGGCGACGGCAAAGACGCGGGCGGCAGTATCCCGATGGATGTCCTCGCCCCGGCGAAAGGCCTCGATCATGGCGGTCTCGCGGCCGAGCGCGGCGATGATGCGCAGTTCGATCTGCGAGTAGTCGGCGGAGAGCAGCAGCCAGCCTTCGCGGGCCACGAAGGCCCGCCGGATCTCCTGCCCGCGTTCGGTGCGGATGGGGATGTTCTGGAGGTTCGGATCCACGGAACTCAGGCGCCCGGTCGCGGTGGCGGCCTGATGGAAGGTCGTGTGGATGCGCCCGGTGCGGGGGGACACGGTCTCGGGCAGGGCATCGGCGTAGGTGGACTTGAGCTTGGCCGCCGCGCGGTGGTCGAGCAGGCGCCGGACGATCTCGTGCTCGCCCGAGAGTCCGAGCAGGGTCTGCTCGTCGGTGGCGTACTGGCCGCTGGGGGTCTTCTTCGGCTTCTCGACGAGGCGCAACTGGTCGAACAGGACCTCGCCGAGCTGTTTGTTGGAATTCACGTTGAACGGGCGTCCGGCAAGGCGGTGCACGTCGGCCTCGGCGGCCGCCATGTCGCGGGCGAGCGCGGCGCTGAACTCCGCGAGGGCTCCGGCATCGATGCGGATACCCTCGTACTCCATGGCGACGAGGGCGGGCAGCGCGGGCATCTCGACCTGATGGAAGACGCGTTCCTGGCCGCGTTCCCGGACGAGGGGTTCGAGCAGGCCGTACAGCTGCCAGGTGACGTCGGCGTCCTCGGCCGAGTATTCCGCGACCCGCTCGACGGGAACGTCGGCCATCGTGCGCTGGCCGGGGCCCTTGGGTCCGATGAGTTCCTCGATGGAAATGGGCGTGTAACCGAGCATCGCTTCCGAGAGGAAATCCATGCCGTGCCGGAGTTCGGGCTCGACCAGGGCATGGGCGATCATGGTGTCGAACAGCGGGCCCCGGACCGCATAGCCGTGACCCAGGAGCATCCCGATGTCGAACTTGAGGTTGTGCCCCACCTTCCGGATGCGCTCGTCCGCCAGCACCGCCGCGAACTCGGCCAGGTCCCGTCGGGCGTCCTCGACCACGACGTACCAGCCGGTGGTGGCCTGGAAACTGAACGCCACGCCCACGATGCGCGCGGTCCGGGGATCCAGCCCGTCGGTCTCCGTGTCGAAACAGAAGGCCGGCTGCCGCGCCAGATCGGAGGCCAGCAGGAGCCGCTCGTCCTGGGTTCGAACCACGCGATAGTCGTGGGGGACGTCGGCGAGTCGGCGCAGGTTGGGCGACGTGGGTCCGGCGGGACCCGGCTCCGTGTCGGGCGCGACGCCGACGGGTTCGGGCTCCGGAGCCGCGGGAGCGAGGCCGCCGAACAAATCCCCCTGGCGCGCGTCCGTCGGCTTGGACCGGGGCCGGGAGGGCGCCGCGGTCGCGGTGGCGGCGGGCGCCGTGGCCCCGGAACCGCGCCCGGCCTTGAAATCGTCGCCGAACAGGCGGCGCCCGATGGCATTGAACTCGAACTCGACGCACAGCGCGCGCAGGGCGTTGTCGTCGCGACCCCGCACCGCCAGCCCGTCGAGCTGGAACTCGATGGGCACCGCGGTATCGATGGTCGCGAGGCGCTTGCTGAGCCGGGCCAGTTCGCCGTGCGCCCGCAGCGCCTCGCCGAGCTTGCCCTTCACCTGGTCGGCCTGCGCGAGGGCGTTCTCCAGCGAGCCGAATTGCCGCAGCAGCTTGGCCGCCGTCTTCTCGCCCACCCCCGGGACGCCGGGGATGTTGTCCACCGCATCCCCCATCAGCCCGAGCATGTCGACGACCTGGGAGACCGACGCGATGTCCCAGCGCGCGCAGACCTCGGCGGGACCGAGGATCTCGACGTCGCCGCCCTGACGCGCCGGGCGCCAGAGCTTGGACCGCTCGGTGACCAGCTGGCCGAAGTCCTTGTCGGGCGTGACCATGAAGGACTCGAAGCCGGCCGGCTCGGCATGCCGGACGACGGTCCCGATGAGGTCGTCGGCCTCGTAGCCGTCGAGGACGAGGACGGGAATCCGGAAGGCGTCGAGAATGCGCCGCACATGGGGCAGGGCGGCGGAGAGCTCCTCGGGCATCGCCTCGCGCTGGGCCTTGTAGTCGGGGAATTCGCGGTGGCGCGCCGTCGGGGCGGAGGTGTCCAGGGCGACGGCGAGATGCGAGGGGCCGCCGTTCTCGAGGATGTCGAGGATCGTGAGGGTGAAACCGTAGAGGGCCGAAGAATTGAAGCCGGTCGCGGTCCGGATGGGGCGGGTGACGAACGCGAAATGGGCGCGGTACGCCAGGGCCATGCCGTCGAGGAGGAAGAGCCGTTGCGACATGGGCGGGACGGTAGGGGCGGAAGCGTTGCTTTGCACGTCCGGCGGAAATCTGCTACGAGACGCCCCCGGCGCGGGCGCCGCGCCGATCCAGGAAGTCATCACATCGAGGGACGAATCATGAAGAAGCATTTCGCCGGAATTCTCGGAGCGCTGGCCACCGCGGCGGCCCTGACGGGCTGCGGGGACGGGTCCGCGCCCACCACCTCCACGCCGCCGCCGCCGCCGCCGCCCGCGGCTCCGGCCAAGCCGGCGGAGGCACCCAAGGCACCCGAGGCTCCGAAGCCGGCGGCGGCGGCTCCCGCGGTCGTGACCAACGCTCCAACGGTCGCGGCCGCGGCGGCGGATGCCGTCAAGGCGCAGGCCGAGGAGGCCGCGAAAGCCGCCCAGAAGGCGGCGACCGATGCCGCCGCCCAGGCTCAGACGCGCTTCGCCGATTGGGTGGCCGAAGTGCAGAAGCTCTTCGCCGAAGGCAAGACCACCGAGGCGATGCAGAAGGTCCAGAACATCCAGTCGGTCCTCACCGGTTTCACGCTGACGCCCGAGCAACAGAAGCTCGTCGACACGCTGAAGGCGAAGTCCACCGAGTCCGTGACGAAATCCGCCACCGACGCCGCGACCCAGAAGGCGACCGAGAAGCTCACCGATTTCCTGAACAAGCCGAAGGCTCCGGCCAAGTAAGGGCCGGGCCCGGTCGCGGGGCGATCGCGGCAGGCGAACCCAGCGGGGAAACCGGCGACCAAGCGGTCGCCGGCCCCATCCCGGAAGGCGGTGGCATCGCGGGGCCGAAGGAAGCGGACCGGCGAGGGCCACGCGGAGCGCGGTGGGGCTGGCGACTGCCAAGTCGCCAGCCTCGAATGAGCGGTGGACCGACACCGTGAAACCGGCGACCCGGCAGTCTCCGGCCCCATCGCGGAAGGCGGTGGCATCGCGGAGCCGAAGGAAGCGGACCGGCGAGGGCCACGCGGAGCGCCGTGGGGCTTGCGACCGCCGAGTCGCAAGCATCGCCTGAGCGGTGGACCGACACTGTAAAACCGGCGATCCCACGGTCGCCAGCCCCACAGCGCAGTTCCGCACCGGACTTTCTCGATGGCCCTAGACCGCCCCGGGTGGGTCATCCCCTGCGCCTGCCGTCGAGGCGCCGGAGGCGTCCACGTCCCCGGCGGTCCCCGTGCCCGGGTCCGGCGCCACCCGGAGTCGTCCCCGCGGCAGACGGAGGACCTCGAGGTAGTGCAGGAGCGTCACCTGGCGGGCCAGGGTGTCGAAGTCGGAGAACAGGGCGGCGGCAGGCAGATCCAGGGCGACCTGGCCGGGCGCGTCGATCCGACGCGCCCGGCTTTGTCGTTCGGCGACCGAGGGATGGGTCTCGAACGGGCGCCGTTCCGCGCGCCGGGCCCGGTCGAGGATGCGCGAGCGCTGCTCGGGTGCGAGCCGGGCCAGGTCACGGGCCACGACCGCGGGCAGGTGGTCGGGCAGGGCGGCGCCTTCATCCCAACGGGTGCGCAGGAGCCGGTACCGTTCGCGCGCGACCTCGCGCAGGAGCTGGACCGTTTCCGCGGTCTGCTCGAACGCGCGGGTTCCCGCGAGATCGATCTGGGCGCGGTCGGCCTGGTACTCCATTTCGCGGAGGAGGGAGCAACTGGCGGCGTGTCCCAGCCGGACGAGGATCTTGAGCACGGCGCGGGAGAGGCCGACCCCCAGCCGGGCCAGGGCCACGAAAATCCGTCCGGGGCCGGGGCGCCCGGCGGCCTGCCAGCGATCCAGAACGGCGTCCCAGGCATCGGGGTCGTAGGCGATGCGGGAGAGCCAGGCGTTCAGGGCGCGCACGAGATGGCTCGCGCGGAAGGCGAAGCCCTGGTTGAAGTGCCCGAACTCGTGGGCCAGCACGCCCGCGAACTGGCGGGTGTCCAGCACCGCCACGAGCGGCAGCCCGAGGGTCACCACGCGCTCCCCGCGCAGCCACCCCAGCCACCCGCCCCGGAACCCGGCGGACGCATTCGTCCGGCCATCGACCTCGATCCGGACGGGATGGGCGGCACCCAGCGCGTCGCACACGAGTCCGACGAACGTCACCACGAGCGGTTCGGCCCCGGGATTCAAGGCGAGGGCCGACGACCTCGTCCGCCGGCGTGCGAAGAAGGGTTTGACCAGGAAGGCCACGAGGAAGGCACCCGCAAACAGGCCGAGCACGTGGAGCGCCGCGCCGACGGGCGCGAAGGCGGGATCCCCGACGAACCCCCGGAACCAGGACAGCCAGTGCCGCGCGAAGGAGGCCGTCCCCCAGGCGACGCCGCCGACGAGGGCCAGGTAGGCCGCGGGCAGGGCGAGGACCATCATGCATGCCAGGGCCAGGCGGGCCTGGTACGCGAGGCTCGCGCGCCGGCGCGGCACGTCGCGCGGGAAGGCCGCCAGCAGATCCGCCAGCCCGAGTCCCGAGGGCGACGAGGCGGGCGTCCGCGCCCCGGGTTCCTCGGTCGCGACCAACTCGAACGGAGCGCCGCAATGCGGGCAGTCCACCGGGGTGCCGGCCCCTTCGGCGGGGAACTCGACCGCGCCGGCGCAGTGCGGACAAACGGCGGTCAGCCAGGAGGGTTCGTTCGATTCGGCCTCGGTGGTCATGGGCGGAGCGCGCCCGGGCCTTCGGATGCCGGCGGGACGCGGAGCGGGGGAGCGGTCCGCAGCCGCTATTCCGCCGGGGGATCGCCGAAATGGGCCTTCCAGGACACGTAGGCGGCGCAGTCGCGCAGCATGGCGTCCATGGTCGCGACCAGCGGCTCGGCCACGACCAATCCCGAGAACACGGCGCGATCCCCGATGACGTCCTCGACGACGAAGGTCGGGCGCTGCGTCACCTGGAGGGCGTGGAACTCGGCGGTGGAGGCGCGGATGCGGCGTTCGACCTCGGGACTCCGGGCGCGCGCGAGCAGGGTCGCGGCGTCGAGTCCGGTGGCCGCCGCCGCCACCTCGGCCGCCACCTCCCAGCGGCCCACCGTGCGGCCCTGGCGCATGGCGGCCTCGGCCATGGCGAGCCGGACGCGGTCGTCGGAAAACCCCAGTTCCCGGGCCGCTTCGGGCAGCGCGTTGGCGGGGAAATAGTCCTTCAGGCCGGGCTCGAGCCAGCGGTCGTCGAGCATGAACGGGGACCGGACGATGCTGCCGCTGCGGCGGTAGAACCAATCCTCCTGGGCCCGGGACTTGGGGAGCCCGGATTCGTCCATGAGGGCGACGCGCCATTCGAAGGAGGCGACGCTGGCATAGCGCCGCTTGAGGTCGGCCCACATCGGTTCGGCCCAGTAGCACCAGGACGAGACCACCTCGAGATAGTAGAGGACCCGCAGCTGCATCACCGGCGGGTCTTACCTCCGGCAACGGCCCGGGTCACGCGCCGAATCGGGCCCCCTGCCGCCACAGGCAGGGCGATGGACAAAGTCCGGTGTGAAACCGCGTTGTGGGGCCGGCGACTGCCGAGTCGCCGGTTTCCCCTCTGGTTTCGCCTGCTTCGATCGCCCCGCGACCCGGCCCGCCGTCGCGCGGACGCTATGGCGGGGAACCGGTCGCCGGTCCCAATCGACTTTGTCAATCGCCCTTCCGCCACAGATCGATGGGCTTGGCGACGCCCACGGGTCGGAACGGCAGGTCGACGCGCGCGCCGAGGCCGGCGGACTGGTAGCCGGCAAAGAGCACCTCCTGCACCACGCGCCCGTCCTCGCCGGTGGCCTGGGGGGTCTCCTTGCCGCGCACGCACCGCGCGAAGTGGTGCATTTCCTGGGGGAACCCGTAGTTCCACAACTCCTCGAACACGGGCCAGGACCAGCCCTTGGTGGAGGGCGCCTTCTCGACGGCGTAGCCGTACCCGTACTCGCTGTACGTCGGCAGCGCGTTGCCCATGTGCAGGTCGGCGTACGTGACGCCCCCTTCCCCGTAGACCTCCACCCGGTCCTCCATGCCCCCGCGCCGTGCCCAGCTGTTCTCCACCACGCCCTTGGCGCCGTTCTCGAAATCCAGAATGCAGATCGCCTCGTCGTCGCCCCGGGTCTTGTCGGCATGCACGTACGTGCCGAGGTGACACAGGACGCTCTTGATCCGGGGTCGCCCGAGGAACCAGTAGCAGAACGCGATCCCGTGACAGCCCATGTCCATGAACACGCCGCCGCCCGATCGGTCGACGTCCCAGAACCAGGGCGCATGGGGCCCCGAATGCTTCTCGAGCTGCTTCACCTGGTAGACCCGGCCGAACGCGCCGTCGTCGGCCATTTGTTTGGCCTTCACGTATTTCGGGGTGAAGAACAGCTCCTCGGCATACATCAGGAGCACGCCCTTCCGACGGCAGACGTCGATCATGAGGTCGGCCTCCTCGAGCGTCATGCACAGCGGCTTCTCGCAGACCACGTGCTTGCCGGCGTTCGCCGCGTCCAGCGTCATCTGCGCGTGCAGCGTGTTGGGTGCCGCGATCGTCACCATCTCGATGTCCGGCTCCGCCAGCATCTGCCGGTAGTCCGTGAACCACCGCGGAATCCGGTGGCGGGCGGCGAATTTCTCGGCGTTGCCCGGGCTCGGCGACGCCACCGCCACGACCTCCGCCTCGTCGGGCATGAGCCGGAACGATTCGGCGTGAATGTCGGCCTGGAACTGGGAACCGATGATGCCCACTTTGACGCGTCCGGGAGATTTCATGGGGAGGAAACACGGTTTGCGAACCGAGCGTTGGAACCGGGAACCGCGAACCACCCGTCGCCGCGTGGGGACACGCGGCCTACCCCGTGTGGGCCCGGTGCCCTCGCCGGGCGGCGCGGTGGTCGTGGGCGATTCATGCGGTGGAAGCCGCATTGAGCCCCAAACTCTCCCGACGGAACAAGCCCGCGTCGCTGCCGGCGTCCGATGAAGGGGCGGAACGCATGGGGTGAACGAAAGGGGTCCACCTCGTCACCTCGGTGGCCACGCCGCGCGAAAGGGTGGGTCGTAGCCGCCGACATGAGGAGGCGGAGCGCATGGGGTGAACGAAAGGGGTCCACCTCGTCACCTCGGTGGCCACGCCGCGCGAAAGGGTGGGTCGTAGCCGCCGACATGAGGAGGCGGAGCGTATGGGGTGAACGAAAAAGGTCCACCTCGTCACCTCGGTGGCCACGCCGTGCGAAAAGGTGGGTCGTAGCCGCCGCCGTGAGGAGGCGGAGCGTATGGGGTGAACGAAAGGGGTCCACCTCGTCACCTCCTATATCGGTGGCCACGCCGCGCGAAAGGGTGGGTCGTAGCCGCCGCCGTGAGGAGGCGGAGCGCATCGGGTGAACGAAAAGGGTCCACCTCGTCACCTCCTATAGTGGTGGCCACGAAGCGCGAAGGGGTGGGTCGTAGCCGCCGCCGTCCATCGCCCCGAGGCTTCCGTTTGCCGCCTCGTCGGTCTTGCCCCATTCTCTCCGTCGAAAATGGCCGCCCCGCCCCCGACCCCGACCGTGCCCATGTCCGCCGCTCCGAACGGCTTTCTGCCGATGTCCCGTGCCGAGATGACGGCCCTGGGCTGGGACCAGCTGGACATTCTCATCATCACCGGCGACGCGTACGTCGACCATCCGTCGTTCGGTGCCGCCATGATCGGGCGGGTCCTCGAGGCGGAGGGGTATCGCGTGGGCATCATCGCCCAACCCGACTGGACCACCACGGACTCCATCCTCGCGATGGGCCCGCCGCGCCTGTTCGTGGGCGTCACCGCGGGGAATCTCGATTCGATGCTTTCGAACTACACGGCCGGCCGCCACAAGCGGAAGGAGGACGTGTACAGCGAGGGCGGGATTCCGGGGAAACGGCCCAACCACGCCGCGGTGGTGTACACGCAGATGTGCCGGCGCGCCTTCCCCGGGGTGCCGGTCGTGCTGGGCGGCATGGAAGCGAGCATGCGCCGCGTGGCCCACTACGATTACTGGGAGGACAAGCTGCGGCCCTCGATCATGGCCGACGCGAAGGCGGACCTTCTCGTGTACGGCATGGGCGAGGTGGCCGTCCGCGAGATCGCGCGCCGTTTGAAGGAGGGTTCGCGGGACCTCGGCGGGATCCGCGGCACGGCGCTGTTTCTCGGGGCCAAGGCCACCGCGGCGGCCGATTTCCAGGACTGTATCGTCCTGCCGTCGTGGGAGGATTTGCAGGCCGACAAGCGGCACCTGATGCGCCTGACGAAGGTCGTGGAAGCCCAGCAGACGCCCTATGCCGGGAAGCGCCTCGTCCAGATGCACGGCAACCGGGCCCTGTTGCAGGAGCCCCCGGCGTTTCCCGTGGACGGCCCCGACCTGGATGCCCTCTACGAACTGCCCTTCATGCGCCTGGCGCATCCGTCGTACCGCGAGAAGGTCCCCGGTTTCGCGACGATCAAGGATTCGATCATCGTCTCCCGCGGCTGCCCCGGCGGGTGCACCTTCTGCGGGCTCGGGTTTCACCAGGGGAAATTCCTCTCCAGCCGCAGCGTCGATTCCGTGCTCAAGGAAATCCGGCGCCTGACGGAGAGCGAGAATTTTCGCGGGACGGTGTCCGATCTGGGCGGCCCCACGGCCAACCTCTACGGCGCCCGGAACGGGCATGTGGACCCGTGCAAGACCTGCCATCGTCCCAGCTGCCTGTGGCCGACGATCTGCCCCTACTTCGGCATCGACGAACAGAAGGGCATCGACCTGCTCCGCGGCGCCCGCACGCAGCCCGGCGTGAAGCATGTCTTCGTCCAATCGGGCATCCGGATGGACGTCGCCCTGCGCACGCCGGAATACATGAAGGAACTCGTCCAGAACCACGTCTCGGGCCACATGAAGGTCGCGCCCGAGCACATGCATCCGGACGTGCTCCGGCGCATGCGCAAGCCCGCCGGGGATTTCCCGGCGTTCATGGAGAAGTTCCACGAGATCAGCGAGGAGGCCGGCAAGGAACAGTATCTGGTGCCCTACTTCATCTCGAGCTTCCCCGGCTGCACCGAGAAGGAGATGGGCGCCGTGGAACAGTTCCTGCGCCAGGAGAACTGGAACCTCCAGCAGGTGCAGGACTTCATCCCGCTTCCCATGACCGGCTCGGCCGCCATGTACGTGACCGGGCTCGACATCAACACCGAGCAGCCCATTCCCGTCGTCCGCAATGCCGGGGAACGCGAACGCCAGAAGCGCATGCTCCGCCCCAACCAGGAGCCCCGGCCCAAAAGCAAGTGGGAGCCCTCCCTCGACACCGTGGACTGATACTTCCCGGTTGCCACGCGGCCCCGGGAATAGCCAGTTTCACCGGGTCAACGCGGGCCTCGTCACGACCCCGGCCCGGCGCGGACGCACTCGGACCCAGGGACCAAGGATGTGTTGCCAGTGGAATTCTCCTGCCGCGCGCCCCGGGTTGAAATCGGCGGACCGGTTTCAGCCCGCCTGACGGCTCGTGCCGCATGAACACCACCGCGTCCCCGCCCGCTCCGGACTACCAGCTGCGATCCGACCTCGCGGCCTATTGCCTTCCGGCGGCGCGGCGCGACGATGCCCGCAAGCTCGCCTGGGTCAATTCCATCGGCCTCCTGTTTCTCCTCGCCGCGGCGCTCAACCTCCGCCAACCCGACCACCGCCTCCGCGCGCCGGCGCCCCTTCCCGGACGCCCGCTCGAGGTCCAGCTCCCACCTCCGCCGCAAACCGAACCTCCCCCCGAAATCGCGCCCAAGGAGGACATCCCTCTGGACCTGCCCGACCTCATGACCCGCCTCCCCGTCGTCGAGCCGATCCCGGTCGCCGCCCCGGATTCCGTTCCGTTCGGGGTCGATATCGGCCCCGTGCCGGTCATCGAGTACAAGGATGTCCGCGCCGTGCCCCCGCCGCCCGCGGTCCTGCCCCCGCCGCCGCCCCCCGACGCCGCTCCCGTTCCGATGTTCCGCAACATCCGCATGGGTGGCCGCGAATTCCGGCGGCAACCCCCGCCGCCCTACGACGAGTTCGCCCGGGCGCGCATCGCCGGCACCATCGAAGCCCTCATCACCGTCGGCACGAACGGCATCCCCTCCCGCGTCGAGGTCGGCAAATCCTCCGGCAACGCGTCCCTCGACCGGCATGTCACCGAGTTCATCCGCCGCGAGTGGCGTGCCGAACCGGGCGACCTCGCGCGCTACCGCATCGCCATCACCTTCGTGCCCTGACCCTTTTCCCGCATGCTCGCCTACACGTTGATGGAACTCTTCGACAAGGGCGGCCCGATCATGTGGCCGATCCTCGTCGCCGCCCTCGCCGCCGTCGCCGTCGTGGGCGAACGCTCCTTCTGGTGGTTTCGCGAATCCCGGCGACGCGATCCCGCACGCCTCGAGAAACTCCTCGCCGCCCTCGAAAACGGGGACCAGGCCGCCGCCGCCCGGCTCTCGTCGGGGTCCGACGACCCCGTCATCCGCATGATTTTCCACGGGTTGAACCACGTGAATTCCTCCCTCCAGGGCGCGCTCCAGGTCGCTGCCGGCGTGGAACTCCAGCGCGCCGGGCGCTTCCTGACCGTCATGGACACCCTCGTCACCCTCGCGCCCCTGCTCGGCCTGCTCGGCACCGTCACCGGCATCTTCAACTCGTTCACCGGACTGGGCGACGCCGAGATCGCCGTCCAGAAGGTCTCCGGCGGCATCGGCGAGGCCCTGATCGCCACCGCCTGCGGCCTCGGCATCGCCATCTTCGCCCTGATCCCCTTCAACCTCTTCAGCGCCAAACTCGCCCGCCTCCAGTTCGAACTCGAAACCGCCGCCACCAACATCGAGGTCATGGTCCAGGCCGCCAAACAACGGGAACGCACTCCCGATCCCGCCTGAACCCGGCGTTCGTCCCCGCCCGCCTCCTTCGCCACGAACGGCCCCCACCCATCCCCACCCGGATTCCCCCGATGAAACTGGGCAACCCCGTGGGCCGGCGCAAGGCCCGGCTCGAGATCATCCCCCTGATCGACATCATGTTCTTCCTGCTGGCCTCCTTCATGATGGTCAGCCTCAAGATGATTCATCTCCAGGCCCTCCGCATGGACCTTCCCTCGCCCGTCTCCGTCACCGGCGGCAGGAAGCCGGACATGATCCATCTCGAGGTCGATTCCCTGGGGGATGCCTTCGTCGTCCAGGGCCAGGACCGGGACCGCAAGACCCTGCCCGACCTGCTCGAGTACCTGGCCGGTCAGCGCACCGCCCATTCCAACATCCCCGCCTACATCAAGGGCCATCCGCAGGCCACCCACGGCCAGGTCATCGCCGTGCTCGACACCTGCCGCCGCGCCGGCATCCACAAGGTCTCCTACAACATCACCCCGCCCCCCCGGACCGAATGAAGTTCGGCTCGCCCATCCCCCGCAAGCACTCGCGGATCGAGATCATCCCGCTCATCGACGTGATGTTCTTCCTCCTCGCCTCCTTCATGATGGTGAGCCTCAACATGTCCAAACTCACCGCCATCAAGGTCGACGCCCCTCCCGCCGTCACCGGCGAGAAGGACATCAAGGCCGACGTCTTCAACATCTCCGTCGACCGCCGCGGACGCCTGTTCCTCGGCGAATCCAACGCCTCCCTGTCCGAACTCGGCCTCGTCCTGTCCAACCGCTTCCATCGCTCCGGCACCCACAGCCCCGTCTTCGTCACCGGCGACAAGGACACGCCCCACGGCGCGATTCTGTCGGTGCTGGACCTGGTGCGCCGGGCCGGGGTCCTGAAAGTGTCCTTCGCCGTCGCCCCCGAACCCGGACGCTAGGGGTGTTCGTTTCGACTCCTCGTCAGCGCCTCCCGTTCCCGAAACCCCGCCTACCGGCTGCCCCGCGGACCCCGCCGCGCCGCGTGAGGGCACGCGGCCTGCCACCGTGAACGAATGGGTAGGCCGGGTCTCCCGGCCCGGCGGACGCTCCCTCCGCGTCGCTGCCCTCGTCACACGATCGGGCGTAGCGGACGACCCGGCGCAGTGCCCAGGCTCCACCTCGGCACCTCGTCGGCGACGACGTGCGGGTGCGCGAAGTGCTGGGTCGTAGCCGCCGACATGAGGAGGCGGAGCGTGTGGGGTGAACGAAAAGGGGTCCGCCTCGGTACCTCGGCGGCTACGCGGTGCGGTGCGCGAAGTGCCGGGTCGTAGCCGCCGACATGAGGAGGCGGAGCGTGTGGGGTGAACGAAAAGGGGTCCGCCTCGGTACCTCGGCGGCTACGCGGTGCGGTGCGCGAAGTGCCGGGTCGTAGCCGCCGACATGAGGAGGCGGAGCGTG
>CAZSOV010000194.1:0-6477 GCA_964608505.1 uncultured Verrucomicrobiota bacterium
CGAGTCGCAGGCTTCGCCTGCTTCGATCGCCCCGCGACCCGGCCCGCCGTCGCGCAGACGCTATGGCGGGGAGCCGGTCGCGGGCACCCATCGACTTTGTCAATCGCCCTGCCTGTATCCGCCCGGCGCGAGAATTCCCGTTCCCTTCCCGGGAATCCGCGGGCACTGTCGGAGTCAGCCCATGACCCGGTCACGGTCCACGAACGGCACGAAGGCCGCCGCGCATTCGCACGCGCGACGGCACGGGTTCACGTTCCTGAACGGGCGGGCACGGGAGGGACTCACCGTCTTCAGCCGGCGCTCGATGCTCAAGGCCAGCCTCGCCGGCCTCGCGGGGCTCGACCTGCCGGGCCTGCTCCGGCTCCGCGCCGAGGCGGTGGCGGCGAACCGTCCGTTGACCCGGTCCAAGTCGGTCATCCTGCTCTGGATGACGGGCGGCCCGTCGCACATCGACACCTGGGACGTGAAGCCGCGCATGCCGGAGGAGATCCGCGGTCCGTTCCGGGACATCCCGACCTGCCTCCCCGGGGTGCACGTCTGCGAATACCTGCCGAAGCAGGCGGCGATGATGGACCGGTTCACGCTCATCCGGTCGGTGGACTGCCGGGAGAGCAATCACGAGCCGGATCACGTGATGCAAACCGGGTTTCGCGCCGCCACGCCCCGCGTGAATCCCCAGGGACACCTGTATCCCGCCATCGGTTCCGTCGTGGCCAGGTTCCACGGGGCCAACCGCCCCGGCCTGCCGCCGCACGTGGTGCTGAATCTCAAGTCCCGGTCCCACATTGCCTGGGGCGGCTGGCTCGGCCAGCAGTACGACCCGTTCCGCGGGGACAACGTCCAGCAGCTCTTCCAACTCCCGGGCGGACTGACCATGGACCGGCTGCGGGAACGTCGGACCTTGTCGCAACAGATGGACCGGCTCCGGTCCGATCTCGATGCCGGGGGCCAGCTGGAGGCCACGGACCGGTTCGCCCAGCAGGCGTTCGATCTGGTGGCCGGCTCGGCGGCGCAGGAAGCCTTCGACGTGAGCCGCGAGCCCGCGCGGATCGTGGAACGCTACGGCAGCCACGACTGGTGCCGGCAGGCCCTGCTCGCCCGGCGCCTGGTGCAGGCCGGCGTCAGTTTCGTCACCATCGACCTCAGCAACCACGGCGCCTCCGGAACCTGGGACACGCACGGCGACAACATCCCGCCCTACGGCGGCATCTGGAACGGCCTGCGCCCGCTCCTCCCCGTCTTCGATCACCTGATCACCACGCTCGTCGGCGATCTGGAGGATCACGGGTTGCTCGACGACACCCTGGTCATCGCGATGGGCGAGTTCGGCCGGACGCCGAAGCTCGGGACGCAGGGCAGCACCGACGGACGGGACCATTGGCCGGTCGTGATGTCGATGTGCCTCGCGGGCGGCGGATTCCGGCACGGGCAGGTCATCGGGGCGAGCTCCCGGGACGGCGGGGAAATCGCGGAACGCCCCGTCACGCCCGGCGACCTGGCGGCGACGATCTACCATCACTTCGGGATTCCCCCGAGCACGACCTTCACGGATCACCAGGGCCGGCCCCTCTTCATCGTGGAACAAGGCTCCCCCCTGCGCGAAATCGTGTAGGCAGGGGTCGGCTCCGAGGTGCCGAAGGGGAGCCCGTGTGGCGGACTTCGGACCGCCCCGTCGTCGGACGACGACCGCCACCGAAGGGCATCGAAACCATCGTCTCCGCCGGACGGTCGTCTCGACTCGGCACCAAAGCAAAACCGGGAACTTTTCGCACTGGTCCACGACGCGACGCGCACGGGTAATGGAGCGTCCTTCCCCGCGAACCGTCCGACTCCGTGTCGGGTCCGGACCGCGTCGAAGCAGTTCCTCCATCCGACCCCGCCAAACCCGCATTCGACGTCCAACCATGCAACCCACCCCATCCACCCTGAGGATCGCGTGTCTCCTCGCCTTGACGATCGGGACCGCCGCCCTTCCGTCCAGCCATGCCGCCCCCGTTCCCGTCGCCCAATACGACCTGAACGGAAACACCCTGGATGCCGTCGGCACCCGCCATGGCAGCCTGGTCGGCAGCCCCAGCTACGTCCCGGGGCTGAGCGGACAGGCACTCGACTTCACCGGCACCGGCCACTACATGACGTTGCCGGGAACCTTCGGGGACTACGCCGGCGTCAACGCGTTCAGCATCGCCCTTTGGTTCAAACTCGGCGTCTCGGGCGGTGATTGGGACTACCTTTTCTACTCCAGCGACGACCGGCCCGGAATGCGTATCAACGAATCGGATCAACTCCTGTTCCTCTTCAAGGGCAGCATCGGCGACGCGCCCCTGCCGGGGGACCAACCGGGCGCCCTGCACCCCACCCCCATCCCCCTCGACACCTGGACACATGCGACCATGACCTGGGACGGGGCCAATTTCCTCGGCTACATCAATGGCTCGGAGGTCGCGAACCTCAGCCTTCCCTTCCTGACCTACGGCGGGGGAATTCGGTTTGGAGCCGATACCACCTCGACACGCCACCTCCAGGGAGCCATCGACTCGATCCGCCTTTACGACTACGCCCTGAGCGATGTGGAGGTTCAAGCGGTCTACGGCGAGGTCCCCGAGCCGGGCACCTGGCTGGCCGGGGCCTTGTTCCTGGCGGCGGCGGGGGCCGGACTCCGCCGTCGGCAGAGTGCCCACTAGCCGTCGCAGGGACGCACGACCCTGGACAACGGTTCCCGCGCCCCGGCGGTGGCGCCTTCGTCGTGGGTCGAGGAACCGGCGGCGGTGCCCACGCCGCGTGGGCTTGCCGCCGGTTACCTTCCGTCGGCCCTCCGGGCCGGCTCCATCGCTCCCCTAAAATCGTGCGCCGGGCTACTGGGTTCGGGGCTTCAGCCGGGCGTCGAGCCAGGCAAAGGCTGCGTCCTGCATGGCGGCGTCGAAGAGGTGGGGAACGTCCCAGAACTTCGTGACCAGGCGATCCCCCGCGCCCTGTGAGTCCCAGACCTTCCTCATCCTGGCGAACGCGACCTCGACGCCCGGGACGGGAAAGAGGGGGTCCCGGGTTCCGTTGTAGAACAGCATCGGTTTCGGCGCGGCGAGGCTCGCGACGTCAGGGTAGTCGAGCCACGCAGAAAGGCCCGGGTGGGTCATGCTGTAGGCGGATTGTCCGCGGGTCTGGTTGTTGCCGGCGGTCATGAGGGCCTGGACGGTCGACATCCAACCGACGGCGACGCCGGCGGCGATGCGGTCGGACAACGCGGCCACCTGCCAGGTTCGAAAGCAGCCCATCGACAGGCCCATGGCCGCGACGCGCCGTGCGTCGACTTCGGGTCGGGTAGCGAGGAACTCGGCGGCGCGCAGGTCCTCGTGGGCGATGAGGCCGGCCCAGGAGGTGCCGAGGTGGAGCAGGTTGGCGGCGAGGGCCTGTTGTCCGTCGTAACCGGCCCCGCCACGATCGGACCAGTTGAGGGCATCGCTGGCGAAGCAGACGTAGCCGCGGCGGGCGAGTTCGTCGCCGAGAAACCGGCCACCGTAGTAACGCCCGACCCATTCCCGGGCCGAGGCGAGGCGTTCGGGACGGTCGTCGAACGGTTCGATGACCTTCTCCTTGCCGATGTCGAATCGCGCCCCGTGATCATGCAACAGCAGCACGGCAGGGAACGGCCCGGGGCCCTTGGGGACGACGAGATAGCCGGGGACCCGGCTGTCGGCGGTGAGTTGCAGGACGAGCTTGCGCGCGACGTGGGTGCCGCGGTCCTGCTCGGCGACGACGACGGGGTCGAAGGGGGCCTGGGGAGGCGCGGCGAGCAGGCATTCCCGGACCTTCGCCCGGCCCGCGGCGCGCCACTCGGCGAAGTTGGTGTGGCGCCCGGAGAGCCAGGAGAGCGGGTAACGGAGACGCGCGGCGAGCGCGTCACGGGTGGTCGGCAATCCGTCGCTCCGCACGGCGCTGGCCTGTCGTTGGAGGACGCGACCGAGCGGTTGGTCCGCGGCGGGGGGAGCGCGCAGGCGTTCGGCGGGGCGATGTTCGAGGTAATAGGCGAGGACCTCGGTGAAATAGACGAGGCCCTCGGGCGGACAGGAACCGAAGTCGGCGCGGCCTTCGGCGTGGTCGCGGGCGGGATCGCGGTCGGCGGGTCGGGCGTAGCGGGCGTAGAGATCCGCGGCGGTGGTCGCGGTGCCGGTGGCGTATTCCCAGCCGGTGAGGCCGGCGGGGATGCGTCCGGTGCGTTCGAGGCCGAGCAGGCGCTGGCGAAGGACGCGTTCGATGGCGTCGAGGTGGGCGGGTTTCGGTCCGAGGAGGCGGGCGGCCTGGACGAGTTGCCAGGCATGCTCGAGGGCCTGGCCGAGGATGACGTGGCTCGAACGCGGATGGGGGTAGCGCCAGCCTCCGACCGGGTCCTGGCTGTCGGCGAGGAAGTCCGCGACGGCGGACACCACGTCGCGCAACCGGGGTTCGCCCGGGGCAACGCGCGCGAGTTCGGGCAGACCGGTCAGGGCATAACCGATGATGTAGGGTTTGGCGTAGCCGACCTTCAACCCGGCGTTGTCCTCCTCGAGGAAGGGCGGGTCGGGGGCGAGCGGTTTGCCGCCCTGATCGAAGAGGTCTCCGGTGGAGAGCCGGGTGCGGAGTTCTCGGAAGAGGCGCAGCGCCTGGCGGCGATGGGAGTCGTTCCCGGTCCAGCGGTGGAGTTCGAGGAAGTCCCGGACGTCGCCGACGTTCCGGCATTCGCCGCGATCCGCGTGGACCTCGGTCGCGGCGTAGGCGACCTGGGCCTCGAGGGCATCGCGCATCCGGGGATCGCCGGTGTCCTCGTAGGCGAGCAGGAAGGCGTCGTAGCCCTTGGTGCAGAAGTGGACGGCGTCGTTGGAGCGCCACATGTAGTCGCGGTCGTCGTCGGGGGGCGTGCGGCCCTGGGCCCGGGCGTTGTTGTAGCGGGTGCCGCCCGTGCGCCCGGGTCCCCACCAGATCGATTGATCGTGGAAGTTATCGCACCAGAGCAGGGCGGTCTCGCGCAGGCGCCGGTCGCCGCTGCGCCAGGCCTCGGCGAAGATCGGGCGGGCGTGGTTGAGCCGGTTCATTCCGAACGCCGAACCATGGGGGGCACCGTCGGAATAGGACGTCACGTTTCCCCAATCATCGCCCACGGCCATGCTGCGGACGATGGCGTCGCGATGGTAGGCGGTCCAGCGGGCGAGCCAGGGGTCGGCACCCAGGCGGGGTCCCGGCACGATGCCGTAGGCCTCGGTCCAGACCGGTTCGGCGACGCGCACCGCGTGCGGAGTCTCGAGCGTGGGGGAGGGTCGGGCGGCGCCGGACGGGGAAAGGACGAATTCCGCGCGTTGCCAGGCCGCCTGCTGCATCGGCACCCGTTCCGTCGCGCGACAACGCCAATACCGGTAGCCGAGCGTGCCGTCCGCGCGCGGGGTCGTCTCGACGTGGCCCTTCCGCTTGAGCGGGGCGGCGGGGTGTTCGATGCGATAACGGCCCGACGCGAAGCCCTGGGTCACGCCCGAGCCATCGCCAAACGCGTGTCGACCGGGAACACGATTGGTCGCCGTGGTTCCGGGGTCCGGCACCAGCTCGCCCGCGGCGCCGGGCAGTGCGAGTTCCCAGCCGACATCGGGCGCCCAGCCGTCGCCCGGGAGATTTCGCTGGAGATGCGCGACGACGACGGCGCCGCCCAGCGGGTCGAGGCGGACCTCGATGACGCGCGCCCAGGAGGAGTCCGCGAAATGGAAGCGCCACCACGTGAAGAAGAGACTCGATTCGACCAGCTCCACGCGGACCGGGCCGTCGTCCCGGCGGGGCGGCACCTGCAACGTCGCGTCGAGGACGGGGCCATCGGGAAGTTCGAGGCGCACCCGGTGATCGGTGACCTCGAGCAGGCGTGCCTGACGGCAGCCGGCGGGGGCATTGCGGAGGGTGAATCCGGGACGGGCTTCGAACTCGACCGGTTCCCGATTCGCAAAGTCGTGCACGAACGTCAGGAGGGCGCGGCGCGCGGAACCGGCGTGGGGGCCCTCGTCGGAGTAACGGCCCAGAACGCGCAGGCCGGGGTGCTGTTTCGTTCCGCCGCCCTCGATTGCGAGGCCGCCGCCGTCGCGGAGCAGACCGCGCGGCAGGGGCAGCGAGACGCGCACCGTTTGTTCGCCCGTGGCGGCCGGGGTGACCGTGAACTTCAGGGCCGGGGCCTGGGCGGCGACGGCGAGTCCGAGGAGCACGGTGGCAAAGGTCAGCAGGGTCCGGACCAGGGATGGAATCGTTCGTCGGACCGGGGCGACGCGCGGGGAGGGATGCATGGCGGGAAGGGGATGACCGCGGTTACGATGGCTCGTAGGGGAGGTCGAGATCGAGCTTGGGGAAGCACGACCATGCGGAGCGATTTCCGAAAAACTTTCCGAACATTCGATTCACCACGGGGCGCGCTACACAGCGTGCCGGGTCCATGAAGCGGTCGAGGTATGGCACGCCCGCAGGGTCTTGGAGTGC
>CAZSOV010000194.1:6577-15127 GCA_964608505.1 uncultured Verrucomicrobiota bacterium
GCGCCAGAGGACTGGCGCACTCCACGACGCTTCGCGCCCCCTGACGCCCGAGGGTGCCGGGGTGCCACCGCGGCGCGCCGAACCTCCCCTCCACCACGGGGCGCGCTACACAGGGTGCCGGGTCCATGAAGCGGTCGAGGTATGGCACGCCCGCAGGGTCTTGGAGTGCGGCAGTCCTCTGCCGCTTTGGCCTTGGGCGTTGGCAACCCCGCACGCCAACCGGGGTCCGGGGCCCGTGGCCCGTGGCCCGTGGCCTGACGCCGGTTCCCGCGCGGACGTGGGAAAGCGCCAGAGGACTGGCGCACTCCACGACGCTTCGCGCCCCCTGACGCCCGAGGGTACCGGTGTGCCACCGCAGCGCGCCGCGTGAGGGCACGCGGCCTACAATCCGAGGCTTGGCCCGTCTGTAGGCCGGGTCCCCCGACCCGGCGCCAGTCCGCCACCGCGGCGCGCCGCGTGGGGGCACGCGGCCTACAACCGGGGAGCCGACCTCGATCACCCCGCGACTCGGCAGTCGCGGGCCCCAATGGCCGGGTCCACTGACCCGGCGCCGGTCCGCAACGACGGGGGCGCCTATTCGCTGACGAGGTTGTAGAACTCGAGGATGTCGCCCTTGACGCCCTTGAGTTCAGCTTCCTTGAACTTGATGGCGGTGCGGGGGTGCTGGTTCAGCAGGCCGGTGAGGAGGTACGGGAGGTCGTAGCCCCAAAGCAGCTTTTGGCGCATCGGCTCGACGACGTTCTGGACGCAGCCGAGGAGGGGACGGAGGTCGTACTTGGGGTTGTGGAGGAAGGCGACGAGGAGCTCGATCGGGCAGTTGCCGGCGCCGCGTCCGAGACCGGCCATGGTGGCGTCGAGGTAGTTCGCGCCCATGATGATGCCCTCGATGGTGTTGGCATAGGCGAGCTGCATGTTGTTGTGCATGTGGACGCCGACGTCCTTGCCGCTGGCCTTGCAGTAGCCGAGGTATTTCCGGACTAGGTAATGGACCTGCTCGGAATAGAGGGAACCGAAGCTGTCGACGACGTAGATGGCCTTGGTCTCGGAGGAGGCCATGAGTTCGAGGCCTTCGTTGAGCTCGCGCTCGGGGACGGTCGAGACGGCCATGAGGTTGAGCGTGGTCTCGTAGCCCTTGTCATGGGCGTCCTTGACCATGTCGAGGGCGGTCGGGATCTGGTTGATGTAGGTCGCGACGCGGATCATGTCGACGACGGAGTCCTTCTTCTTCGGGATATCCTCGTGGTAGTCGCAGCGTTCGGCGTCGGCCATGACGGTGAGCTTCAGCTGGGACGGGTTGTCGCCGACGATCCGGCGCATGTCTTCCTCGAGGCAGTACTTCCAGCAGCCGTGTTCGCCGACCTTGATGGTCTTGCGGGAGGCCTTGTAGCCGAGCTCCATGTAGTCGATGCCAGCGGCGACGCAGGCGGCGTAGACGGCCTTCACCACCTGGTCGTCGAAGTGGTGGTTGTTCATGAGGCCGCCGTCCCGGATGGTGCAGTCGAGCACCTTGATGTTGGGACGATAGGACACCCAACGGCTCACGGGGCCTTCCTTGGGTTTGAGGGGATGGGACGAGGCCGCGGCCGAGGCCGAGGCCGGCTTGGGATCGCTCATGATCGGGGATGGAAAGGCGATGGGTGGGCGGGATGGGGAACGGTCAGAGGCCGGGGACGTCGCGGGGATCGGCGACGCGACCGGCGAGGGCGCTGGCGGCAACCGTGGCGGGGGAGGCGAGGAACACCTGGGATTCCTTGTGGCCCATGCGCCCGGGGAAATTGCGGTTGGTGGCGCTGATGCACTTCAGGGGCGTGTTCATGCGCCCGAAGGTGTCGACGGGTCCGCCGAGACAGGCGGCGCACCCGGCGTTCTCGGTCATTTGCACGCCGGCGCCGACGAGGATGTCCCAGATCGTCTGGCCGCCCCAGCGGGTGGATTGCAGGTCGTGGACGATTTCCGGGGTGGCGGGGACGCCGAAGGTGTCGATGACGACGCGGCGCCCGCGGACGACCCGGGCGAACTCGACGAAGTCGCTGGTCTTGCCGCCGGTGCAGGAGCCGATGTAGGCGCGGTCGAGCTTCAGGCCGGCCAGTTCCCGGGCCTTCTTGCGCTGGCCGGGGTCGGGATGGCACGCGACGGTCGGTTCGAGTTGGTCGAGGTCGACCACGGTTTCGTAGCAGAACGACTGGTCGGCGTCGGCTTCGACCGGTTCGTAGGCCTGGCGGGTTCCGTTGAGGCGGATGCGGGACTCGACGTATTCGGCGGTGCGGGCGTCGTAAGGGAAGATGGCGTTCTTGCCGCCGGCCTCGATGGCCATGTTGGCGATGGTCATCCGGTCGTCCATGGACAGGCTGGCGATGCCGGGTCCGTCGAACTGCATGGCGCGGTAGGTGGCGCCGTCGAAGCCGATTTCGCCGATGACATGGAGGATGATGTCCTTGGCCATGACGCCGGGCCGGAGGCGGCCTTCGAGGCGGAAGCGCATGGTTTCGGGCACCTTGATGAGGAGACGTCCGGTGCCCATGACGAAGCCGGCGTCGGTGTTGCCGATGCCGGTGGCGAACTGGTTGAAGGCGCCGGCCATGCAGGTGTGGGAATCGGTGCCGAAGAGGACCTCGCCCGGTCGGGTATGGCCCTTCTGGGGCAGGGCGGCGTGGCAGACGCCGGCGTACTGGCTGCCGTACTGCCGGTTCAAGGCGCCGCGGGCCGCGTCGAATTTCCAGCTGCCGTTCGGATCGTCGATGACGTCGTAGAAGTAGGGCAGGTGCTGTTCGCGGGCGAATTCGCGCAGGATGTCGACGTTGCGGTTGGACTTGGAGTCGGCGGTGAAAATGTAGTGGTCGGGAATGATCACGACCCGCTCGCGGTCCCAGACTTTGGCCTGTCGCCCGAATTCCCGGTGGAACACGCCAATGGTCCCCGGCCCGCAGACGTCGTGCGTCATCAGGACGTCCGCCTTCACCCAAATGTTGTCGCCGGCCTGCACCCGGGCCTTGCCGGAAGCGCGGGCGAGAAGTTTCTCGGTCAATGTCATGGTGTTGCGCCGCGGTCCAACCCGGGTTCCCGGAGTCCATCCCGTCGCTCCGACGCCGAAGGCGACCGCGGGAAGACCATACGGACCCGACGCCATTCCGCGCAATGGCGCGCTCGCGGCCGGGAATTCCGTCCGGATGCACGCCTCGCGCCGGGAGCCTCCGGCCCGGGACGGCCATGGGGATGCGGGGAGCAGGGTGGGAGGCCCTGCGGAAAGCCCGGGGCTCAGGATATTCCCTATACGGCATAAGGCGACTTGCAGGATACCGGGTTCTTGTCGCAATAGTCGGTCTCCGACGGCGCGCCGCAGATGCTGTTCAATCCCCCAGATCTCCATCCGTGTCGGGTGGAACCCGGTCAGCCGCTTGCCCCGATGCAGGAAGGCATGCTGCTGGAGTACCTGGCCTCGAAGGATCCGGGGCTGAACCTGCAACAATTGGTGGCCACGCTGCGGGAGCCGATGAATCCGCGCCGCCTGGAGGAGGCCTGGCGGCGGGTGACGGCGCGTCACGGCGCGCTGCGGACGAGGTTTGTTTGGGCCGATCTCGACGCGCCGCGGCAGGAGGAACTGGAGGAAGTCGACCTGCCCCTCGCGTGCGAGGACTGGCGCCACCTCGCACCGTCGGTTCAGGCGGAGCGCCTCCGGGAGTTTCTGCGCGCGGACCGCGAGCGGGGCCTCGCGTTGGATCAGGCCCCGTTGCATCGGGTCACGCTGTTCCGGCTGGGACCGGAACACCACGAAATGGTCTGGACCTTCCACCACGCCATTGCGGACGGGAGGTCCTGCACGCGGGTGCTGGAGGAAGTCTTCACGACCTACGAGGCGCTGGGCCGGGGCCTGGCGTGGGAGCCCGCTCCGGGGCCCGCGTTCGCGACGCATCTGGCCTGGCTGAGCGAGCGGGATCTCGATGCCGACGAGGAGTTCTGGCGCCGGCAACTGGCGGGTCTCGCGGCCCCGACCTCCCTGGTCCGCGAGTCGAGTCGGGTCGCGGTGGGGCCTCCGAAGGAGACTCAGGAGGAATCGGTGGTGCTGCCGACGGAATGGGTGGCCCGGCTCGAGTCGCTGGCGGCGGCGACCGGCACGACGCTCAACACGCTCATCCTGGGTGCGTGGGCGCTGCTGCTCCACCGCTACGGCGGAGATCGGGAAGTCGTCGTCGGGGTGGTTCGCGCGGGCCGCCGGGGCGGAGTTCCGGACGCCGACCGCATGGTTGGCGTGCTGATCAACACGGTCCCGTTCCGGGTGCGGATCGATCCGGACGAGACGTTGAAGCCCTGGCTGCGGCGGTTGCGGGAGCAATGGCTCGCGCTGCGGGAGCACGAGCACACGCCGCTTTCGAAGATCCGGGAATGGACCAACGCCGGCTCCCGGCACGCCCTGTTCGAGACGGTGCTGGTGTTCGAGCATCGTTCGCGCACGGAGGAACTGCAGCGGCTCGGGGGCAGCTGGCGGAACCGCTCGTTCCGGACGCACCAAAAGCCCTCGGTGCCCCTGGTCCTGTCGGCCAACGGTGGCGGCGCCGCCGTCCTTCGCGCCGACTACGATCCGCGGTATTTCGATCCACCGGGCATCCGGCGCCGGCTCGGGCACCTGGCGAACCTGCTGGAGGGCATGACGCGCGACCCCGGGGTCCGCCTGCGCGATTTGCCGTTTCTCGCGCCGGACGAACGCCACCGGCTGCTCGTCGAGTGGAATCACGCGCCGGCGGACTACCCCCGGGACCGCGGCGTGCCGGACCTCTTCGCGGAGGTGGTGGAGGGGGCGCCCGAGGCCGTCGCGCTGGTCTTCGAGGGCGGGGAGATGACCTACGCCGAGCTGAACGCACGGGCCAACCGGCTCGCGCGCCTGCTGCGGACGCGGGGCGTCGAGCCCGACCAGTTGGTGGGCCTCTGCGCGGAGCGATCCCCTGAAACCGTCGTCGCGATCCTCGCCATCCTCAAGGCGGGCGGCGCGTATCTGCCGCTCGACCCCCGGCTTCCCGCCGCGCGGCTGGAGTTCCTGCTCCGCGATTCCCGAACGCCGCTGGTCCTGGTCCAGCGCCGCTTCCGCGCCGTTCTGGAGGAACCAATCACCGGCCCAGCCCGGCCCGCGGTGTTGGTGCTCGAGGACCTGGCGGAGAGCACGGCGGGGCTCGAGTCGTCGAATCCACCTTCGGTCACGCGTCCCCGCGACCTGGCGTATGCCATGTTCACGTCCGGCACCACGGGCGTGCCGAAGGGGGTGCTCGTGCCCCACCTCGGCATCGTCCGACTGGTCGCGCGCCCGGATTATGTCCGGCTCGGTTCCGACGAGGTCCTGCTGCTGTTCGCGCCGTTGTCGTTCGACGCCTCGACCTTCGAGATCTGGGGGGCGTTGCTGCACGGGGCCCGGCTGGTGATCGCGCCTCCGGACCTGCTGGACGTGCGGGAACTGGGCGCGCTGTTGCGCCGGCACGGAGTGACCACGCTCTGGCTCACGTCGGCCCTGTTCCGGCAGGTGATCGAGCAGGCGCCCGAGGCCCTCCACGGCGTCCGGCAACTGCTCTCCGGCGGCGACGTGCTGCCCCCGGACGCCGTCGCCCGGTACTTCGAACTGCCGAACCACGGGCGGCTCGTCAACGGCTATGGCCCGACGGAGAACACCACGTTCACCTGCTGTCACGCGATGGATCACGCGCCGGAACCCGGGCGCCCGATTCCGATCGGACGTCCCATCGCGGGCACCTACGTCCGACTGCTGGACACGCACGGGCAACTGGTGCCTGTGGGCGTGCCCGGACTGCTCCACACCGGGGGCGACGGACTGGCGCGCGGCTACCTGAACCGGCCCGAACTGACCGCCGAACGCTTCGGTCCCGATCCGTACGCGTCCTCGCCCGACGCGCGGCTGTACCGGACCGGCGATCTCGCGCGGTACCTGCCCGATGGCACCCTGGAGTTCCTCGGACGCCTCGATCACCAGGTCAAGATCCGCGGCTTCCGCGTCGAACCCGAGGAGATCGAGACCGTGCTCGGCAGACATCCGGGCGTGGCGCAGGCGGCGGTGATCGTCCGACGGGCCGAAACCGGCGACGCGCAACTGCACGCCTTCGTGGTGGGTTCGCCCGGTTCGACGCGCCCGGCGCCCGCGGAGCTCAGAGCCCACCTGACCGCGCGGCTTCCCGCCTACATGGTCCCGTCAGGCTTCACGATCCTGGCGGACCTGCCGCTGTCGCCGACGGGCAAGGTCGACCGCCAGGCACTGGAGCGTCAGGCGCGGGCGGAGATCCTGTCCGGTGCCGGATTCGTCGCTCCGCGGACGGATCCGGAGCGGGCGGTCGCGGCAGTCTGGCAGACCCTGCTGCAGCGCCCGCGGGTCGGCATGCGGGATCATTTCTTCGAACTGGGTGGCCACTCCCTGCATGCGATCACGCTCGCCAGCCGGCTTCACCACGCGCTCGGGTACCCGCCCCCCGTGCACCTCGTGTTCCGGTTCCCGGTGCTCGCGGACTTCGTCGCCGCGCTCGATGCGGTTCATCCGCTGCCCCCAACGGTGACGGCGCTCAAGCGGGGTTCCCGGACGCCGCCGCTGTTCTTCGTTCATCCGGTGGGCGGACAAGTCCTCCCCTACCTGGGGCTGGCGGACCAGCTGCATCCCGACGAGACCTTCCTCGCCCTCGAGCACCCGGAGCTTCGCACCCCGGAATACACGCCCCGCACGGTGGAGGAGTTGGCCCGCCTGCACGGCGAGGCCATCCTCGCGATCCAGTCGAAGGGTCCCTATTTGCTGGGGGGTTGGTCGATGGGCGGCGTGCTGGCGTTCGAGATCGCGCGCCAGTTTCAGGCCACGGGACGCACGGTCACGTTTCTCGGCCTGCTGGATTCGGTGGTGCCCGCGGCGGCACCCGCCGCCGTCCGGAGCCCTTTCGAACGCGAACTGGAATATTTCCTGCAGATCCACGGGGTGCCGGCGTCCGCTCGCGCCGCCGGTCTGGCGCTCGTCCGGGGCCTGCCGCCGCATCGCGCGCTGGAGACGTTGCACGCCGGGATGCGCCGGGAGGGGCATCTGCCGGCGGCCATGCCCTTCGAGTTCTGGATGCGGCTGCACGCCATCTACACCGACCTCCGCTCCGCGCTGCACCGGTACCGCCCGGCGCGGGATTACCGGGGGTCGCTCACGCTGTACCGATGCCTGGAGCGCCCGGAGGCCGCGACGCGTTCGGCCTATTGGGAACGGCTCGGGACCGGGGGTCTGGTCATTCGCGACATGCCCGGAAACCACGACACGCTGCTGCATCCGCCGCATCTCGAGGTCCTCGCGCGCGAGCTCCAGTCCCGTCTGGACGCCGCCCGCGAAGGCCAACCCCGGGGCTGAGCCCATGTCCAGACCTGCACCGACGGAAACCGCGGCGACACCGGCCCGGGGGGGCCCGGCCTCGCCCGAGGAACAGGACCAGCTGCTGGCCTGGGCTCGGGGGGCGTCCGCGATGCCCGAGCCCCACTTCCCGCACCGACTGCTGGAGGAACAGGCGGCGCTGCGTCCGGAGGCGCCCGCCATCATCGAGGGCGAACGGACATGGACGTTCGCCCAACTGGAGGCGCGTGCGAATCGGCTGGGGCACCTCCTGCGATCGCATGGGGTGGGGCCCGAGGTTGCGGTGGCCGTGGCGATGAAGCGCTCCAGCGCTCTCGTCACGACCCTGTTCGCGATCCACAAGGCGGGCGGGGCGCTGCTGCTGCTCGATCCGTCGGCCCCGGCCTTGCGCGCCGCCCGGATCCTGGGCATCGCCCGGGCGCGGGTGCTGGTCCGGCAGCGGGACCTTGCCCCGGCCCCGGCCAGCCCGGGGACCCGGGTGTTGGTCTGGGAGGATGTGGAGGCGGATCTGCATTCCTTTCCGGACACGCCCCCGGCAACCGATCCTGCTCCCACCGACGCCGGGTATCTGTTGCAGACCTCGGGCACCACGGGCGTGCCGAAAATCGCGGTCGAGTCCTTCGGCTTCCGACGGGCGAAGCCCCTGGCCGGCCCGGGAGAGAGAGTCATTCTCAAGTCGTCCTCGGGAACGACGTTCACGGTGGCGGAATGCCTGGCGGTCGCCTCGGGCGCCACGCTTCACGTCCTGCCCGATTCCGGCGAGAACGATCTCATCCACCTCGCCGCGTTCGTTCGCCAGCACGAGATCAGCCTCCTCATCCTCAGCTCCAGCGCCCTGCGTTCGCTGCTGGATCTCGAGGATTTTCGCGCCTGCCGGGCTTTGCGGCGCGTCGTGTGCATCGGCGAAATGGTGCCGGCGTCGCTCCGCCGGCTTTGCGCGGAACGCCGACCGGAAACGCAGCTCGTCGTCGGCTACGGTTGCACCGAGGGCCGGCTATGCCTCTCCCGCGTCTGCCGGCCCGACGACGCGCCCGACGCGGTGGATGTCGGACGGCCCACGCCCGGCATGGAGGTTTACATTCTGGACCGGCAGCGCCGGCTCTGCCCGGTGGGCGTCCCCGGCGAACTGCATATCGGCGGGCAGATCGCCCGGGCCAGGGTCCAGCTCCAAAATCCAGCAGGTCCGG
>CAZSOV010000195.1:0-15125 GCA_964608505.1 uncultured Verrucomicrobiota bacterium
CGTGATGCCGCAACTCGTCGTCGTGACGTAATCGCTTCAACGGGGCCGCGCCCTTTCGGGCGCGGAGACTGGGCGCCGCCTGCCGAGTCGGAGCGACGCTCACCGGGCTTCAACGGGGCCGCGCCCTTTCGGGCGCGGAGACAGACGACGAGCAAAGGACTAACCGCCATGGAGTTGCGCGACAAGACGCGAGTGGTCCACGACGGTGGTCCCCGGAACGGCCTGCGGACCGGTGTCATCTGCTGTAACTGCTTCCGAATCAGTCTTCTGCGGATTGCGAGCGGCGCCGGGCCTCGGGATCTCACGTCGCCGCTCGCGAACTCATTGAAATGTCAAAGACCGGTAGGGCATCGGCAGGCGGAGCCGGCGGGGCGAGCCGAGCCGCTCAGAAAACGTAGCAGGGAGCGTCCAGTCGGGTATAGGGCCGACCCAGGGCGGCGATGACGCGGTCACCGCGGCCTTCGGCGGGGCCGAGGCTGACGAAGAGTACCTGATCCTCCTCGTGGTGGATGATCAGCCGGAGGTCGGATTCGAATTCGACCTTCTCGGTGGGGTTCAGGTCGCACTCGAAAACGGAGAACTGCAAATGGTCACCGTAGTTCTTGCAGGTCTTGAATACGCGCCGGAGGCGCTTCGGGTCGGCGATGTCGTAGGCGACGAGGTAGGTGGCGCGCATGGCCGATGGGGTGGGGTGACGGACGGGCCGGGGTGTGCCGGCCCGCGGGGCTCAGCGGGTGGTGAGGGGCACGTAGTCGGGAATCTCGCCGGTCAGGGTTTTGCCGAGAATGCGGGCCTGGAGTTCGAGGGCGCGGCGGTAGCTGACCTTGTAGTCGAAGAGGGGATGGGTGAGCAGGTCGGTCATGCGTTGCTCGTAGGCGAGGAAGAATTTCTTCCGTCCCGAGGGCGTCAGATTGACGGCCTGGCCGGCGGAGACGAAATCGCGGAGGGAGACGGATCGGTTGTTGATGGCGGTAAGGACGGCGCTTTCGGCGATCAGGGCGCGGAATTCCTCCATCAGGTCGAGCGCGAGGGCCGGACGTCCGAATCGGGGTTGATGGTAGAAGCCGACGTAGGGGTCGAATCCGACGGCGGCCGCGGCGATGGTGCAATCCTTCGCGAGCACGCTGTAGGCGAGGGAGAGGAGGGCATTGACGGGGTCGGTGGGGGGGCGCCGGTGGCGGGTGGCGAAGTCGAAGGAGAGCTCACGGGTTCCGGCGGGTCGCGGCGGGCTGGGTACGCCGGGGATCTCGTCGCCGTCGAGGGGCTCGGCGACCTTGAGCATGCCGCCAAAGTGTTCGAAATAGGCGGCGGCAGCAGCCCCTTCGATGCCAAGGAGTTCCTCGAGACTGGTGGCGGCCAGGGCGTCGAGGGCGGATTGACGGAGCCGGTTCAGGGCGGGAGCCGGGGCCTCGACGTGATTCCGCATGAGCAGGGTGCGGTGGTTGCGGATTTTGCCGTGGACGAAGGCCCGGGCGAGGCGGAGGGCGAAGGCGGGGTCACGGGCGAGCCGGAATTGCTCGATGCGCAGGAAGACGTTCTTGAGACCGTGACCGTGGGTGAGTCCGTAGAACCAGCCGCCGCCGGAGAAGTAGGTGACGGGAATTTCGGCGTCGCAGAGCCCCTGGATCGCCTGGGTGGTGATCTGGATGTTGCCGAAGAGGGCGACGTGGGAGAGGTCGTTGAACCGGACTTCGTCGAGCAGGACGTCCTCGTCCTTGACGGTGAGGGTCTCGTCCCTTCGTCCGACGCGCAGTCCGGGGGTGTTGAGGTACAGGGCCCGCTGATCGTCCCGGGCGGCGATGAGGCGGCGGGGAGCTGCCGAGGGCGCGGGAGGGGAGCCGGGGGCAGTCGTCGCGGACGGGGTCGGGAGGAGCCCGCGCGAGGGAGGCAGCGCGGGGATGCCATCCCGGGCGGGAGGCGGGACTCGCGTCGTCACCGGGGCAACCGAATCGGTCTCGGAGGCGCGGTGGGCGAGCAGCAGGGTTTCGTCGGGAAGACAGACGGGCGCGAGGGAGCAACGCGGGCATTTCGGCGAGGCGACGAGGGGCGGAGGGATCGGGCCGGACATGGTACGCCGGGCCTGTTCGATTTGGTCGCGGACCCAGGTTTCGCGCTCGGGGGTGAGGACGAAGCGCACGCGTTGTTTGGTGGCGCGATAGTAAATGACGCCCTCCTCGCACCCATACCCGTTGTCGCGGAGCAGCAGGATCTGGAGGCCGAGTTGCATCTGGTCGGTCGGCCAGAGTTCGTTGGCGTCGGCGCCCTCGCGCGGTGCAGCGGCCTTGTAATCGACGGGAACCACGAAGCGCGCGCGGAACAGCTCCCCCTGGCCTGCCTCGGTGCCGTCGCCGCGGACTTCCACGAGATCGAGCTTCGCGACGACGCCGAGTCGTTCGGAACCCAGAGTGACGCTGCGGGAATGGATGATTTCATCCCCGTTCTCGTTCTCTTCGTCCGCGTCGGCGGCGGGGGATTGGGTCCCGGGCGCGGTTCCGGGTGCGGAGGCGGGTTCGGGAGTCGCATCCGCCGGTCGGGAGGTGGGGGTTCCTGTGGAGGACTGGGTATTCTTCGGGTTGGCGCGGGATTTGGCTTCGGCTCGGGCGGCGGGCGGGAGGTCGCCTTTGCCGGCATCAACGCGGCGATGGAGGGCGGCGCCGCGGACGGTGTCGGCACTCTCGACGAAGACCCCCTCGACGTATTCGTAGTAGAAGAGACGGGGGCAATAGACGAATTCGTTGAGCATCCGGGCCGGGATGGGCTCCGGGGCACCCGATGCCCGGGGGGAGGACGGGGTATCGGGGGCGGGCTGTGCGCGGAGGATGGCGAGAGCCTGTTCAAAAACCGGATGGGCGGCGGGGTCGGCAGAGGGGGGCGAGGGGGTGGCCGCGGGGGCCGCAGGGGCGTGATCCGCGGTCGGCTCGGGCGACGTAGGTGGCGGGACCTGATCGAAGAGCGGGCCGAACGGGGAGGGCATGGGGAGGGATGTGGGAGACTCGGACGGCGTGGGGGTGTTGGCCTACGACGATCCGGAGCGCGGTGGTGACTCAGGGGCGGGCGGTTCCGCCACGGGAAGGAAGAGGCCGAGGCCGAAGTGGGCGCCGTAGCCGAGGGCGAGCGGGCCCTGAATGGGCTGATCGAAGCGCAGTCGGAACCCGTAGCCGGGGCGTCCGACGGCGCCGGTGCCGATACCGTGCTGGCGGTCGCGGAGGAAGAGCGGCCACCGGACGCGACGACCGGGGAGTTCGAGAGCCTCGATGGATTCGATGAAGGCGGGGGCGGGGAAACCGTTTTCCTTCAGCAGTCGGCGAAGGTCGTGCTCGGGTCCCCCGCGCGGGCAACCGCAGGCCGCGTCGAGGCGCGGCTTGCCATTGCGGGAGCGCTGGACGTGGCGGACGGGGATGAACGGGGTGTGGCTGATCCAGTCACGCGAAGTCCGGAGGAGCGGAAGGCCGGGGAAGTCGTCGGAGTGCCCCACCCCGAGGAGGAGACATTTCAAGCCGGGCGAACCCTGGGCCCAGGTTTCGCGCAGGGATCGGAGGGCCTGGAGTGCGACGAGATCGAAGCCCATGCGGGCCACGACGGTGAGGTGGGTGATGAGACCGCGCTCGTCGCATTCGGTGAAGTAGTACGCATGGTCATGTCCCTCGATGGGAGTGCCGTCGCGTTTGCCGCTGAACACCGGGGCGGCGGTGGAGCGTGCGCAGAGCGCGCGATGGAAACGTTCGCCGAGGGACAGGGCGCGAGTGATCGACTCGCGGACCGGGGCCTGAAGCGCGAAGCGGGCGACCGTTGGCAGCCGGACTTGGGGCGAATTACCGGACAGGGAGATCCGGGACGGGCGTGCCAGCGGGGCGGGTGGCGCGGCGAGCTGGAAAGGGCGCGCGGGCCGGGTGTACTCCAGCCATCGACTGCCGGGAGGCTGGCTCCAGCCGGTGTCGCGCCAGTCGGCAGTATCGAGGTGCAACGCGGTGAAGAGGTCGGGTGGAGGCAGCGCGGCGCGTTCCCGGTCCGTACGTTTCCGGCCCGGAGCGCCCAGCCGGGGCGCCACCCACGCGGCGTAGTCGGCGGGCGGCAGTGGCGCGAGAAGTCGGACGGTCTCGAATTCGGGCGACGGGGGAGCGCCGGGCGCGGACGGGAGGACATTGGCGAGGGGCAGCGGGGAAAGGTCGGCGGGAAGCAATTCCGCCTCGCAAAGGCTCTCGGCACGCCCGAGGTAGGGAAGCCGGGCCAGCAGGGCGGCCAGATACTCGCGGAGGGCCGGGGCGAGCTCGGCCTCCCAGAGGACGACGAGGAGCGCGTCGGGAACAGCCTGGACGAAGGTGTCGAAGGCCTTGGAGCGTTCGAGATCGCCGAGGGGCAGGTAATGGCGCGTGTGCGCGGCGGCGGCCGGCGGCAGGGCGTAGCGGGGAGGCGGCGCGGCGGCCAGTTGCTCCACGAGATCGCGAAGGCGGGGAGGTTCGGCGGAAGTGGGGCCGCCGGATTTCCAGCGGGCGGTGGCGATGAGCGCGCGGAGGATGCGCCACGGGGAGGGCGGCCATTCGGGGACGCCCTCGTTGACGTGGGTGCCCCACGCGGTGGCGTGATAGCGTCCACCGGCGGGAAAGCGAAAGGCGATGGCGATCATGGCGATGGCACGCGGGGATCAGGTCTTGTTCCGACCCTTGCGGGAGGCACCCTTGGCATAGGTGACGGCGGTGACCCGGGGCTGGGCGAAGAGACCGGTGCACGCATCCTCGCGCAGGAGTTGGCCGAGTCGCTGTTCGACCGCCCCGGGGGTGGGCCAGTCGAAGCCCCCGGCGGGACGCGTAACCCGCAGACCGCCGGGAACGAGTTCGAGATCGCAGGCCGTCCGAAGGCGCAGGCCGGTCTGCAGGAAGCGCTGGATCTTGAACAGGGACAGAACGACGAGGAGTTCGCGCGCGGCGGGCGGCAGCTGAAAGCCGGCGATGAGGGACAGGTCGAGGTTGAAGAACGCGGCGATCAGGCCCGTGTACTCGTCCCGCTGATACGGGACGTTGCCGTAGCCCTCGTCGGCCTTGCCGTAGGCGGGCGGGATCTTCTCCCCGGTCTGGGGGTCCTTCTCGTTCGAAGCGGGTTGGACGCGGTCGACCTTGACGCCGCCGCTGGCGGCGACCTGGACATGCCGGGCTTCGATGAAGGCCGTGAGCGCTCGGGGCAGACGCACGACGCCGCCGACCTTTTCGAGAAAGATGCCGTGGACGAGGCTGTTGGGATCGAAGCGGAAGAGGGCTTGGACGAGCTTCTGGCGGTCGAAGGGGGTGCTTGCCTTGAAGGCGATGGCCTCCTCGATGCGCGCGAACTCGGCACTCTGCACCAGGTACGGCGAGTTGAGCCGATGAGCTTCGAGCAGCGAGTTGGTGCGGGTGCCGTCGGGCAGCGTCGATTCGACGTAGGGCAGGCCCTCGAGCGCGGCCACCGGACGGAACGCGGCCTCATCCCAGCAGACGGCTTCCAGCCGGTTGGCCATGCTCTGGGCGGATTCCACCAGCAGCATGGCCGTGCCATCGGCGGCGTGATAGCTGGCGGCCCCGAGGTCGGGGAAACCCGTCGGCTGGAACCGCGTTCCGGCGACGGGGTGAAGGTCGGCCTCGACGAGGAGGCGGGGATGCTGAAGTACTTCGGCGATGTTCATACGGACCAGACGCGGTTGAGTTGAGGGTTTGGACTAGTGGAGGGAGATCGGGCGGAGCCGGTTGCCCAGGGCGATCAGGGCGGTTCCGTCGAGCGGGAACAGGGTGGCCGCCAGAGCGCGCCTGGCGTCGCGTCCACGGATGGGGACGACCTCGATGGCGGGTTGAAAACCGGAGGCGCGCAGCCGTTGCGCCGCGAGCCGCGTGGCGGACTCGCCGTCCTCGGACTCGCCCCGCCGAAGGATGGCCGCCAGGCGGGGGATGGGTTCCTGGTGATCGGGCCATGAGCCGGCGAGGGCAAGGCGCGGCAGGGAGAAGAGCACGGGAAGGTCCGCCGCGGCGTCCGCGTCGGAGGGCCCCGCGGAGGGATGAGGGAGGGTTCCCGGGTCCTCGGGCCGGCGAATCAGGCTGAGCGCGCGGGCGAGTCGGGCGATTCGAACGTCGTCCGTGGCCCGGGCCAGGAAGGCGGCGACGCTGGCGGGTCGGACGCCGTGGGGCCCATGGAGCGCGTCACGGTGCCCCGCTTCCCGCAACAGGATGCGCCGCTGGTGAACGGAGAGCAGCGCCTGTTCGAGCCGATCCTCCTGCCACAGCACCTCGCGGCTCGTCGCGTTCCATTTCAGGTCGGGGTAAGGGCGCTCCAGCGCGAGGGGCTCCCAATGGACGCGAAAGGAGGGCGGGCCAAGGAAAGCCAGGCCGGCCGCGAGATCGAGTTCGGGATCGTTTGCGTTTGGGTCGACCAGGCTGCTCCACCAGCGCGGGGAGGCGAGTCCGGGAAGCGGCTCCAGGCGCTTTTCCTCGCTCCAACGCAGGCTCCGGGAGATCGCGAGTTCGGTGTCGGTCACGGCGTGGAGCAGGCTTTCGCCGGCCCGGCGTTCCTCGGCCGCGACCTGGCTGGAGCGCAACAGCGCCACGGCACAACGTTCAAGGGCGCGGACCGCGTCGGTGATGCGATTCGGAACGCGGTCGCCGCGGGCGGCGGAACGCAGCCGGTCCAGCCAGTCGAGGCGGTCGAGGTCGTCGAGCAGTTCGGTCGCGGCGGGATGGCGCCGGACGGGCACGCGATCCAGGGGCGTGGCGAAGTAAGCCAGACCGTTGCGCTGCGCGAAACTGTAGCGGTGAAAGGCGGAGAGGCCGCGATCCACGCCGAGTTGGGCCACGGCCCGGGTGAACTCAAAGCCGTCGCGCGCGGCGCGGTTCTTGAGTCGGGCGCGCCCCTCGGAGAGCACATGGCGGAGCTCGGCGGCGGAAGCAGGGCGGGCCCACAGCGGGACCCACAGCTCGCATCGCGCCCCGGCGTCCGCTTCCGAGGCGGTGGCATAGCCGCTGCCGGTGGGGTGGACACAGAAGGGATAGGCCAGGTCCGGGCCCTGGGCAGACTCGAGACGTTTGACGGCAGCGGCGGCGAACAGCAGGGCGCCCTCGATCATGAGGACGAAGTCCCAGGGATTGACCAGGGCCTTGGCATCGAAGCCGGAAGTCGCGTTGAGACCGCCGGCGGCATGGGGGAAGAATTGACCGATGGCTTCGTCGCGAAGTCCGCGCGTCGGTTCGGCAAACAGAGAGCCGGCGAGCAGTTCGGCGGAGTCGGGGACCGGACGTCCGGTGGCGGGATCGAACACCGCACCGAGCCGCTGCATGAAGTTGTTGGTGAAATCCAAGCGCCCGTCGTTGCCGCCGGTGCCAAGCAGCGGCGGGAATTTGGCGCCATCGTCGGTGAGCACCAGCGCGGCATCGAACCAGGCGAGGGCGTCCTGGGGCAGTCCCTGCCGACAGGCGAGGAGCAGGCTCGGTTTGACGGTCTGCAACGCCTTCGCGGTGCCCTTGGCACGGTCCTTGGGTTGGCTCGATGACGCGAGCGCCGCGCGGTAGTCGGGCAGGCGGCGGGCGCGGGAAAGGTGCCGGGCCAGGATTCCTGCGGCGGAGCGCAGGGCCTGCCGATAGGGGTCGAGCCGTGGATGGGCTGATCGACGGATGGCGCGAATCGCGACGCGGTTGTCACCGGGATGGAACCCACTTCCGCCATTCCACGGGGCCAGGATGGGGGTGGGGCGATAGTCGTGGAGGAAGAAGGCTTCCAGGGCGGGGCGATCGAGCGGGGAATGAAGAACGAAGGTCTCGCCCTGCCAGGCGCCCCGGGGACGGGGCGGTTCGGGTGGAAGCTGCTCGTCGAGCAGGCGGAGGACTCCGAGGGCCTTGAGGTAATGGGCCAGGGGGGTCGGCGAGCAGCCTGGAAGGGGAATCAGGTTCATGGCGAGTCGAGGATTCCGAAGTGCGGACACGCGTAGGGACCACGCACCGCCGACCGCACGTCGCCGCGTGAGGGCACGCGGCCTACAGCGTGTAAACCCGGTGCCCTCACCGGGCGGCGCGATGGCAGTCGGCGGTTCATGAAAGAGGCATTACCCCCGCCGGGACGCGCGAACGTCGGCGGCACGGAGGAGGGTTTCCAGATAGGCCAGGCGGAAGGGCCCCAGCTCCGGGGCATCGCGGAGGGCGAGGCAGCGCTCCAGCCAGGACGGGCGTCCGTCCGGCCCAAGGCCCAGTTGCATGCAGCCGAGGTTGAGTCGGGTTTCCGGACAGACCAGTCCGCCGATTTCGAGCGCGGGCAGGCCATCACCGTCCCGGATGCCGCGTGCGTAAAGCGGGTCGGTGCCGTCCGCGGCGGTGGGGGGCGGTTCCTCGTCGGGCAGAGATCGAATCGACAACCGGATCTTCCCGTGATGCGCGGCGACGAGATAGGCGGCGAGGGAATGCCAGGGTTCCGGGGAGGTGTCCCGTTCAAGGAAGGTCAGCGCGCTGGCCAATTCATGCCGGAACCGGCGGCGCTCGCCGAAGTCGAGCACGGCCCGGGAACCGGACTTGGCCCACACTTGGTCCGGCGCCAGCCCGGGGTGGGCACGACGCAGGGCGCTTTGAAACGCGGGATGCGCCTTGCCAACGTCATGCCAGAGCGCGGCGGCGAGGAGGGTGTCCACGAGGATCGGGTCGAGACTGAGGACCTCCGCGAGGGCGCGCATGTCCTGGACCACGTCCGCGGTGTGATCGGCGAGGAGCCGGGGCGTGGCCGCCACGAGGCCCGGATCCTGATCATGGCCCTCCGGGGGCGTCGCGCGGGACAAGTCGGGCTGCGGCACCACGGGGACGGGGTGCTTGGCGTGGCGGTCGAAGCCCAACTCGGCGTCATACCCCCCAAGCCGGGCGTGGAGCCAGTACACACGACCGGGAACGAAACGCTCGGGGTGCGTCCATCGCGCCGCCAGCGTGTCCCAGACCCAGACATGGGTTCGCTGGTGCTTCCTCGCGAATTCGTTCAGACACGAAAGCGGGACGGGGCACAGCTCGGAGCGGTGCGGGCTGCCTTCAGAGTCGGGGACGGCGTCGCGCCAGAAGACCTGGGCGTCGGTTTCCTCCCCGTCGCGGATGAAGCGGGAAACGTCGAGGTCGGCGCCTCCGATATCAGGCGTCGTATCGAACAACTCGCGGAGATCCTTCGGGCGCAGCAGATGCCGGGGCGGATCGGGCATGACTGGGCTTACCACGCCCGCCAGCGAGGCGGGGGAGGCGTCTTCAAGGCCGTTCAGCAGGCCGCGGGCGCACGCGATTTCCTCCGCGGCGTAAGGCTCGGGCGCGTCGTCGGGAACGTCCAGCCACCGGATGTCGGCGCCGGAATCGGTCATTTCCCCGTGGCGATGACAACGTCCGAAGCGCTGGACCAGGGAGGACCAGGGGGCGAGTTCGGTGAAGAGCGTGCGGGCAGAGACATCGACGCCGGCTTCGACGACCTGGGTGGCGATCACGATGCGGTTGGTTTGCCCATCGAGGAGCCGGCGGACCCGCGGCTCGCGATCGTGGGGTCGAAAACGCCCATGGAGCAGGAGCAACTCGGGAGCGTCCGAGGTGGCACGGAGCGCCCGGAACACGTTCTGGGCACGCTCGACCTGATTGAGCACGACGAGCGTGAGCGAGCCGGAAACGTGCGCATCGAGGATCTCTCGCGCCAGACGGGTCGCCCAGGTCTTCGGATCGTCGGGTCGCGTGGTGGCGGGTTGGACGCGCTTGCGGGCGTTGCGGCGTCGGGCGACTTCCGGATGCGCGAGTTCGCCGGTTTCCAGCTCGAACGGGGTTGGAGCGGGCGGCGCCTCGGGCGTGCGAAGGCGACGGGCGTCGGGCGTGGCGCTCATCCACCAGGCGACGGCGCCGAAGGTCGAGAACCGCTCGCGCAGACCGGCGAGCTGCACGCTCGTATCGAGACCAACCCCCATGAGCTGGGTCTCGTCGAGGACCCAGAGGCAGTCGTTGTTCAGGAGGCCGAAGTGGATCGGCCAGCGGTATCGGCTCATGCCGTAACCGCGGTTGAGGGCCCGGCTTAGGAGCATGTCCTGGGTTCCGAGGACGATCGCAGGTCGTTCCGGGTGCAGATCCCAGTCGCGGTCCGGTTCCTCACCTCCCATGAGCACCACCGGGGAATGCTCGTGAAGCCAATCCAGCTCGGCTTGAGCCGCAGGGGACAGTCCCAGCTCGGCGGCCGACTCCCGAAGGTTTCCGAGCCACGCCTCGATGCTGTTCGCGGTCTGCTCCACGAGCACGCGCATGGGGAGGCAGTAAATCAACCGGCGGGGCCAGCGACCCGTCGCGGACCCGGGGGAGCCAGGAGCGACGCGGTTCCAGAGCCAGGCCAGCGTCACGGCGGCGGTCTTGCCCAGCCCAGTGGGGATCGAAATAAGGCGGGAGCGACAGCCGACCGGATTCACCCCGTGGGGAACGCCAGCGGTCGGCTCGCCGCACGCCAGCCGCGTCTGATAGCCGTGGGGCGAGTGGTGGGTCGCGGTCTGAAAGAAGGCTGGGAAGGTCATGCTACGGGGAGGGCGCTTCGATCCGTCGGGTAGGTAGGCGAGAGGAGAACATCGATACGAGCGGCAGTCAACAGGTTGAGTGCAGTTGGTATGATATTTAGTTTACAGGCTACCAAGAAGAGGTTAGAGCTGTCGGGTCTTCCATGAGCCTGGAAGCCCCGTTGAAGCAGTGCCGTTGGTATGCTGGCTACGGTCACGTCCGTGCCTTTCCGCGTCCGGGAGGATGCGGCCCCGTTGCATATCGGGCTGAGATGGAAGCGATGCAGGACGAACCGCCTACTCCAAGGCGGCGTACTGAGTCTTCGATGACAGGCCGTTCGGAAGGCGGACCGGCCAACGGGTCACCTCGCCGTCGACGTCGAAGACGAACTCCGCGATGCAGGGCGGGTAATCGACCGGATGCTGGAGGTGGAGAAAATCTGGTCCCAACTGGACCACCCGCCATGCGTTGCCGTCGCACAATAGGCGCATTTCGACGCGAGCCGAATGCCCGCCGTACTTCACGGGAGGGTTCATGGACGAGCGGTTGATAAGAAAAATAGCGGAGTATGCGCAGCAATTCGACCGGGAGCTGGGTCAGCGGCTTGGCTACGGCATCCATGGTGTCGTTTTCTGCGCTCGACGCAATGCCGGAGCTGGCCCCGAAGTGGACCCCCGATCCGGGCATCGGACCTATTCCGCAATCAAAGCTCTGGCCCATTGGGAACCATATGAGCGGGAACGCGATGCTTACCTCCGCCTTAGGGATGCGGGTGTCGGGGAGATTCGTGGATTTCAGGTCCCCAAACTGATCGGCTTCTCTGACAATCTTCGGGTTGTCGAAATGACCGTTGTCAGCAGACCGTACGTGCTGGACTTCGCCGGTGCCTACCTCGATTCGCCGCCGGAATTCTCGCCGGAGATCTGGGATGAATGGGAAGCCGAGAAGGTGGATCAATACGGTGCTCGCTGGCTCGAAGTGAAGGCGGTGCTGGGAGATCTCGAGGAAATCGGGGTGTTCATGATGGACGTCTCGCCCAACAACGTGGCCTTGAATTCCTAGCCGCGCCTGCGCGGGTTCCCTAGTTCGTATTTGCCTACGCAGGCGATTCATCTGCATGGAATCCTCTCACACCCGGTGGGACATCCGTGGTCCCCCCCAGGCGGGTTTTTCTTCTCGGGAGGGGTGGGGAGAGCTGTTCGGGCATCCTACTCCTACCCACGGTGCCGGCGGCCCGAATCTTTCATCGGAGGATGCAGAATTTCCAACTTGGCCCCCTCCGACCTCACGGCCTGAAGGGGATCCTGGACCTGTCTCCTTTTTGCCCATCGGGGTCGGATCGTCCTGAACCAGGGCGGCACGCCGCCCCGGAACTTGGCACTTCGACGTCCGGCGGGTTTCGCCTAGCCTTGGGCCGCCGTGCCGCCACGCGCCCGTCCCAGCCCACTCCCAGCCCGCCGATGAAAGCCATGGTCCTTTGCGCCGGATTCGGAACCCGCCTCGGCGAACTCACTCGCGACTGGCCCAAGCCCATGCTCGATCTGGGCGCGGGCCACCCCCTGCTCGCCTACCTGCTCGGGCACCTCCGCTCCCAGGGCTTCCGCGACATCGCCCTCAATCTCCATTTCCGACCCGAGGTCATCCGCGGCTGGTTCGGCGACGGCGCCGCCTGGGACCTCCGACTCGCCTACTCGCTCGAACCCCAACTCCTCGGCACCGCCGGCGGCGTGAAGAACATGGAGTCCTTTCTCCGCGGCGACAATCCCTTCCTCGTCCAGTACGGCGACATCCTGACCGACCAGGATCTCCGCCCCCTCGTGGAGCACCACCGCGCCGCCGGTGCCCTCGCCACGCTGCTCGTCCATCCCCGGGCCAGGTCGAACAGCGTCATCGTCCTGGATCCCGACGGCTCCGGGCGCATCACGGGTTTCCTCGAGCGTCCGTCCGAAGGCGAACGCCGAAACGTCGACTCGCCCTGGGTCAACTCCGGCATCTGCGTCTGTTCCCCGGAACTGCTCGACCTCATCCCCGCCGGGCGCCCCGCCGACTTCCCGCGCGACGTCTTCCGTCCGCTCGTCGCCACCGGACGACTCCACGCCGTTCCGCTTTCCGGCTGGCGTTGTGCCATCGACTCGCCCGACCGCCTGGAACTGGCTCGCCAGGCGGTGCGTGACGGATCGTGCCGCGCCCAACCCCTGGTCCGCCCGGGAGCCCAACCATGAGCGGCCCAACCCTGGGCACCGGCCCCCGACCCCGGCCCCGGATCTCGGTGGTCATTCCCAATTACAACCACGCCAAGCTGCTTCCGCGGTGTCTCGACGCGATTCTCGCCCAGTCGGTCCTGCCCGACGAGATCCTCGTGCTGGACGACGCGTCCACGGACGACAGCCGCCGGGTCATCGAGGAGTATGCCCGGCGTTCGAATCGGGTCCGGCCCTGCCCGAACGAGAAGAACCTGGGCGTCGTCGCGACGATGAATCGCGGGCTCTCCCTGGCCACCGGCGACTATGTCGGGTTCTTCGCGGCGGACGACGAAATCCTGCCGGGTCTCTTCGAGCACGCGGTGCCGATGCTGCTGGCCCATCCCGAGGCCGGCGCCGTGAGCGGTCTGTGCGAGTGGCGCTGCCAGTCCACCGGCCAGACCTGGTACCAGGGCGCGCGCATGCCCCAGGAAACGGCCTACTACCGGCCCGACGACATGGTGGGACTGGGCCGCACGGGTCGACTCACCATCGCCGGACAGCACGCGCTGTTCAAAAGGAGCGCCCTCGTGGAGGCGGGCGGCTGGATCCCCGAACTGCGCTGGTTCACCGATTGTTTCGCCACCTGGGTCATCGGGTTCCGCTGCGGCATCTGCTTCGTTCCCCGCCCGATGTCCGTCTTCTATCTCTATCCGACGTCCTACTATAATTCCGCCCAATCCCTCGACGAACGCCGCCGGACGATGGACCTCTTTCTCCGGTTGCTGGAGGGGGAGAAGTACGCCGACGTTCTCCCGCGCCTCCGCGAGGCGGGTGTGCTCGGCGGCTTCGGCTGGCCGATGCTGAGGCTCGCCCTCGGCGATCCCCGCCACCGCCACCTGCTCAACCTCCCCTTCGTTCGCCAGGCCGTCCGCCGCGTCGCCGAGGTTCTGGGTCGGCGCTTCTTCCCGAACTGGCTCGCCCGGCTCTGCCTGAGACTCTTCTACGGACGCACATGACCCACGACCTCCTCATCATCGGCGGCGGCATCGTCGGCCTCGCCACCGCCTTCCAGGTCCTCCAGGCACGGCCCGGAGCGCGCGTCGTCGTCCTCGAAAAGGAGAAACGCGTCGCGCAACACCAGACCGGCAACAACAGCGGGGTCATTCACTCCGGCCTCTACTACCGGCCCGGTTCCCTCAAGGCCTCCAACTGCCGCGAGGGCTACCGCCAGTTGCTGGAATTCTGCCGCGAGGAGGGGATTCCCTTCGAGATCTGCGGCAAGATCGTCGTCGCCACCCGGCCCGACGAGTTCCCCGGCCTCGAGGAACTCCACCGGCGCGGCGTCGCCAACGGTCTCGACGGCCTCCGTACCCTCGAACCGGCGGAAATCCAGGACCTCGAGCCCCATTGCGCCGGACTCCGCGGTCTCTGGGTTCCCCAAACCGGCATCGTCGACTACGCCCTCGTCTCCGAGAAGTACGCGTCCCGCATTGCCTTCGCCGGCGGCGAAATCGCCCTCGGCCAGCGCGTCCTCCACCTCCGCGCCTCCGCGTCCGTCCCCGCCGGCCCCGTCGAAGTGGTCACCCCCGACCGGACCTGGACCGCCCGGCTGGTCGTCGCCTGCGCGGGATTGCAGTCGGATCGCCTCGCCCGCCAGACCCAGCCCGATCTACCCCTGCGCATCACGCCGTTCCGCGGCGAATACTACGTGCTCCGCCCCGAGGCGTGCCGACTCGTCCGCAACCTCATCTATCCCGTGCCCGATCCGGCCTTCCCGTTCCTCGGCGTTCACTTCACGCGGATGATCCAGGGCGGCGTGGAGTGCGGTCCCAACGCCGTGTTCGCCTTCGCGCGGGAGGCCTATCGCAAAACCGATTTTTCGCTGCGCGACACCCTCGAGACCCTCGCTTGGCCGGGCTTCCGCATCGTCGCCCGCAAGTACTGGCGCACCGGCCTCGGCGAGTTCCATCGCTCGTTCAGCAAGACCGCCTTCGTCCAGGCCCTGCAACGCCTCGTACCCGACATCCGGGCCGTCGACCTCGCCCCCGGCGGCGCCGGCATCCGCGCCCAGGCCTGCGCCCGCGACGGCAAGCTCGTCGACGACTTCGACATCCGCGGCGACGGCGCCGTCATCCACGTCTGCAACGCGCCGTCCCCGGCCGCCACCGCCTCCCTCGCCATCGGCGCCACCATCGCCCGCACCGCCCTCGACCGTTTGCGGTGAGCGAACGCGGCTCCGTGCTGGCGCCGCCACCCGGTCCGCTCTACTCTTCGCCCGTTCGCGCGGGACCGCGGTTCCCCACCCCCGGGGAACGAGCCGCGGCCCGAATTCACCCTCCAACCCTGCCCTAGCCCGTCCGTCCCGTTCGCCGGGCGGCACCCCTTTCGTCCGATCCCACGCCATGAACCGAACCCAGACTCCCATCCCGGATCCTCCTAATCCTAATCCTAATCC
>CAZSOV010000196.1:0-14988 GCA_964608505.1 uncultured Verrucomicrobiota bacterium
GTTCGTGCCGGCGAACCTGCATTTGAAGGCGGCGAACGGGGAGACGCAGATCGGGGAGTGCGTGGCGGTATCGAACGACGATGCCTTCGCGATGGCGCGGCGGTTGGCGAAGGAGGAAGGCATTCTGGTGGGGATTTCGACGGGAGCGAACGTGTGGGCGGCGCTGGAAGTCGCGAAACGCCCGGAGAACAAGGGGAAGATGATCGTCACGGTGGCCTGCTCGACGGGCGAGCGATACCTGAGCACGCCGCTGGCGGCGGAAGCCCGGGCCGAGGTGGGGGCGTAGGGTGGCGGGGTCGAAGGGTATGTTTCCGGAACGGGGTTTGTAATGCACCTGGTCGTATTTGTCGGCGACGGCCACTGGCCGGCCATCCAAGCGGTATCCCATTGGAGCGCCGGTGCGGCTCCGCTGGGCAAGGTCAGCCTGTGCGTGCCCACCGGTCAGGGCGGCGCGGACGGACGGGCGCGCGGTCTGGAACGGTGGGTGCGGGAGACCCTCCCCGACGCCGCGGTCGAACTCGTCGAGGGCATGGACCGCCCGCGGGCGGTGCGGGTTTGGATGGCGGGTTTGCTGGCCGGGCCCGGGGATGGGACGGGGACGGGGGACGGCACGCAGGAATGTCGAGGCGAGGCGATGGAATCGCATTCGCCGGCGCCGGAATGGGTGGTGGATGTGTCGGGCCTGGCGCCGCTCGGGTGGGCGGGGTTGACGGAGGTCATCGGTCAACGGGCGGTGCGGGTGGTGGGGCGGCATCCGGAACTGGGGTGGGTGGAGTACCTCGGAGAGGAGTCGGGCGAGGTGGGGCTGCGGGCGTGGGAGGAGTTGCGTCGTGAAGGAACGGATGGCTTGTCCGTGGCGGCGCTGGTGCGTTCCCAGTTCGGGCGGGGGGAGATGCGGTATCGGTTCGTGGAGGGTGCCGAACCGGACGCGGTGTCGGTGGTGGCCCTGACCCAGACGGGCATCCGGTGCGGCTGGCGGTGGGGCGAGGCGTTCGAGGCGGCGGGAGTGACGGGGGCGGCGGCGGCGGGAGGGCGGTCGGTGGATTTTTTTGCCCGGTATCTCCAGGTGCTGCTGCGTTCGTTGGGCGTGGCGAACGTGGTGCGAGGGACGGGCGAGGAGGCGGGTGTGTCGCGGGGCATGGTGTGGGTGAACCAAGGCGGGCGTCTCGCGGCCCTGGATCTCGGCGCGCCGGAGTCCGCGGAGGATCAACCGGGCCAGGAACGGTCGCTGGCGGTGGAACTCGTCTGTGCGGCGGAACGGGTGCGGGCCCTGGCGGGATTGGGGGTGTCGTACGTCCTGATTCGGCCGGGGCATCGGCTGGGCGAGACGGAGCGGGAGCTGGCGCAGGCGCGGGGCGTGCGGGTGTTCGAGGAGCGGGATTGCCACGAGCTGCCGGAGCGGTTGGCGCAGTGGTTCGGCATCCCGATGAGCACGGAGTCGACGGAGGCGTCGCGGTTGCTGCGGGTGCACCTCGCGGAGTCGGGGCGCGCACGCGTCTTCGGGGAGGAAGCCTGGGTGGTGAGGGAGCAGACGGCGGGCGGCGGGGACCCGGTGCTGGCGGACGTCGATACCTGGTTGCAGCGCATCCAGGTGGTTCGGGGCCAGAACTGGATGACATGGACCCACCGGAATCGCATTTGCATCCGGGTTCCGGCGGAAGTCGGGCGGGCGGATACGGTGGGCGAATGGCGCCTGGTTCTCGCCATGGTGCTGGGGCAGCCGCCCGAGCACGTGAACGCGGTGCTGCGGGATCAGGCCGTCTGGTTGGATCTCGCGGATCAGGCGGAGGTCCGGCGGCGGGTGTCGGCTTGGTTCCGACCGTTCCTCAACGCGCCCATCAGCTTTGCCGCGGCGCAGGGGCGGTTCGCGGCGGAAGCCCGGATCAATACCGAGGCAGCGCCGCAGGCGGCGGGCCGTCCCGCGTCCGCGGGCGGGTTGCCGGCGCGGAATCCGTCCCGTTCCCCTGTGCGCCCCGCTCCGACTCCGGCCCCGGCACGGCGGGGCGGCGGGATGGTGTCCGGCGGGGGGCGTCCGGGGCAGGGTGGCCGGTCCAGCGGGCTCGAGGATCTGGATCAAGCCCTGGACGGGCTGGGCGGGTAGGGGAAGCGGTCAGGGGCCCTTGGGGGGCGGTTTGGAGGCGGCGGCGGAGGGGGTGAGGTTCGGGGCGGCCTGGCGGAGGCGGTCCAGTTTCTCCGGACTCGGCGGGCCATCGACGTGGGCGGCGACCTCGCCATTGGTGCGGACGAGGAAGAGGTTGGCCACTTTTGGCGTTCCCCGCAGGCGGCGCGAGACGAGGCCTTCGAAGTCGAGGAGGATCGGCTGGGGCCGGCTCTTGCGGATGGCCTCGGTGATGCGGGTGCGGAGGAAGCGCGGCGCGGCGCTGACGTCGGCCAGGCCAAGGATTTCGAAGTCGTGTCCCCAGTGTTTCCGCAGGAGCGGAATCCAGTCATCCACCTGTTCGGAACCACGTCGGTCGCCGACGAGGAGGAGGACCGGGCGCGGGCCTGGAAAATCGACGTGATTCGTTTTTCCGAACTGATCGGAGAGCGTGAAGGATTCCAGACGGACGGGTTCGGCGGCCCGGGCGAGGGAGAGCCAGACGGCGAAAGCCGCGGCGACGAGGAGGCGGAGAGGGGCGGGCCACATGGTGCCGGCGGAGTAGGGTGGGTTGGTAGTTCGGAACGGGCCGTCTCCGGGACGGAAACGGGTCGCCCGGGGGAGTCGGTCCAGCCGCCGGCGAGCATCGTCGATGCCGCCGAGGACGGGCGAGCCGGAAACGCGTGGCCGAAACGCGTGCGGGAATCGGTCGGGAGGGATTCAGCCGGGGACGAGCTCGGGGGAAGCCGGAGCAGGGGCCGCGGCCGGGGTGGGTTGCCAGGTCACCCGATGGCCGAGGTCCTCGAGGAGGAGGCGGGAACTGATGCGGGCACTTTCGAAGATCACGGGCAAACCGCTGCCGGGATGGGTGCCCCCGCCGACGAGGTACATGCCGTCGAAATCCTCGAAGCGATTGCGGGGGCGGAGGTGGAGCATCTGGTCGAGTCCGTGGGCCAGGTTGAAGGTGGCGCCGCGATGGATGGCGTAGGATTGCTCCCAGTCGTCCGGGGTGAGGATGCGCTCGTGGAGGATGCGGCGGTTGGAAAGGTCGAAGCCGGCCTCGGCCAGTCGGCGTCCGACGAGTTCCCGGAAGCGGGCGCGATCCCGGGACCAGTCGATGTTGGGATGCTGGTGGCTGACGGGGACGAGCACGTAGAGGGCGCTGTGGCCGGGAGGCGCCAGGGAGGGATCGGTGACGGTGGGGTTCTGGATGTAGAACGAGGGTTGCTCGCTCAGGACGTGGCGGTTTTCGATTTCGTCGAGGTTCCGTTCGTAATCGCGGGCGATGCAGATGTTGTGGTGAGCCTGGTCGAAGGTGCCCTCGACACCGAGGTACATCATGAACGTCGAGCACGAGAACTTCTTTCGCTCCAGACTCCGGTCGGTCCAGCGGCGGCGGAGGCGATCCGGCACCAGGCGGGAGATGGCGTGGGCGAAGTCGGCGTTCATGACCAGGGCATCGGCGCGGTGTTGGCCGGTGCGGGTGCGGATGCCCGTGGCCCGGCGGCCTTGGAAGAGGACTTCCTCGACGGGTTCGTCGAGGTGGAACCGGACGCCGAGGCGTTCGGCGATGCCGGCGAGGCGGCGGGAGACCTCGCCGCAGCCGCCGAGGGGATGGAAGACGCCGTGCTCGTATTCGAGGAAGGAGAGGATGCTGAACAGGCTCGGGCAGCGGTACGGGGACATGCCGAGGTATTTCGACTGGAAACTGAAGGCCAGGCGGATGCGCGGATCGCGAAAGAAGCGTTGCAGGTAGCGATCCAGGGACTGATGCGGACGGATCATGGGCAGCGTCCGGAGCAGGCGCGCGTCGAGCAGGTCGCGCCAGCCGAGAAAGGGCTGCTGCAGGCACGGCATCACCGCCTTCAGCTTGGCGCGGTTCTCGGCCATGAACCGCGCGAAGTTCGGTGCATCCTCCGGCGCGAGGCGGGCGATCTGCCGCTCCATCCCCGCGAGGTCGGGCGTGCAGCGCAGTTCCCCGGTGCCCTCGAAGACGAGCCGATACTGCGGATCGAGCCGGACCATGGGGATCTCGTCGTCCAGCCGGCAGCCGGCGACGGCAAGGATGTCGCGCAGGACTTGCGGGTAGAGAAAGAACGTGGGGCCAAGGTCGAAACGGAATCCCCCGGCCTCGAGGGTGGAGGTGCGCCCACCCACGAACGGCAACCGCTCGAAGACCCGGACGCGAAGCCCGCTGGCGGCCAGCAGGATGGCGGAGGCCAGCCCGCCAGGGCCGGCACCGATGACGATGATCTCTTGACTCATGAAAGCCTGGATTCGGGCAAAGCTCCGCCCCGGGGGAACCGCGGTTCCCGTTGGGACGGAAAGCCGAAGACTTCCGGACGGGAAGGAAAACGCCCGGACGTGCCGGGCGTGAACCTTCCTCCGGACCCGTGCGGGAGGGACGGGACGGTCGTATCCGCGCCGCGCGTGGCTAAGCAGTCGTGGCGGACGAGCGAGCGCCCCGGAGGCGGGGCAGGTGGCTCCGTGGATCAGGCCGGATCGGAATCAACCCCGGTGCCGGTACCGGTACCGGCACCGGCGACGGCGCCGGCTCAGGCGGCTTCGGGCAACGCCTCGCGCTGTTCGATCCACTTGCGCAACTTGTTCAACGCGATGTTCTGCAATTGGCGGATGCGTTCGCGCGTCAGGTTGAACATCTGACCCACGTCCTCGAGGGTTTTCTCGTTCCCGCCCTCCAGCGCGAACCGCTGGCGAAGAATCGTCAATTCACGGTCGTTCAGGCGGTCGAGCAGCTCCCGCACCAGGTCCGTCCGGGTGCGGCTGTCCAGATCCTGATAGGCCGTGGTGGAGCGCTCGTCGGCCACCACCTCCGAGATGGTGCTGCTGTCGTCGTCGCCCAATTGCGCGTCGAGGGAAATGGTGCTGAGCATGGCCCGGCGCATCTTGAGGATGCGGGCGAGCGGGAGCTGCATCTCGTCCGCGATCTCCTCGTCGGACGGCTCTCGACCGAACTCTTCGAGCAGGAGGGAATGGGCACGCCAGAAGTGGGCGATCCGATCCCGCAGATGAATGGGGATGCGGATGGTCCGGGACTGGTTGGCGACCGCCCGCTTGACCGCCTGTTTGATCCACCAGGAGCTGTACGTGGAGAACTTGGCGCCCTTGGTGGGGTCGAAGTAGTCCACGGCCTTCATGAGGCCGATGTTCCCCTCGTTCACCAGATCCAGGAGCGGCACGCCGTGGTGTTCGTAGTCGCGGGCGATCTTCACGCAGAGACGGAGATTGGCCCGGATCATGTGTTCCCGCGCCTTGGCGTCGCCGCGTTGAATCCGGCCGGCCAGCGTGACCTCCTCGGCCGGCGTCAACAGGGGAACCTCGGAGATCTCGCGCAGGTACTGCTCCAGAGGGGAGCGCACCCCGAGTTCGCGGGCCACGGGCTCCAGCGGGTTGGTGGCGGGAAGCGGGGCGGTCCTGCCCCGTGCCGCCGTGGTCGGGGCGGGGGCCGGGTCCGCTTCGCGGGCGAGGGGCGTGGTCGGGCGAGGGCTGGCCACGGAGGTGGCCCGATCCGTGGCGGAGGCCGCGCCGGAGGCGACGAGCCGACGACCGTCCGTTTTCGACGCCACCCGGGTGGGGGCGGTTTTGACGGCGGGCGAGCATTTCTTGCGCAGGGTCTTCATGGATCAGGTCGTTCGTAGGTTGGTCTGGAGGTGAACCGGACTGATTCGCTCCGATTCCACCACTCCCTAGACCTGCTTGGGTTTGGGAATGTTCAACCAAAATTCAACGAACTCGAACGGGCTCAATCTGCCGCGAGGAAGAGATTGTGTCAATTGTTTGTCTAAGAAATAAATTAGACATCACGGTTCGCGAGTCGTGCCGGTTGGGTCGGCTGGAAGGCGATGCGCAGCGTCGGGTTGAGCGGACCGTGAAATGCGCCGGAATCCACCCACTTTGACGTTCACGCCCAAGTCTTGCTTGTGTCTATGCTTTGTCTATTGTTAGGCGATGCCGACGGTGCATCATCCGATTCAAGTGGTCTCGCGTCTGACCGGGCTGAGTGCCCACGTGATCCGGGTTTGGGAGAAACGGTATCGAGCGGTGACCCCGGGGCGGACCGGCACGAACCGGCGGCTTTATTCGGACGAGGAAATCCGGCGTCTTCAGTTCATGGCCCGGGCGATTCGGGCGGGACACAAGATTGGATTCATCGCGGGGTTGGAGACCGGAGCGCTGGAGGCGCTGGTCGAGCGGATCGAGGAGCCGGCGGCGGACTTGGAAGAGCGGGTGCGGATGTTCGGGGAACCGGAGGCGTCGGGCGGCGGGCAGCGCCCCGTTGGGGAACCGGTGTCGAAGGCGCCCTCGGCGGGCTATCCGGAGCCGGACGTGGCGGCGGCGCTGGTGCGGGAGGCGTTGGAATGCATCCGGGGTTTCCGCTCGGCGGCATTGTGGCGCGTGCTGGAGCAGGGGACCGTGCGTTTCGGGCAGAACGGGGTACTGCACCGGCTGATTGGCCCCTTGACGTGGACCCTCGGGGACCTCTGGCAGAAAGGGGAGCTGACGTCCGCGCACGAGCATTTCGCGTCGGCGCTGGTCCGGGATTTTCTTGCCCCGTCCACGCGACCTTACGCGGCCTCGGAGAACGCGCCCCGGTTGGTGGTGGCGACGCCGGCGGGGCAACTGCACGAGATCGGGGCGATCATGGTGGCGGCGGTGGTGGCGCACCTGGGCTGGCGTCCGATTTATCTGGGGACGGGGCTGCCGGCGGCGGAGTTGGCCGGGGCGGCGATTCAGAATGGCGCGCGGGCGGTGTGCCTGAGCGTGGTTTACCCGGCGGACGATCCGCGGTTGGGGGAGGAACTGGTGCGGTTGCGGCAGCTCCTGCCGCGGGACATCGAGATCGTGGTGGGTGGCCGGGCGGCGGGCGGGTACGAGCAGGTGTTGAAGGAGATCGGAGCCCTCGTACCGGGCAGCCTCGATGAGTTGGCCCGGCGGATGGAGGAGATTCGGAACGCGGCGGGCTGAGGCCAGGCGTGGTTCAACCGAACAGCATCATCGCGCGCACGAGCAGGGCCGCGATGGTCAGGACGGTCATGACGCCGGCCGGCATGAATTTCCGGGTTTTGTCGAAACGCACGGCGAAAACGACGGTGAGGATGGTCAGAAGGAGATCGCCGACGTAGGGGCTGCCGAGCTTGCCCGCGGCGGCGGCGGCCAGCAGCCCGGAAAAGAGGAGCGAGGTGACCAGGGAGACGGTGCTCTTGGCCTTCACGAAGCCGTAGATGCCTCCCGCCAGAAGAACCACGATATAGAGCCAGAGGATGGTTTCCGGTTTCATGGTGTCGGTCGTGTGCTGCCCCGGCACCTTCGGTCAACCCCCGGTCGCGTCCAAGCTCAGAATCTCCCCGGGTTCGCACTCCGCCCGGACCTCGAAGGGCCGGCAGCACACTTCGCAGTCGGTGACGAAGCATTGGGACGGCTGGCTGGTGTCGAGGGTGAGCGTCACCGGTTGGCCGCACCAGGGACAGGGGATCTCGGCAGGAACTTCCATGGGACGCGACGATGCGGGGTTTCCCGGGCTTGGCGACTTTGAACTGCGGATGGCAGGCGCGCCGCGTGGGGGCACGCGGCCTACAACGGGCGCGCCGCGTGGGGGCAGGCGGCTTACAACGGAGAGGCGCCGCGGGGGGGGAGGGGGGCACGCGGCGTACCGGGGAGGTGTTGCCGGGGTCAGCGAAGCTCGGGGGCGCGGGCGAGGGACTCCGCCTCGGCGCGGAGCGAGGCGAAGTCACCGGCGGCGCCGTGCCGGGTGTAGCGGGCTTGATTGCAGGCCTGGAAGAGGGTGTGGAGGCGTTCGAGCAGCGCGGGTGGGACACCGCGGCCGGGAAGGGCGGATTCGAGCACGCCCTCGGTGACCGCGGCCGGGGGAAGGCCGGATTTAAGGGCGACCAGGTCTTGCAGCAGGCGGAACAGCGCGGCGAAGAACGTGTCGGCGTCCCGGGCGGCGGCGAGGGAGGCGAGCTGGGCGAGTCCCAGTTGGATGCTCTTTTCGAGCTGGGCGCGGCGGGCACTTTCGAGGTCGGCGGCGCGGCGCTGTCGGGTCCGTTGCCAGGCGAGGATCCCCAGCCAGAGGGCGGGTGGGAGGGCGGCGAGCCAGAGATAGAGGGGCCGGGTCAGGGCGGGGGACTGGGCGAGGGCCATCGACCCGAGATGGGGTTTGAGCGGGGCGAGGGGCGGCGGGGAATTGGTCGGGGCGGGGGCGGCGGCCACGGCGGTGCCGGGCGGGGGGGCCGGGAGGGCCGGTGTGGCGTTGGCCGGGGCGATCTGGAGGCGGACCGGCGGCGTCCGCACGGTGCGATAGCTCCGGGAGTCCGGATGGAAGAAGCTGAAGACGAGCGGGGGCAGTTCCGTCAGGGTCGGGGATTCCGGGGTCACCACCTGTTCGAAGCGCTTGACGCCTTCGAGGCCGAGCGGGTCCTCGGTGTCGAAGGTGGCGTTCGGGGAGTAGACCCGGAATCCGGTCCAGCCGGGTTGCTCGGGAAGTTGGACCGAATCGAAATTACCGCGCCCGGAGACGGCGATGCGAAGGGTGATCGGATCGCCGGCCTGAAGGTTGGTGGGACTGGCGGCGAGGGAGACCTGGAAATCGCCGACGGCCCCGTTGAATCCGGTCGGCATGTTTTCCCGGGGCAGGGGGAGGACCTTGAGGGGGATGGTGTCGGTGGCGAGGTTGAAGCGCCGACGTTGTCCGCCGCCGAACATTTCCTCGAGCGGACTCGCGAACTGGGACTGCCGCCGAATCGGGATGTCGAGGATGCAGTTGCCGGCCTGAAGGGGGAGATCCCCCGAGCGGGCGGCGGTGAGCGGTTGGAGGAACCGGAGCCGGGAATAGATCCGGTTGTTGGTGCGAATGTTGTTCTCGGCGCCGGGGGTGTGGGCTTTCCCGAGAGTGAAACCGTCGGCCTGGAACTGGGCGGACTGCTTGAGTTCGCCGCCGATGGCATGGAGCCGGGCCTCGGCCACGAAGGTCTCGCCGACGTACACCGGGCGGTCGGGGAGGATCAGGGAAAGGAACGCGGCGTTTTCGAGACCGTCCCGACGGGCGACCTCGGGGTCGTTGGCGGCGACGACCTTCAGCACGACGGATTCGGACGAATACCGGTTGCCGGCGATGTCGACCAGCGCGGGGCCCAGGGTGTACTCGCCGATCCGGGAGGGGGTGACGGAGTAGCTGTACTGGATGTCGACGGAAGCCGACTGGCGGCCATTGACGATGGTGAAGCGGGAGCTGGCGGAGCGCCCGGCCAGGCTGAACTGGAGTCCGGGGACGGTGGCGAGACGGGGTTGCTCGTCCCCGCGTCCACCCTCGACGACGACGGTGAGGGTGGCGGACTCGCCCAGGCCGACGATGGCCCGGTCCAACTGCATGGAGACGGAAGCGGCGGACGCGGACAGGGGGCGGAGCCAGAGGGCCAGGAGGACGAACGCGACCAGGAGCCACGGCGAGCCAGGCAGGCGGGGACCGTCCGGCTCCGGGCGGTTCAGGGGGGCGCCGCGGCGGGACTTCGCGGTCGTCGGTGTCCGCGCTGGCCGGGATGCGTGTCCGAGGGAGTTCATGGTGGAGGCGGGGCGTTCGGGCGGCAGGCTCACCAATCCTTGAGGACGCGCCCGCGGGCGCGCTTCTTGGACAGCGGGACCAGCTTCTCCTCCCCCTTCGCGGCGTCGAGCAGGCGCATGGCTTGTTGCGCCGTCATTTGTCCCTGCTTCATTTCCTGGGCCGCGTTCGGGGGTTCGCCGCCTTCCTGGCCCTCTTTGGGGGGCGTTTCCGAGCCGGGCTGCGCCTTGGGATCGCCGGAGTCACCGGATTTGGAGTCGGGTTTGGGCTGCTGCTCCTGTTCGGAGTTTTCCTGGGCCTCCTGGGATTCCTTGGGGTCCTGCTGCTGCTGTTGCTGCTGTTGCTGGTCCTGCTTTTCCTGGTCCTTGGCGTCGTCGCCTTGCTGGTCCTTGGACTGCTTGTCCTGGGACTTCGGGTCCGGGTTGTCTTCCGGCTTCTGCGGGTCCTTGGACTTCGGGTCCTGGTCCTGGTTCTGGTCTTGGTTCTGATCCTGTTTGTCCTGATCGTCCTTCGGGTCCTGGGGATCCTTCTGATCCTGGTTCTGTTGTTGTTGTTGCTGTTGTTGCTGTTGTTGCTGCTTGAGCGCCTCGAGTTGACGCCGGACGTAGTCGAGGTTGCCTTGGGACCGGGGGTCCTGGGTGTCGAGCTTCAACGCGGCTTCGTAGCTCTGGATCGCCTTGGTCCAGGCGCCCTGGCGCTGTTTGGGATCGGACGCGGCCTCACCGGCGCGGAACTGGGCATTGCCGAGGTTGTAGAACGCGTCGTGTTGGAGGCGCAGGTCCGGGGAGATGAGGGCGTCCTGGAAGTGCCGGGAGGCGGCGTCGAACTCGCCGGCCTTGTAGGCGGCGGTGCCGGCGTTGAATCGGTAGCGGGCGTCCTTGGGGCGGGAACGGGCGAGGCGCTCGTATTCCTCCTGGGCGGCGGGGTATTCGCCCCGTTCGAAGAGGCCGAGGGCGGAGGCGGGGGAGGCCTGGGCGCGCGGGAGGGCGGGACCGGCGGCGGCGAGGGCCAGGAGAATGGCGGCGGTGCCGAACGTGGGGTGGGAGAGTCGGACGGCGCGGGTGGCGCCCTGACGGCGGGCGCGTTCGGGGAGGACCGCCTCCCAGCAGAGCAGGAGCAGGGCGAGCGCGAGGGGCCATTGGAAGCGTTCGTTGAACTGCTCGAAGACGCGGGAGGCGAGGTCGGCCCGGGGCAGGGGTTCGAGGCCGCGGGAATAGAGTTCGGCGATGGCGCGGGCGCCCTGGAGGGGGAGGTAGAAGCCGCCGGTGCGGGAGGCCACGTCGCGGAGCAGGCCGTCGTTGAGGGAGGATTTGACCACGTTGCCGCGGTCGTCCTTGAGGTAGGAGGTGTTGTTCTGGTCGTCGCGGAGGCGGATCAACTCGCCGTTGGCGGAGCCGACCCCGACGGTGTAGATCCGGAGACCGCGGGCGGCGGCCCGGTCCGCGGCCTCGGCGGCACCGGTTTCGTGCTCCTCGCCGTCGGTGAACAGGACGAGGACACGGACGTTTTCGCGTTCGGTGCCGAAGGCTTCGAGGGCGGATTGGATGGCGGGGGCGAGGGCGGTGCCGCCCTGCTGGATGATGCCGGTGTCGAGGGCCTCGACGCTCTGCCGGAAGGCCTCGTCATCGACGGTGAGGGGGCACTGGAGGAAGGCGCTGCCGGCGAAGGCGACGAGGCCGACGCGATCCGTGCGGGCGAGGCGGGCGAGGTCGAGGGCGGCGAGTTTGGCGCGCTGCAGGCGGGAGACCCCGGGGCCGGCGTCCTCGGCGAGCATGCTGCGGGAGGTGTCGATGGCGACGACGATGTCGAGGCCGCGCTGCTTGACCTCGACGGAGCCGAAGCCGGCGCGGGGGCGGGCGAGGGCGAGGAGGAGGGCGGCGAGGGCGGCGAGGAGGAGGGCGGCGCGCCAGCGGGCGCGGCGGGGGGAGAGGCCGACGGTGAGGGCGGCCTGGAGTCGTGGGGGCACGAACTGGGCGATCAGCCGGCGGCGGGTGCGCCAGGACCACCAGAAGAAGAGCGCCAGGGCCGGGAGGAGTCCGGCGAGCATGAGGAGGACCTCGGGATGGGCGAAGTTCATGGCAGCTTTCGCCAGAGGGTGTGGGCGAGGATGAGTTCGAGGAGGAGCAGGGCGAGCCCGGGCACGGCGAACCAGGAGAACACCTCCTGGAAGCGCTGGTACTTTTTGACCTCGGCCTCGGATTTCTCGAAGCGATCGATCTCGTCGTAGATCTCGCGGAACTTGGCGGTGTTGTCGGCGCGATAGTACTTGCCGCCGGTCTTGTCGGCGATCTTGTGCATCAGTTCCTCGTCGATGTTCACCTCCATGGGAACATAGCGGATCTTGCCGAAGACGTCGGTCTGGGGATAGGGGGCGGTGCCGCGGGTGCCGATGCCGATGGTGTAGACCTTCACCTTGAGCGCCTCGGCGGCCTCGGCGGCGGTCATGGGAGGGACCTTGCCCGCGTTGTTCTGGCCGTCGGTCATGAGGATCACGATGCGGCTCTTCGACGGGAGATCGCGCAGCCGGTTGAGGGCGGCGGTGAGGCCCGAGCCGATGGCGGTGCCGTCCTCGATGATCCCGAGGCGGAGTTGTTCCAGCCGTTCCATGAGGAACGGGTGATCGAGGGTGAGGGGGGCCGCGACGTAGGCGCGCCCGGCGAAGGCGACGATGCCGATGCGGTCGTTGGTCCGTTTCCGGATGAACTTCTCGAGCACGTCCTTGGCGACGGCGACGCGGTTGACCCGTTTGCCGCCCAGTTCGAAATCCTCGGCCGCCATGCTCATGGAGAAGTCCATGGCGACGACGATGTCGATGCCGCTGGCCGAGACGGTGACCTCCCCTTCGCCGATGCGGGGGCGGGCGAGGGCGACGACGAGGAGGGCGAGGGCGAGCCAGCGCAACTGGCGGAGGGTGACGGAGGCCCGGGATTGGCGGAGCGACGCCACGCCCTGGACCAGCTGGACGGAGGAATACAGGAAGGCGGCGTCCCGCACCCGCCGCTGACGGTACCAGGCGACCAGCGGGAGCGCCGCCAGCGCGAGCAGGAACCAGGGGTTCGCGAAGCTGAGATTCGAGAGCGGATTCATGACCGCGAGGGAGGCGTCCGCGGGGCCGGCGCGCCGTCCGGAGGCGGCGGGGGCGGGACGGTGTCGGAGACGAGCCGGACGGCGGACTGGTGGAGGGCGCGGAGTTCGGCCTCGGTTGGTTCGAGCCGGGCGAATTTCACGAGATCGCAGCGCGTGAGGAAATCCCCGAGCAGCGTGCCGAGCCACTCGGGCAGATCGGGACGGGTGCGGAGGTCGGCGAGGAATTCCTCGGTGGTCTGGTCGGGGGCGTTCCAGCCGAATCGTTCCTCGAGATAGACGCGGACGATGGCGGAGACGGCGGTGCAGAACGCGTTGGGATCGCCGAGGAGGCGGAGGGCGGCCTCGAGCTCGCGCCAGGCCCTTGTGTGGGGGGGGAGCGGCGGGGCGGGCGGGGGCGGCTGCGAGAGGCGCTCCCGGCGTCGGCGCCACCACCACCACGCGCCGACGAGGGCGGCGGCGACGGCGAGCACGACGGCGGCCAGGAGGATCCACTCGTAGACCGACACGATGCGGACGGGGCCGACGATGTCGTGCAGTTCCTCGGGAACGGGCGAGGGCCCGTTGGTGGCGAGGGAGGAGGGGGGTGTGGATGTGGGGTGGGTCGGCATCCGGGGCTAACCGCGGCGGCGGCGGCGTTCGCGGGTCTCGAAGAAGCGGGCCAGTTCGACCCCGTAGGGCTGGTCGGTGCGCAGGCGGATGAAGTCGATGGCGGCGGAGCGGAAGAGGCGGGTGAGTTCGCGCTGGGTACGGCGGGAACGTTCGGCGAAGGCCTCGCGGCGCACCTTGTTGCCGGTGTCGATCTCGACGACCTCGCCGGTTTCGGCGTCCTTGAAGACCATGCGTCCGAGGGGGGGCAGCTCGAGTTCGAAGCGATCCACGACCTGGACGGCGACGAGGTCGTGGCGGCGCCGGGCCTGGCGGAGGGCGGCGAGGGGGAGCTGGCTGAGGGTGTTGGAGAAGACCACGCCGCGGCGCAGGTGGCCGGCGACGTCGTCGGGGCTGGTGTGGGTCTGGCCGAGGAAGTCGGAGACGAGCACGACGACGGCCTTGCGGTTGAGGACGCGCTGGAGAACGTCGAGCGGAACCTGGAGATCGGTGCCGCGGGCGGTGGGTTCGAAGCAGAGGATCTCGCGGATCACGCGCAGCACGTGGCGGCGGCCCTTGCGGGGGGGGATGTATTTCTCGACCTTCTCGGTGAAGAGCAGGAGGCCGACGCGGTCGTTGTTGCGGATGGCGGAGAAGGCGAGGACCGAGGCGATCTCGGCGGCGAGCTCGCGCTTGGTGTAGTCCGAGGACCCGAACAGGCCGGAGCCGCTGAGGTCGACGGCGAGCATGACGGTGAGTTCGCGTTCCTCGACGAACTTCTTGATGAACGGGTGGTTCATCCGCGCCGTGACGTTCCAGTCGATGGACCGGACGTCGTCCCCGGGCTGGTATTCGCGCACCTCGTCGAAATCCATGCCCTGGCCCTTGAAGGCGGAATGATACTGGCCGGCGGCGGACTCGGTGACCAGGCGCTGGGTCCGAATCTCGATCTGCCGGATCTTCTTGAGGATCTCGCGGGGGATCATTGCGGGAGGCTGGCTCAGGGCACCGGCATCTCGTCGAAGATCTTCTGGACGATGGTCTCGCTGGTCTTGTCCTCGGCCTCGGCCTCGTAGGTGATCGCGACGCGGTGGCGGAGGACGTCCATGCCGATGGACTTCACGTCCTGCGGGGTGACGTACCCGCGGCCCTGGAGGAAGGCGTAGGCCTTGGCGGCGAGCGTGAGGGAGATCGTGGCGCGCGGCGACGCGCCCAGCTGGATGAAATCCTTGACGTCGATCTTGTACGCGGCGGGATCGCGCGTCGCGCAGACGAGGTCCACGATGTAGTCCTTCACCTTGTCGTCGAGGTAGACCTCGTTCACGACGCGGCGGGCCTCGAGGATGGTGCGGGCGTCGACGACGGGGGAGACGGCGGGGAGGTTCACCGTATGGGCCATGAGGTCGAGGATCTGGCGTTCCTCGGCCCGGGTGGGGTAGCCGATCTTCAGCTTGAGCATGAAGCGGTCGACCTGGGCTTCCGGCAGCGGGTAGGTGCCCTCCTGCTCGATGGGATTCTGGGTGGCCAGGACGAGGAAGGGTTCCTCGAGCCGGTAGGTCTGGTCGCCGATGGTGACCTGCTTCTCCTGCATGCACTCGAGCAGGGCGCTTTGGACCTTCGCCGGGGCGCGGTTGATTTCGTC
>CAZSOV010000197.1:0-14961 GCA_964608505.1 uncultured Verrucomicrobiota bacterium
GCAGTCGCCGGCCCCACATCGCAGTTCCACGCAGGACTTTGTCAACGGCCCTGGGGCGCTGGACCGGCACCGTCGGTGGGGATCCGCGAAGGGCGCCCTGCCGTCGAACGACGGCAACGACGCGGCAGCCCCGCGGCGCGGCCACGGCGGTGTGTTGGGCTCGAGGATCGCCAGCGGTGGGACGGGCTTCTATGCTTCCGGCGGACCGGACGTGACGGAACCGCGATCGCGGCTTGCCGGACGCAAAGTGTTCGGGAGCAGTCGACATGCACCAACAGGCAGACGAACGAACGGTGGGGGGAAGAACCTCGATGGCTTTCGACCCAGCCGCTTTTCCCGGCCCCCGGTGGAGAGGGACGAGCGCCGCACCTGACGAGGGCGGAAAGGAGCGGAGTCGCGGGCGTTTCGCGGCCCGAGTCCGGGAGGGGATCCTCCGGCGGGCCGGATGGCTCGGGATGCTGGTGGTTTTCCTGGGATGGCCCGTCTCCGGACGGGCCGCGGAGCCGGGGACGAACGCGGCGCTGGTGTCGCTGGTCGCGACGAACGACCGGCTGACGGCGGAGTACCTGAACCGGCAGCTGGCGGCGCTGAGCAACCGCACGGATTTGACGCCCGCGGTGCGCACGAACGCGCTGGCGGTGAGTCTCGAGGCGGAGCAGCGCCTCGCGGAGGCGCGCCGGCAGGCGGAGGAGACGGTCCGGCTGCACCAGGAGACGACCAACGCGCCGGTTTTGATCGCGGATTTGCAGGCGCTCCTCGCGCGGCCGGCGGCGCCCGGTGGCGTCGGGATTTCCACCAATGCCACCCTGGTGGAACTGGAGCAGGCCCTTTCCCGGACGGAGGCGGATCTCGCGCAAGCCACCAAGGATCAGGACGGGCTTGCGCAGGAACCATCGCGGCGCACGGCGCGGCTGGCGGAGCTGACGCGGTTGATCGGGGAGACGGCGGCGACGCGGGAACGTCTGACGCAGGAACTGCGGGCCGCGCCGCGGACGGACGCGGAGCCGGAGCTGCGGCAGGCCAATCACGACCTGGCGCGTGCGAGGCTTCAGTATCGGGAGGCCGAACTGGCCCGGTACGAGGAGGAACAGGCCAACCTGAACGCCACGGCGGATGTGGTCCGGCTGCGTTCGGACGTCGCGCGCCGACGGGTGGCCGCGCTGACGCAGGAGCGGGAGGCCCTGGTGGCGACGGTGAACCGGCGTCGGGAGCAGGAATCGTTGCAGGCCTCGCTGCGGGCGGCGGAGGCGACCCGGCGGGCCGAGGCGCTGAACGAACCGTGGATCCTGCAATTGGCGCAGACCAATTCGGCGCTGGCGAAGGAGCGCTCGCGGCTGGCGGAGCGGCTGAAGGACGCCTCGACGCGACTGGACCTGGTGACGAGCAACCGCCTCGCGTTGCGACAGGCGTTCCAAAGCGTGCGCGACCGGGTGGACGTGGCGGAACGGGCGGGACTGAGCCGGAATTTTGCCATCGGGCTGCTGTTGCGTCGCCAGCAGTTGGCGCTGCGCGGACAAGGCGATGCCCGGGACCAGGCGCGGCAACAGTCGGGCGCGATCAGCGAGGCGCAGATCGCCCAGTTCGCCGCGGTCGACGCCCGCCGGGCGATCGAACCGGTGGATGACACGGCGGCGGCGATGGTGGCGCGGTGGGTGGCCGCGGGGGATGCCGGGCGTGCATCGCGCCTGTTGGACGAGGCGAAGAGCCTGCTGGTCGCCCAACGGGAATCGCTGGGCGGCCTGGTGCGGGACTACGATGCCTACCTGGCGATGCTCTTCCGCTTCCAGGCCGCCTTGGAGGAATCCGCGGGGGTGGTGGACGAATTTCGGGGGTATCTGGCCCACCGCGTGCTTTGGATTCGGAGCACGGAACCGATCCACTGGGCGGGGCTCGCTCGCGAGGCGGCCGCGGTGATGGGTTCGCTCCGGTCCCCGCGCTGGGCGAGGACGGTCGAGGTGGTGTGGGAGGACCTGCGCCGATCCTGGCCCAGCGGAGTGGCGTGCCTGGCCGGCGTGGTGTTGCTCCACGCCTTGCGAGGTCGTTTTCACGGGCGCTTGTTGGAGGCGTCCGCCCTGGCGCGGCACGGCAGGAATACGAGCATCCAGCCGACGCTGCGGGCGGTGCTCTACACGTCGCTGCGCGTGGTGCCGCTGCCGTTGTTCATTCTGGTCCTCGGGTGGGGATGCTGGTCGGCCACGAACGCCCGGGAGGAGGCGAACCAGACCCTGGGTCCGGCGCTGATGATGCTCGCGGCCATCCTGTTCGTGTTGTCGTTCCTGAGGGAGATCTGTCTCCCGGACGGGCTGGCCAGCGCGCATTTTCGGGTGCCCGAAGCCGACGTCGCGCTGTTGAACCGGGCCCTGACCTGGAGTCTCTGGGGCCTGCCGTGGTTGGGCTTTCTCAATCGCCTCCTGGAAAGCGAGTTCGCGGAAGGGCTCTCGAATCGACTGGCCTTCCTGCCCACGGTGGCGGCCTGCGCCGTGTTGGGGCACGTCCTGTTTCGCCCGCGGGGCGGGTTGGGCTCGGGTCGAAAGGCCTCCGGCAGCGCCGCTCGTTCCGGACGCCTCTGGCGGCGACTGGCCCATGGCGGCGCGGTCCTGATTCCGGTGCTCTGCGGCGTGGCGTCGGCGATGGGATACAACTATTCGGCCCGGCACCTGTGGCTGCGCTTCCTGGCGAGCATCTTCGTGGCCCTGGGGCTGCAACTGATCGGGGCGGTGCTCTTCCGCTGGATCTACCTGACGCGTCGCCGGCTGGCGATGGAGCACGCCCTCAAACCCAAGCCGCATGCGGGCGACGCGTCGGAGGCACCCGCCGAGCTGCCGATGACCGAGGACAGCACCCAGGCGGAGTTGCTGGCCTCGATGGGACAGGCGCGGCGGATCCTGAATTGGACCTACGGCCTGGCCCTCGCCTGCTCGCTCTATGGGATCTGGTCGGGAACGCTCCCGGCCTTGCAGGCGCTGGACCGAATTCCGGTCTGGGCCCGAAGCGGAACGATGGAGTCGTCACCGGCCCGGGCTCCGTCGTCCGTTCCCCTCGCCGGGGAGGTCTCGGTCAACGCCTCGTCCGCGACGACCTCCGCTGGGGAGGTGGCGGAGGCTGCCGGCGCGGCGCGGTTCGTGTCGGTTTGGGATCTGCTCCTCGTGATCCTGACCGTGGCGGTCGTGACGACGGCCGCGGCGAATCTCCCGGGCTTCCTCGAGATGGCCGTGTTCAGTCACGCGAAGCTGGATCGGGGCACCGGATACGCCATCACGACCACGCTCCGCTACGCCATCATCCTCGTCGGGGTGGTGCTGACCGCGCAGGGTCTGGGGCTCCAGTGGTCCCAGGTTCAGTGGTTGGCCGCGGCGGTGACCCTGGGGATCGGTTTCGGACTCCAGGAAATCTTCGCGAACTTCGTCTCGGGACTCATCCTGCTGCTCGAGCGACCCGTGCGGATCGGGGATGTGGTGACCGTGGGCGAGGTCTCCGGGACGGTGACGCGGATCCAGATCCGGGCGACCACGATCCGCGATGCCGACAACCGGGAGTTGGTCCTGCCGAACAAGGAGCTGATCACGGGTCGGTTCGTGAACTGGACGCTCAGCGACTCGGTGACCCGCATCGTCTGCGGGGTGGGCATTGCCTATGAATCGGATATTCGCCGTGCCCAGGGATTGCTCCTGGACCTGGCGCGCCAGAACCCGGCGGTGCTTTCCGACCCCGCCCCGGCGGTCACCTTCGACAGCTTCGGCGAGAGCACGCTGAATCTCTCGTTGCGGGTCCACGTCGCGCGCCCCGACCAGCGCCTGTCGACGCTTTCCGAATTGAATGCCGGAATCCTGGAAGCGTTTCGGGAGGCGAAGATCGAGATCGCCTATCCGCAGCGGGACCTGAACGTGCGCCTGCTCGCCTCCGATCTACCTCCGGCGCTGGTTCAGCCCAAGGGCTGAGGAGGCGCCGCTCCGCTCGAAAACCGGACCCGGCGACGCGTCGTTCCTCCGGTCCCGCACGCGAAATCGTGGGGGACCCCAAGGGACCCCAGGCAGACGCCTCCAAAGCGCGGGAATGTGGGGCGGAGCCGATCCTCGACGCCACGGCTCCCGTTCCACCTCGAAGCGGCCCCGCGGTTGCGGGGCCGCTCCGGCGGCGTGTCAGCTGCCCTGTTCCGGGCCGTCCGGACCGGCATCGGCAGGGGGACGATCCTCGCGCGGAGGCTGTTCCCGTCGGCGGCCCTCGTCCGAGCGTTCCTCGTAGGAACGATCCTCGCGGGGTGCGTCCTCGCGCGGGTATTCCTCGCCGGGGCGTCCCTCGTAACGGGGCGCGTCCTCATGGTAGGACTCCGGGGCCTCGCGGAACGTCTCGCCGGGCGCCTGATCTGCGGGTTGGCCGCCGCCACTGCCGTATTCGCGCCGCGGCGGACCGCCGCCGGCACTTCCGACCGGTCCGATGGGCCCGCGCTCGCGCCCGCGCCCACCCCGACCCCGGCGACGTCGGCGACCGGCGTCGCCCCGATCCCCGCCGCGGTCCGGACGTCCTGCGCCGCCGCCCTGCCAGCCGCCTTGTCCCTGGCCGGAGGAACCGTAGCCCGCACCCGCGGAGGACGTGCCGCCGTAGCCGGGCGAACCGCCGGACCCGGAGGACCGTTCCTGGTCCCGCGGGTATTCCCGCTCCCGTTCCCGATCCCGATCCCGGTCGCGACCCGGATCGCGATCCCGTTCGTAACCGCCACCATATTCGCGTTCCCGCTCCCGGGGTGCGGACGTTTCCCCGCCACCGAGGCGTCCGGAAACGGCGCCGGGCGTCGGGAACCGCTCCCGGATCTGGGTGAACTGGCGAAGAACCTCCTGCAAGCGGTTGATCTCCCGCTCGTCGGCTTCCTTCTGCATTTCGGCGTCCTCGATGAGCTCCAGGACTTCCTCCATGTCATGCAGCGCTTGCAGCAGGGTATCCACGACCCGCTTCACTTCGAGCACGGCCTGCTCGATGGATTGCGGGGAGGCGGGGCGGTACGCCAGGGATTCCACGCTGCCCGGCACCAGGGCGGGCGGCACCTCGGTGACTTCGTCGGCAGGGTGAAACTCCTCGCGCGGCGCGCCGGAACGTTCGCGATCCTCGCCGCCCGTGTACTCGTCGGGATGAGGGTCGACCGGACCGGGGTCACGGGGGCGGTAGGGCTCGCGCGGAGGCTGGGGGCGGACGTCCCGGGGTTCGCGGGATTCATACCGGGACTCGGATTCGGGGCGTTCGGGACGATCCCCGCGGTCGCGTCGTTCGTAACGCTCGTAACGTTCGGGACGATCCGTTCGGTCCGCGCGCTCGGGCAGGGCGGGGCGTTCGGGCAGGGCGGGGCGCTCGGGTCGCTCGCCGCGCTCCCCGCGTTCGTACCGATCGGGAGACGCGGGTTCGGGACGTTCCGGGCGGTCGGAGCGTTGCGGGCGTTCGGGACGGAGGGGGCGTGGTTCGCCACGTTCCGGACGGGCCGGGCGGTCCGGATAGGCGGGGCGGGAAGACTCGGAGCGCGCGGGGCGGTCCGGGCGATCCAGGCGTTCCGGGCGGTCCGGGCGGTCCTGTCGCTCGGGGCGCACGGGACGTTCGCCGCGGTCTCCGCGTTCGTACCGATCCTGCGACTCGGGAAGCGCGGGGCGTTCCGGGCGCTCCGGACGTTCCGGACGCTCCAAACGCTCGGGACGCTCCAAACGCTCGGGACGCTCCAGGCGTTCCAGCCGGTCGGGGCGGTCGGGGCGGTCGGACGGTTCCGGGCGGTCGAGGCGCTCGGGGGGGCGTTCGTATCGGTCGCGCCGGTCGTCCCGTGGCGGGCGCGGAGAACGTTCGATTCGTTCGGGTCCGGAGGCGCGGGGCGCATCGGCGGACGGCGCCAGGGGGGCGGAGTCCGTCTCGGCGGCATCCTCGCTGGCGGGTTCGGATTCCTCGTAACCGACCTGATCGGCGACGTCGACCTCGGAACCTTCCTCGCGGGGATCCTCGAAGCCGGGCGGATCGACGGGTGGGACGGGTGGGGTGGTCAGGGGCAATTCAGGGGCAACGCCCCCGGAGGTGTCGGTGGCGCCATCCTCGAGCTTGGGCTTGGAGAGCCGGTGACGGGGACGAAAAGTGCGCCCATGACCACCGGGGCGGCGGCGAGCCGGAGGGCGGCCACTCTCGGCGGACGGATTGGACGAGTCGGAACTCATGAGGATCGGGAAACGCTGATGGTTAAGGCTGGTGCAGGACCAGCGGATGGGGTTTCGGGGTCGAACACGGGCCGTTCCGGCAACGGGCCGGGCGGCGGGGCGGCGTCAGCAGTGCGGCTGGATCGGTGGGGAGACACGTTGGGCTTCCTCGTTCGGCTCCGGTCACTTGCTGAGACCGCGGTCGCTGGCCCGGATGAATTGCACCAGGTGCCGGAGTTCCGGCCGGTGCGGCAATTCGCGCTCGATCCGGGCCAGCGCGTTCGAAAGGGGTAGATCCTCGCGGAAAAGGATCCGGTAGGCCTGTTTCAGGTCGGCCATGACCTCCTCGGCGATCCCGTTGCGTTCGAGACCGACGCGGTTGATGGAGCGCGTCACGGCGGGATTGCCGTCGACGAGCATGTACGGGGGCACGTCCTGCACGACCTTGGAGCAACCGCCGACGATGGCCATGGTGCCGATCCGGCAGAACTGATGGACGAGGGAATGGCCGCCGAGGATGGCGCGATCCTCCACCACCACATGTCCCGCGAGGCCCGCGCTGGAGATGATGACATGGTTCCCCAGGACGGAGTTGTGGGCGATGTGGCTGTAGGCCAGCAGGTGATTGAACGATCCGATGCGGGTGACCTCGCCGTCGCCGGTCGCGCTGTGGATCGTCACGCCCTCGCGGATGGTGTTGCCGTCCCCGATCTCGGTCCGGGTCACCCCGCCGCGCCATTTCAGGTCCTGGGAGCGCAATCCGACGGAGGCAAACGGGTAGATCTCGTTGTCGCGGCCGAGCGTGGTGTGGCCGTCGATGACCACGTGGCTGTGGAGGCGCGTACCCGGCCCCAGTTCCACGTCGGGTCCGATCACGCAGTACGGACCGATCCGACAGCCGGACGCGAGACGCGCACGCGGGTCGACCACCGCGGTGGGATGAACCGACGGGGGCGGCGGCGCGGGGACGTCGTGCATCACTTCAGCCATCGGTGAGCATGAACGTCACCTCCGCCTCGCTCACCGTCTCGCCGGCCACCAGGCACACGCCCTTTGCGCGCCCGATCTTGCCCCGGCTCTTGGTGAGCTCGACATCGATGATCAACTGATCCCCCGGGCGCACCGGCCGGCGCCATTTGACGCTCTCGGCCGACATGAAGTACGCCAGTTTGCCCACGTTCTCGGCCTGCCGCAGCATCAGGATGCCGGCCACCTGGGCGATGGCCTCGAGTTGCAGCACGCCCGGCATGATGGGATGCGAGGGGAAATGTCCGATGAAATAGGGTTCGTTGATGCTGACGTTCTTGAGCGCGGTAATCCGGTTGCCTTCCACCTTCAGCACCCGGTCCACCATCAGGAACGGATACCGGTGCGGCAGCAGTCGCATCACGTAATCGATGTCCCCCGCGCCGTCCGCCGGCAGCCCTGCGCCCGTCCCCGTCGTCGCCCCGCTCCCGTTCCTGGCCGCCGCGGACGGCGTGGTCGTCGCCGGCACCGGCGGCGGTCCGAACGCCGCCCGCACCGCGTCGGGGCGCTTCATCTGCTCGGCGACGCGACGTGCCAGCTCGCAGTTGCTTCCATGGCTGGGACGCACGGCCACGATGTGGGCGTGCAGGGGCCGTCCGGCCAGCGACAGATCCCCGACGATGTCCAGAATCTTGTGCCGCACGAATTCATCCGCGAAACGCAGCGGTTCCGTCGTCAGGACGGCGTCGTCCCGGATCACCACGGCGTTCTCGAGGCTGCCGCCCTTGATCAGCCCGTTCCGGATCAGGGCCTCGATCTCCTCGAAGAAACAGAAGGTGCGGGCGGGGGCGAGGTCGGTCGACCAGGTGTCGGGGGTGATCTCGAGGGAGAAAACCTGGGTGTAGCGTCCCGCCCGATCCGCGTTGGTGCAGGTGATCTTGAGCCGGTCGTGCGGCATGGCGACGACGGTGGTGTCCCCGACGGCGAACTCGATGGGTTCGCTGAGGGTGAAGGGGATGCGGGGCTCGCCCTGCGGCACCAGACCGGCGGCCTCGATCATGCGCACGTAGGGCAGGGAGCTCCCGTCGCCCACGGGGGGTTCGGCGGAATCCAGTTCCACGACGGCATTGTCCACCCCGCAACCGGCGAACGCCGCGAGCACGTGTTCCACCGTGTGGACCCGGGCGTTGCCGCGGGCGAGGGTCGTCGACCGCGTCGTATCGCTGACATGTTCCACGCGCGCCTCGATTTCGGGCGCTCCGTCGAGGTCCACCCGTCGAAACCGGATCCCGGCATTGGGCGGAGCCGGGAGGAAGGTCATGCTGACCTTGTTCCCGCTGTGCAAACCCACCCCCGACAGACTGGCCGGGCTGCGAAGTGTTTGCTGTGGCGACACGCGGCGGATTAAACGAGCCACCCACCCCTTTGGCAAGCAGCGCCGCGCCGCGCTTGGCACCCCGCCGCCGCCCCGATACCCTCCGTCCCCCTATGTTGGACCATCTCAAGGCCGCCCTCGCCGCCTCCGACGTCAAGGTCTCCAGTTTGCGGAGGTTCCTTTGACTTGCCCCGCCAGCAGGCTCGCCTTGCCGAAATCGAAGCGGCCATGAGCCGCGACAACTTCTGGGACAACCGCGAGAACGCCCAGAAGACCATCGACGAGTCGAACGGCATCCGGAGGAAGACCGAGCCCGTTCTGGCCGCGGAGAAACAGCTGCGCGACCTGCGGGATCTGACCGAGCTCGCCGAACTCGAGCCGGAGCCCTCCCAGGCGGCGCTCGCCGCGGAGATCGAGAGCGACCTGCGGTTTCTGGACCGCAACCTGGACGCCACGGAACTCGCGCTGCTTCTCAACGGGCCGCACGACCGCTGCCCCGCCATCCTGAGCATCAATGCCGGGGCCGGGGGCACCGAGGCCTGTGATTGGGCCACCATGCTCTGGCGCATGTACCAGCGCTGGGCCGAACGCCGCGGCTGGAAGGTCGCCGTCACCGACCTGCTCGAGGACGACGAAAAGCGCATCAAGAGCGTCACCCTCCGCATCGAGGGCGAGAACGCCTACGGTTTCACCAAGGCGGAACGCGGCGTCCACCGCCTTGTCCGAATCTCCCCCTTCGACTCCAACAAGCGCCGGCACACCTCCTTCGCGAGCGTCGACGTCATCGCCGAGATCGAGGACGACGGCGAGGTCGTGATTCCGCCTTCCGAGCTTCAGACCGACACGTTCCGCTCCGGCGGGAAGGGCGGCCAGAACGTCAACAAGGTCGAAACCGCGGTCCGCATCACCCACCTTCCCACCGGCCTGGTGGCCGCCTCCCAGAACGAGCGCTCGCAGCACCAGAACCGCGCCATCGCCATGCGCATGCTCCTCGCCAAGATCGTCGCCCTCCGCGAGGACCAGAAACGCGCCGAAATGGAGCGGTTCTACGGCGAAAAGGGCAGCATCGGCTGGGGCAACCAAATCCGTTCCTACGTCCTCCAACCCTATCGCATGGTGAAGGATCTCCGGACCGGCTGCCAGACCAGCAGCACCGACGGCGTCCTCGACGGAGACCTCGACGACTTCGTCCAGGCCTGGCTCCGCGCGGGCTGTCCCTCCAAGCGCATGCAGGGGGTCAAGGACGAGGAGGAATAGCCTAGTCCCGTGAACATCCTCGACACCATCGTCGCGCGGAAGGAGATCGAGATCGCCGCGCTCCCGCCCCTGGCCCATCCCGCGGACGCCCTCCGCGAGGCCGTCGGGCGCCGCGGGCCCCGCCGCGATTTTGCGGGCGCCCTCCGCCGGCCCCGGCGCGGCCCCGTCGGGCTCGTCGCCGAGGTCAAGAAGGCCTCCCCCAGCGCCGGCGTCATCCGCCCCGATTTCGACCCGGTGCGCATCGCCCGGGACTACGCATCCGCGGGTGCGGACTGTCTCTCGGTCCTGACCGACGAAACGTTCTTCCAGGGTTCCCTCGCCTATCTGAAGGCCATCCGCGAGGCCGTCGACCTCCCGCTCCTGCGCAAGGACTTTGTCATCGACGAACGCCAGATCCTCGAAGCCGTCGACTGGGGCGCGGACGCCGTTCTCCTGATCGTCGCCATCCTGGATGACGCGCGTCTCCGCCGTTTCCACGAACTGGCCACCGACGCCGGGCTCGCCGCCCTCGTCGAGGTCCACGACGCCGCGGAGTTGGACCGCGCCCTCGCCATCGGCGCCACCCTGGTCGGCGTCAATAATCGCAACCTGAAGACGTTCCAGGTCGATCTGGCCACCACGGAGCAGCTTGCCGCCCGCCTCTGGCAGACGCGCTCCCGTCCGGACACGCTGCTCGTCGCCGAAAGCGGCATCCACTCCCGTGCCGACGTCCAGCGCCTGGCCACGTGCGGTTCCGGCGCGATTCTCGTCGGGGAATCCCTCATGCGCCACTCCGACATCCCGGTGAAGGTCCGGGAGTTGATCGGGTAGCCTCGGGGTGGTAGGGCTATGTCCCATCCCAAGGCACCTGTGGTGCCCTGGGTTCCGGGTCCCACCGTCCCGAACCCATCCCATGCCCCGTTCCTGGCCCCTGTTCCTCCTCGCCGCCACGCTGCTGTCGCGCGCCGAGCCCCTCGTGTTCGAGCGGGACGTCCGACCCATCCTCAAGGCCCATTGCTTCGATTGCCACGGCGAGGCCGACGCGCTTCGCGGCAATCTCGATCTGCGCCTGCGCCGTTTCATGGTTCGCGGCGGGGAATCCGGCCCCGCCGTCGTGCCGGGCCAGCCCGACGCCAGCCCGCTCTACAAGCTGGTGCATTCGGGCCGGATGCCCAAGCGCGACCGCAAACCGTCGCCGTCCGAGATCGAGATCCTGCGCCGGTGGATCGAGGCGGGCGCCCCCACCGCGCGGCCGGAGCCGGAGAGCCTGGCCGATGACGAGGCGATCACCCCCGAGGAGCGCGCGCATTGGGCCTTCCAGCCGCTCGTGCGTCCCCGGGTCCCCCTCGTGCCGCCCCCGCGGGCGGCGCGGGTTCGCAATCCCATCGATGCCTTCCTGGCCGCCCGTCAGGCACCCGCGGAGCTCGCCTTTTCCCCGGATGCCCCGGCCCTGGTCCTCGTCCGCCGGGCGTTCCTCGACCTCTGGGGCCTGCCACCCACGCCCTCCGACCTCGAGGCCTTCGCCCTCGACACCGCGCCCGATGCCTACGCCCGCCTCCTGGACCGGCTCCTGTCCGATTCCCGCCACGCGGAACGCTGGGCCCGCCACTGGCTCGACATCGCGGGATACGCCGACTCCGACGGTGCGTCCAACGACGACACCCCGCGGCCCTACGCCTACAAATACCGGGATTACGTCATCCGCGCCCTGGACCGGGATCTGCCCTTCGACCGGTTCGTCACGGAACAACTCGCGGGCGACGAACTGGCCCTCGCGGTCCATCGCGATCTCGATGCCGCCGCCCAGGACCCCGCCACGCGCGATCTGCTGGTGGCCACCGGGTTCCTCCGCATGGCCGCCGACGGCGCCGCCGGCGCCGCCGATCAGGACGCCGCCCGCAACCAGGTCGTCGCGGACACGATCAAGATCGTGTCGACGTCGCTGCTCGGCCTGTCCGTGGGCTGCGCCCAGTGCCACGACCATCGCTACGACCCCGTTTCCCACGTCGATTACCACCGGTTGCGCGCGGTGTTCGAACCGGCCCTCGACTGGAAACAGTGGCGGCGCCCCGCGGAACGACTGGTTTCGCTGTATACGGCCGCCGACCGCGCCAAGGCCCAGGCCGTGGAGGAGGAGGCGGGGCGACTCGCCGCGCAGCGCGAAACGAAACAGACCGAATACCTCGACGAGGCGCTGAAGAAGCATCTGGAGAAGTTCGACCCCGCACTGCGGGATCCCCTGTGGACCGCCTTCAAGACGCCGTCCGACCAGCGCACGCCGGAACAACGCAAGCTGCTGGCCGATCATCCCAGCGCCAACATCCATCCCGGCGTTCTCTACCAGTACAACCCCAAGGCCGCGGACGACCTGAAGGCCATGGACGCGAAGATCGCCGAGGTCCGCGCCCGCCGTCCCGCGGAGGACTTCCTCGGACTCCTGACCGAGCCCGTCGGGGCCATCCCCGCCACCTACCGGTTTCACCGCGGCGACCCGAAGCAGCCCAAGGAAGCCGTCGCGCCCGGCGTTTTGTCCGTCCTGCGTCCGCCCGGACAGTCCCCCGATCTGCCGCTTCCCGGCGAGAATCCGCCTACGTCCCGCCGTCGCCTGGCCTTCGCGAAGTGGGCCACCAGCGCCGCGAACCCGCTCCTCGCCCGCGTCATCGTCAACCGGGTTTGGATGCATCACTTTGGGCGGGGCTTGGTTGGGACCCCGGCGGATTTCGGGCTCCAGGGCGAACGCCCTTCCCACCCCGAGCTCCTCGACTGGCTGGCGGCGGTGTTTTCCGCGCCGCTGTCCGAGGACCCGGACCGGCTCGGGCTGGGTTGGAGCCTCAAACGGTTGCATCATCTCATCCTCTCCTCCACGGCCTACCGCCAGTCCTCGGCACGCGACGCGGCGATGGAGGAGCGCGACCCCGAGAACCGGCTTTACTGGCGCAAGCCCTTGTTCCGGCTCGATGCCGAGGCCGTCCGCGATTCCTTCCTCGCCGTCTCGGGTGCGCTCAGCGAACGCCGGTTCGGCCCGCCCGTGCCCGTCCGCGAGGATGCCGTCGGCCAGATCGTCGTCGGGGTCGACAAGAAACAAGGGGACAACAAGATGCCCGTCGACGTGCCGCTCGGGGAGGACGAGTTCCGGCGGAGCATCTACGTCGAGGTGCGCCGCAGCCGCCCGCTGGCCTTCCTGAACACCTTCGATGCCCCCGTGATGGAGGTGAACTGCGAGCGGCGCTCCTCCTCCACCGTCGCGCCCCAGTCGCTGATGCTGATGAACAGCGAGTTCGCCCTCCAGCAGGCGCGGCTCTTCGCGGAACGCCTGCGACGCGACGCGGGGCCTTTTCCCGAGGCTCAGGTCGAGCGCGCCTGGCGTCTCGCCTTCGGTCGCTCCCCGTCCCGTGACGAGTTTGCGGCGGCCCTGACCTTCCTGAACCGCCAGGCCGAGACGGCCCGGAAACAGGCCGCCGACGGCCCGAAAGCGGAAACGCCGACCCCGCCGGAGACCCTGGCCATGCGCAGCCTTTGCCAGACGCTGCTCGGATCGAACGAATTCCTTTACGTCGACTAGCCATGAACCCGCCCCCGCCCCCGCCTCCGGACCGGGCCGTCTCCCGCCGACGGTTTCTGCAACGCAATGCCCTCGGCATCGGCAGCGTCGCGCTCGCGACCCTGCTCCGCGAACAGGGCCTGCTCGCCACGCCCGCGTCCGTGCCGCGGACGCCCCAGTCCTTCGATCTGAAATCCAGGACGGGTCCCCGCCCCGCGCGCGCGCGGGCCATGATCTCGCTCTTCATGCACGGCGGCCCGAGCCACCTGGATTTGTTCGATCCCAAGCCCGAGCTCTCGCGTCGCAGCGGCGAGGATTATCCGGGCGAGATCACCTATAGCTTCGTGGATCGCGCCTCGAAGAAGCTGCTCGGCAGCCCGTGGTCGTTCCGGAAGTACGGGGACTGCGGCATGGACGTCTCGGAGCTCCTCCCGCATTTCTCCCGGATCGTCGACGACGTGTGCCTCGTCCGGTCGATGCACACCGACATCAACGGGCATGAACCCTCGATCTGGTCCATGAACACGGGGCGTCCCCAGCCCGGGCGTCCGGCGCTCGGTTCCTGGATCACCTACGCCCTCGGCAACGACAGCCAGGATCTGCCGGCCTATGTCGTCCTCACCGATCCCGGCGGCCACCCCGTGGACGGCGCCCGGAACTGGTCCAACGGCTGGATGCCTCCGCTGTTCCAGGGTACGGTCGTGCGGTCGCGGGAGCCGCGCATCCTCAATCTGGATCCCCCGCCCGCGCTGCGCGGGGAACTGCAGCGCCAGAACCTCGATTTCCTCGCCCGACTCAACCGCGGGCACCTCGACCGGCATCCGGGCGAGAACGATCTCGAAGCCCGCATCGCCAGCTACGAACTGGCCGCCCGCATGCAGTTGGCCGCCAAGGAGGCCCTCGATCTCTCCGGCGAAACCGAGGCCACGCGGAAGCTCTACGGTCTCGACGATCCCGTGACCCGCGAGTACGCCACCCGCTGCCTCATCGCCCGCCGCCTGGTCGAGCGCGGCGTCCGCTTCGTCCAGCTCTTCGTCAACGGCCAGATCTGGGACAACCACGAGAACATCCGCCAGAACCTCGCCAGCTGCTGTCGCAAGACCGATCAACCCTCCGCCGCCCTCGTGCTCGATCTCAAGGCCCGCGGCCTGCTCGACACCACGGTCGTCCATTGGGGCGGCGAAATCGGACGCCTGCCCGTCACCGAAAACCATGGCGCCGCCGAGAAGGCCGGACGGGACCACAACGGCCAGGGATTCAGCTCGTGGCTCGCCGGCGGCGGCATCCGCGGCGGCACGATCCACGGCGCCACCGACGAGTTCGGGCACAAGGCCGTGGACCATCCCGTAGGTCCCGCCGATTACCACGCCACGCTGCTCCACCTGTTCGGTTTCGACCACGCCGACCTCGCGTTCCACTACAACGGCCAGCCCCAGCACCTCACCGACGGCAAGCCCTGCCGGGTGGTGCACGAGATCTTGGCCTGAGGGCAGGGCCGTGGACAAAGTCCTGCGTGGAACCGCGATGTGGGGCCGGCGACTGCCGAGTCGCCGGCTTCGCCTCTCGAGTCGCCGGCTTCGAGCGCCCCGCGACCCGGCCCGCCGTCGCGCGGACGCTATGGCGGGGAGCGGATCGCGGGCCCCAATCGACTTTGTCAATTGCCCTGGGCCTGAGCGGGCGCGTTG
>CAZSOV010000198.1:0-14938 GCA_964608505.1 uncultured Verrucomicrobiota bacterium
GGGCGACTCGGCAGTCGCCAGCCCCAACTCGGAGGCGGAGCGGGGAGGCGGACTTTGGAGGGCCCCACCGTCCGACGGCGGAGCCGACGCCGGTGGAAGGCACTGCCGCGAGGGAGTGGGGCGACGGAAGCAAGGCGCCGCGATTGGGGGCCCGCGACTGCCAAGTCGCGGGATGATCGAAGCGGGCGCAAGGAGGAGAGAAGCGGGCGACTCGGCAGTCGCCAGCCCCAACTCGGAGGCGGAGCGGGGAGGCGGACTTTGGAGGGCCCCACCGTCCGACGGCGGAGCCGACGCCGGTGGAAGGCACTGCCGCGAGGGAGTGGGGCGACGGAAGCAAGGCGCCGCGATTGGGGGCCCGCGACTGCCAAGTCGCGGGATGATCGAAGCGGGCGCAAGGAGGAGAGAAGCGGGCGACTCGGCAGTCGCCAGCCCCAACTCGGAGGCGGAGCGGGGAGGCGGACTTCGGACGGCGGCGGAAGTCCTGCTCGGGAACCCGCTTCCGGACGGTCGCCGTTTCGCCCGTCGCCGTTTCGATGTTGTTGCGACGACACGATGTCGTTTCGACGATTGCGGCGGCGTGGTTCCCTGTCCTAGGCTCCCGAAATGTTCGGGCTCACCGTCCAACAACGAAAGGTGGTCGCGGTGATGTGCCTGTTGCTGACCGTGGGCTGGACGGTGAAGGCCTGGCGGCTTTCGCATCCGGACGGCCAACGGGGACAACCGGTCCCGGCGCCGTCGACGGCGGCGTCTGCCGGACCCTGAACGCGGGACGCGTGGCGTATGCAGCGAGTGAGTTTCGAGGAAATCGTGGAGCGCCTGGCGGCGCAGGATGCGCGGTACCAGCGCGAGGCCTATGCCTTTCTGCGGGAGGCGCTGGACTATACCCAGAAGCGATACGCACCGGGGAAGGCCGAGTCGAAGGCGGAGCGCGCCGAGGGGGCCGTGGATGAAGGCGAGGGCGTTCCGGAGCAGGAACGTCACGTCACGGGCCAGCAGTTGGTGGAAGGCATCCGGGAATATGCGGTGCGGGAATATGGCCCCATGACGCTGCTCGTCCTGAACGAATGGGGGATTCGACGCTGCGAGGATTTCGGGGAGATCGTGTTCAATCTGATCGACGCCCAGGTGCTGCGGAAGACGGAGACCGACACCCGGGAGGATTTCCGGGGGGGCTACGCGTTCGAGGACGCGTTCGTGCACCCGTTCCTTCCGCCCTCCGTCCTGCTGCAAAAGGCGGCCGCCGCGAAGGCGGGTACCGCCGGGGCCGGGGCTGGGGCTGGGGCTGGGGCCGGCGCCGGGGCGGAGACCCTGCTGTAGCGGAGCGCGGGCGCGGGAAGCCCCTCAGCGGCTGGCCTCGAGGTAGAGCCCCGCGAGTTGGCGGCGGTAGAACTGTTCGCGATCCGGAACATGCTCGCGCAGCCGCTCCACGGGCAGGGCGCCGTGCTGGAACCGGCGCTTGGGAAAGACGGGGAAGTCGATGCCGACCACGCTCTTCATGCCGCGGCGGATGATCTCGCCCTTCAGGGCGTAGAGCTTCCCGTGGTCGTACCCGGTGAGTTCGATGAAGGGAATGCCCTCGGCGATCTCGATGACGTTGGGACGCGTAAACGGGCTGAAGCCGGTGAAGCCGAAATGGCGCAGGGGCGCGTAGGTGCGGGCATAGCTCCGGCTGAGGCCGCCGCTGTACGTGAGGGAATGCTTGATCTTCCCGACGCCCCAGCCTTCCTGGTACAGCATCTGGTTGTGCACCACGGACCGGATGGTCAGTTCCGGATTCTCCTCGATGGGGTAGTCCTTGAGGTTCTCGTCGCCGCCGTCCCCGTCGATCAGCAGGCGCCACGCCGGGTAGCGCGACCGGATGCCCTTCAGCAGGGCGATGAGCATCGTGCCCGCCTCGATGTCGAGCGGCTTGTAATCCTCGATGATCCGGACCGTTTCCACCGGGTCGAGCGTCGCGGGATCGGCCTCGATGGATTCATGGAACAGGGACAGTCCCAGGCGCTCGAGGAAGGCGCGGGCCTGGACGAGGTCGCCCCCGCCGCCGAGATCCAGGGTGAACGCCTTCAGGCGCGCCGGGCTCTGGCCCAGCTGGCGCAGGCAATGATAGGCCAGAACGAACGCGGCGCCGCTGTCGATGCCGCCGCTGAAACAGACGCCGACGGGGTCCTTCTCCGGAACGTGCTGCAGCCACTTGATCATCTCGCCGGCCAGCGCGGAGACGTAGGCCGCACCGATCTCGTCGAGATCGGTGGCGAACGCGTTCCGCGGGGGATCGAAGAAACGGGTGTAGACCGGGTCGGGATCCGGGCAGCCGACGAGCTGGATCTCGACGAGGTAATGGGCGGGGACCATCCGGGTGTAGCTCGGATGAAACTGGTCATGCAATCCCTCGGACTTGAGCCAGGCATAGATGGCATCGATGCGGTCGGCGACGATCAGCGCCGGGCCCTCGTGACGTTTGGCGAGGAAGTAGCGCATCGGGCGATCCAGCGAGCGGGCCATCCGCACCGTCTTCCCGCTCTTGGCGAGGAGGGCGAACGAGCCGTCGATGTCGCGGACCGCCGCCGCGTCGCCGGCTTCGATGCGCCGGCGCGCCTCCTCCACCGTGAGATGGATGAGGCGGTTCAGGCTGGGTTCCAGGAGATCGACGACGCGCTCGACGTATTGGTGCATGGCTCGGACGGGGTGGGGTGGGATTGAAAGGGGGGATTCAAGGTTGCCGCGCCGGTCCTGGCTGTGGTGGGGAGGACGGGGCAACGAAGGTCTCCTGCGAACCGACCTGGTCGCGCCAGGCTTTCTCGCGGGAAAAACGCTGCCAGACCCAAAAGACGCCCAAGGCCACCATCAGGAAGAACATCCCGAAGGCAACCGCCAGGAATCGTCCGAGTTGCCGTGGCGGGACGGCGTCCTCCGCGGCGAGTTCGGGAGATTCGTGGGGCAACGGCACGACCCGAATGTGCCGGGGCGCCAGCGACAGTAAACGGGAATTTTCCGGGGTCCCGCAGCCCGCGCCCGTCGCAGGTCGGCGGTGCGGTGCGTGGATCGCCGCACCGGCTCCGGCTCCGCATCCTCGGCGGTGGCGGCGTCCGTGGCATGGGCGAACCGCACCTCGGCCCGATCCCGGGGCTTGGCGAGGGGTCTCACCCCCGGCACCCGACGTCCCGCGACGCGTTCTCGACCCGCGACGGTTCGTCGCGGAGGCAGGGGCGGCTCACGGAACGTTGTACGTCACGGTGGCGGCATCGATGGTCATGTTGGTTCGGCGGGGAGTCACCTCGACGGATTCGCCACGAGGCACGGTGCAGGTGCGCTGATCGAACACCGGAAGGCCGATCGGACCTCCGGACCAGCGATTGCAGTCGGGGGAGATCGAGGTGCCCACGAAGGTCACGCGCGCGGGATGCGACGCGGCGCCGTGGGCGACATGGGGGGAGACGATGTGATTGAAGACCCGGTATTTCATCTCGATGGTCTGCCGGTATTCGTAGCGTCCGAGCCACGAAGGATCCTGGCAGCGGTAGTCACGGAGCATCGCATGGAACGCGAACGCCCCCAGGTCCAGTTCCGTGCCCGCGGGGGTCCAGCGGGCCGACTCGTAGAACCAACGGTTGGCCTTGACGTCGAACCAGGCCCTGCGGCTGTGGTCCCAGATTTGGAAGGCGCCCATGCGGGCCGAGAGGAGCTCCTCGTACCACGACGGACGGAGTTCCAGCCGGTATGTTTCGGGCGACGGCACCGGGGCCCCGGCGTCGCGCAGCGCGTGGATCCGGCCCTGGATCTGGGCGTCGCTGTTCCGGGTCCACAGGCGGTTCCACAGGGCCTCGCCGTGTTCCCCTGACGTGAGTCCGATCGAGGAGCGGGCGAGGAGTCCGAGGGCGAGCATGAGTGCCATGACGGCGAGTGATTTGATGAGTGACATAAGTGACCTCCTGCCGGTAAACGCGCGAAGATGCCCGGGACTTACACGAAATCGCGGGGGAATGCCGCGGATGCGGCACGCGGCGGACCGGAGCGCGGGGTCGGGCCGGGTCGCCGCCCCGAACCCGGGCGGCGACGGGCGCCAGGGCCGTTGACAAAGTCCTGCGTGGAACTGCGATGTGGGGCCGGCGACTGCCAAGTCGCCGGTTTCGCCTCTTGATTCGCCTGCTTCGATTGCCCCGCGACCCGGCCCGCCGTCGCGCGGCCGCTAGGGCGGAGGGCCGGTCGCAGGCCCCAATCAACTTTCTCCATCGCCCTGCGAGGGGCGCGGCGGACACCCAAACTTTGCTTGGCCGGGACGGGTCGGGGGACGCAGGTTTCCGGGATCATGCATCGCGGAACCCAAAACAAGGCGGAGTGTGGCGTCCGGCTGGCGGCGCTGCTGGTGGCAGCGGCGGCGGCGGCGGCTTGGGGAGGGACGACGGCACGAGCGGACACGGCACGCGGGACGGTTTTCGACGATCGAAACCGAAACGGGACCCGCGACGTCGGGGAGCCGGGGTTGGCGGGGGTGCGGGTGTCGAACCAGCGGGAGGTGACGGTGACGGACCGACAGGGCCGGTGGGAGTTGCCGGCGACGGACGACACGGTCTTTTTCGTGATCAAGCCGCGCGGCTTCATGCCGCCGGTGAACGAGCAACGGCTGCCGCGGTTCTTTTACGTGCACAAGCCGGCGGGTTCGCCGGCGAACCTGAAGTTCAAGGGGGTGGCGCCGACGGGGTCGTTGCCGGCGTCGATTGATTTCGCGCTGCACCGACAGCGGGAGCCGGGGACGTTCAAGGCCATTTTCATGGGGGACACCCAGCCGCGGGACGTGCGGGAGGTGAACTATTTCAAGGATTCGGTGGTGCCGGAGTTGGTGGGGACGGACGCGGCGTTCGGGGTGACCCTCGGGGACGTGGTCTTCGACGATCTGGACGTGTTCGAACCGCACAACGCGGCGGTGGCCCTGATCGGGATCCCGTGGTGGAACGTGATCGGGAACCACGACCACAACTACGACGTGCCGAACGACCGGGACGCCGACGAGACCTTCACGCGGTTCTATGGGCCGAACTACTACTCCTTCGACCACGGGCCCGTGCACTTCATCGCCCTGGACGACGTGGAGTGGGGCGGGGAGAAGCCCGCGGGAACGGGGTCGTACACGGGCGGGTTGGACGCCCGGCAACTCGAGTTCGTGCGGAACGACCTGGCGCGGGTGCCCGACCGGCAGTTGGTGGTGTTGATGATGCACATTCCGCTGAACGACGTGGGGAACCGGGGGGAGTTGTATCGCCTGATCGAGAAGCGACGTTACGCGCTGTCGGTCTCGGGGCACACGCACTGGCACGAGCACCGGTTCATCACGACCGCCGACGGCTGGCGGGGCGCGGAACCGCACCATCACATCGTCGCGGTGACGGCGTGCGGAAGTTGGTGGACCGGATCGCCGAACGCGGGGGGGATTCCCCATGCGACCATGCGGGACGGCGCGCCCAACGGCTACGCGGTGGTGACCTTCGACGGGCACCGGGCGTCCCTGAAGTTCAAGGCGGCGGGGATGCCGGACGCGAAGCAGATGCAGATCATCGTGCCCTCCGACGTGCCCACGAACGCCCCGGCCCAGGGCTGGCTGTACGTGAACGTGTTCGACGGGTCCGAGCGCTCGACGGTGGATTTTCGGATCGACGGTCGGGGTGCCTGGCGGCGCATGGAACGGGTGCTGGAACGGGACCCGGCCTATCTCGCGCGCCAGGCGGCGGAGCTGGCCAACCCGCCCGCGATCCCGCCGTACCGCAAGATGGGAGATGCGATCCTCTCGCCGCACCTCTGGAAGGGGAAACTGCCGGACCTCGCGCCGGGCGGGCATCGGGTCGAGGTTCGCACCCGGGACCACGAGGGCCGGGTGTTTCGCGACGAGCGAACCTTCGACCGTTGATCCGGGGCCTCGCGGGGCAGGGCCGGGGACCAGGGTCGGACGCGACGGACGGACCGCTGCGCTGGAAACGACCGGGCCGGACGTCGGAAGCAGGGCGTTGGGGGCCGGTCCGGCCTAGCGCGAGCGGCGAAGGCGGACGCCGGTCTCGGTGCCGGCCAGTTGGGCGCGGGCATGCTCGGATCGGGCCTTGATGAAGCGCTTCAGCTGGTGGATCGGGCGCCGCCCGCCATCGCCGTCGTCGTCGTCGTGCCGGCTGGCATCGTCGACGGTCGGGGAGGGGCCGGGGTCGGCGATGGCTCTCTCGAAGCGGGCCAACTTGGCCTTGGATTCCTCGGCGATGGCCGGGCGCACGATCGCGGCGAGTTCGTCGATGCGGGCGTTCAGGCGTTCGGGCAGGAAGGGGCCATCCAGCAGACGGGCGAGTTCGGCACGATAGCGGTCGAGAAAGGGAGTCGCGGCGTAGAGGCGTTCAAGAAACCGGTTCTGGCCGACCCACGGATGGAAGAGGTCGGCGCGCTCGCGATCGGTGCCGCTGCCCATCCAGGAGAATTCGCCCCAGGAATGATCGAGATCCCAGGGGCTGAATCCGAAGAGCCCGGAGCGCGGGTCCTGCCAGAAGTAGAAGTTCTGGCCGTTGGAGAAGATGCCGTCGTAGTTGGAAATCAGGGCTTCGCAGGCGAAGAAGCGCGCCACGGCGTCGAGATCGAAGAACTCCCCGAGGCGACGGGAGAATTCGGCGTCGTCCGAACCCGAAACGAACCGGACCAGCTCGACGAGGCGGCGGCGTTGGGCGGGCGCGGGAGTGGACTTGGGATGATAGACCTGGTCGTAGTCGACCCAGTGGTCGCCGAGGTCGGTGAACAGTTCGAGGGTGACGGGCTTGTAGAGCGCGACGTCCTTGGAACCGAACTGGGCCCTGGCCCAGCCGGCGTCGGGATTCTCGACGAGGGCGTAGAGTCCGAGGAGCCGTCGATCCCAACGCCCCTCGACCGTGACGAACACGCGGGCAAAGCCGGTCCGGGGAGCCGGGACTCCGGCGGCGCGATAGAATTCGTAGCCCAGGGTGTCCGCAAGGTGCGAGCGGTCGGCCGTGAGATTGTGAAGGTTGAGGGTGGACTGGCCGGCGAACCGGCGGTCGTCGACGTGCCGGTCCAGGTCGAGCTTGAACGGACGTTTGTAGTGCCGCAGGGCATCCACGAACGTGCCATTCCCCTTGTACCGGACGGCCACGTTGGACAAGGCCAGTCCCGCGAACTCCACGTGTCCCGTGGACCACGGCTGGTCGATGCCGAACACGCCGGCGAGTCCGGCGCGCGGAGCTTCGGGGTTGTGGAGAATGGGCGCCCCGTCCGGGCGCAGCCAGTTGCGGTAGGCGGGAACGCGCCGGGGGCCGAGCGCTTCGAATTCCGCCCGGGTGAAGCGGAGGTGGACCGGCCAGAGCTGCGCGGGCTGGAAGAGGTCGGACGCCGATTGGACGCGCGAGGCGTCGGGGTGGGGGCCCGCAAAGGGTGAAGCCGGCTCCTCGGCGGGTTCGCGGGGTTCGCCGAAACGCCGGTCCTGGGCGTGGCTGACGAACCACATTTGGAACCAAGGCTGCTGGAAGGCGACCACGGCGGCGATGACAACCCCGGCGACGGTGAGGATCCCGCAGGCCCCGGTGACGAGGGCCAGGAACAGGAGCCGCCACCACCAGGGCCGGCGGGCGGGGCGATGCGCGTTCCCCGACGGCGGCAGGGCGTCCATCCGGTCGAGGTCGAGGTTGGGCGGGGGGATGTTCGTAAAGCGGAGTGTGCGGCTTTTCGCGGGGGAGCCAAGCGCAGGATTCTGCCTCCGCGGGCTTGTCGGCCACCGAGATATCCGGGCAATGATCCGGGTGTCGGCAGGCATGCTCACTGTTTATGGCCGAGGAAAACCCAGACACCGAGGGGGCGGGAGGTCGCTCCGGGAACGGAGCGGGCGGGGGTGTTTCGCCGACCGGTACGGCGTCGGCGGACGGGGCGCTTCGCCGGTTGAACCGGTGGTTGCGGATGATCGGGGGCATCCACCAGGCGATCATGCGGGAGCGGGATCCCGAGCGTCTGTTGGACCTCGCCTGTGGCATCGCCGTCCGGACGGGCGGCTTCGGGATGGCGTGGGTCGGGTTGAAACGCGCCGGACGCGGCGGGCTCGAGGTCGTGGCCCACGACGGTGCGCACGCCGACACCGTGGCATTGCTCCGGCAGATGTTTCGCGAGGACGAACGCGCGTGCCACTTCACCGGCCAGGCACTCGGGGACGGGGTTCCGGCGGCCTGCAACGACATCGCCCGGGACCCGCGCGCGGAGGGATGGCGGGAGGCGGCGCTGGAGCGGGGAATTCTCGCGATGGTGTCCCTGCCGCTGTCGGTCGCGGGGGGAGTGCGGGGCATCTTCAACCTGTACGCCCGGGAGGCGCATGTCTTCGATGCCGAGGAACTGGGGCTGCTGGAGCGCCTGGCATCCGACGTGGGGTTCGCGCTGGAGGCGGGGGAACACGAGACGGCTCGGCGGCTGGCCGAGGCCCGCATGCGGGAAAGCGAGGCCCGATACCGCGAGTTGGTGGACGCCCTGCCGGACGTCGTGATGCGCTTCGACCCGGCGGGGCGGTTGACCTTCGTCAGTTCGGCGGTCGAGGGGCTCCTGGGTTACCGGTCGGAGGAACTGCTCGGCTGCCCCTTCACCGTCGTCCTGGAGGAAGGCGAGGTGGACGGAGCCCGGGTCAGCCTGGAACGACGCCTCGGAGGCGGGCTGGGCCGCGGCCCCGTGACCCAGGAATACGCGCTGCGTCGCAAGGACGGCGCCCGGGTCGTCGTCGAGACCAAGTCCGCGCCCCTCTTGGACGAGGCGGGGCAGGTCGTCGAGATCCAACTCACGGCGCGGGACATCACGGAGCGCTGCCGGGCCGAGGCCCAGTTGCGTCAGCGGGATGCCATTCTGTCCGTCGCCCGCCTCGCCGCGGACCAGTTCCTGCGGGCGCCGGCGTGGCGGGAGGCGGTGGCGCCGGTGTTGGCGGAGGTGGGGCGCGCGGCGAACGTGAGTCGCGTCTATCTGTTCGAGAACCATGAGGACGCGACGGGTCGGGTCCTGACCAGCCAGCTTTATGAGTGGGTGGCGGACGGCATCGAATCCCAGGTGGCCAACGCCGAACTGCAGGGGCTCGAGGTCGATGGCGTGGCCTTCGGCCGGTGGGCGCGGGCGATGCGGCAGCGCGAGGCGATTCATGGCTTGGTGCGGGATTTTCCGCCCGGGGAATCCGCCGTTCTGGAGCCCCAGGGGATCCGCGCCGTGGCTGCGTTTCCCATCTTCGCGGGGGAACGCTGGTGGGGGTTCCTGGGCTTCGACGAATGCCGGCGGGACCGGGAGTGGCTCGTTTCCGAACTGGATGCGTTGCAGGTCCTCGCCGGAATCCTGGGCTCGGGAATCGAGCGCGGACTCGCCGAGGAATCCGTGCGCCGGAGCGAGGTCCGGCTGCGCGAGGCGCAGGAACTCGCGCACCTCGGCAGCTGGGAGCTCGACGTGGCGACGCGCCGGCTGGAATGGAGCGAGGAGGTGTACCGGATCTTCGAGACGGCCCACGACCGGTCCGGGGGAACCGCCGCGGCTTTTCGGGAGTCCGTGCATCCCGACGACCTGGAGAAGGTGGAGCGGGCCTACGAGGAGTCGTTGCGCGGCGACGGACGGGGGGAAATCGAACACCGGTTGGTCCTGGCCGACGGACACATCAAGCACGTGTACGAGCGCTGGCGAACCACCTTCGACGCGGCAGGACGCCCGCTGCGATCGGTGGGAACGGTCCAGGACGTCACGGAACGACGCCGGCTGGAACAACAATTCCTCCAGGCCAAGAAGATGGATGCTGTGGGGCAGTTGGCCGGCGGGGTCGCGCACGACTTCAACAACCTGCTCACGACGGTCATGATGCAGTTGGGCTTGCTCGAGGTGTCCTCCTCCCTCGACGCCGAGGCCCGCGAGGCGGTGAAGGAGATCGGCAAGGCGTCCGAGCGGGCCGCCAACCTCACCCGCCAACTCCTCCTCTTCGGACGGCGCTCGGCCGTGCAGATGCGCGTCCTGGACCTGCACGAGGTCCTGGCCGACCTGCGGAAAATGCTCCAGCGGCTCATCGGCGAGACCATCCGCCTCGCGGTTTCCACCGAGCCCGACCTGCCCCGGGTCTTCGCCGACCGCGGCATGTTGGAACAGGTGATCGTCAATCTCTGCGTGAATGCGCGCGACGCCATGCCCAACGGGGGTCTGATCGGAGTGCGCGGTCGCCTGACCGAATGGGACGAGGCGTCCGCCGGGCTCGGTCTGGGTCGAAGGCCCGGGCGGTTCGCCTGTCTGTCGGTCTGCGACACCGGCTGTGGCATGGACAAGGCCACGTTGGCGCGGATCTTCGAGCCGTTTTTCACCACCAAACCGGTAGGCCGCGGCACCGGGCTGGGACTGGCCACCGTGCATGGCATCGTGGAACGCCACCAGGGCTGGATCGAGGTCGAAACCGCGGTGGGGCAGGGGACGACGTTCTGGATCTTCCTGCCCGTGCACGTCGGAACCGGGGCGGTCGAGGCGCCGGTCGCCGCGGCACGGCATGAAGTCACGGCAGGCAACGAGGGCATTCTGCTGGCGGAGGACGATCCCGCGGTTCGCAAGTCCCTGGCGCGCCTCCTGCGTCGCTGGGGATACCGTGTCTTCGAGGCCGGCGACGGTCACGAGGCGCTGCGCGTCTGGAACCAGCGCCGGAAATCCATCGACCTGCTCTTCACGGACGCCGTGATGCCGGGCGGCCTGGGTGGTGTCGAGCTGGCCGGGCGTCTGCTCCAGGAGCGCCCCGGACTCAAGGTCATTCTCTCGAGCGGCTACATCGCCGCCCTCGAGCAGCGGGACGTGACCGGGTTGCCCGGCGTGATCTTCGTCCCCAAGCCGTGTCCGGCAGGCGACCTCGCCCTGGCCGTCCGGATGTCTCTCTCGGGGTCCCAGCCGGGCGGAGAATGATTCCCCCCGCCCGCTGCAAGGTCCCTTGCGCGGACGTCCCTTGCGCGGTTGGCAGCGCGCGGGGCGCTGGGCTAGGCTCCCCGTCCGCCGAGGACCCGCTGCGGGCGGGATCGGCCCGCTCCAAAACCATGAAACGCAAATCGTCCCCCAAGTCCGCCGGTCCCGCCGGCGGTTCGTCGTCCTCCCTCGAACGCATCTGGTCGTCGATCGTCGTCGACGGCGTCGAGCGCGCCCCGAGCCGCGGCATGCTGTACGCGACGGGTTTCAAGAAGGAGGACTTTCGGAAGTCGCAGGTGGGGGTGGCGTCGACGTGGAGCATGGTAACGCCGTGCAACATGCACATCGACCAGCTGGCGGTGAGCGTGGCGCAGGGCATCAACGAGGCGGGCGGCAAGGCCGTCGTGTTCAACACCATTACCGTGTCGGACGGCATTTCCATGGGAACCGAGGGGATGAAATATTCCCTCGTGTCGCGGGAGGTGATCGCGGACTCCATCGAGACGGTGGTGGGTTGCCAGGGGTTCGACGGGTTCGTCGCGGTGGGGGGATGCGACAAGAACATGCCCGGTTGCGTGATGGCGATGGGTCGCTTGAATCGCCCCAGCCTGTTCGTCTATGGAGGCACGATCCTGCCCGGGACACTCGACGGAAAGGACGTGGACCTGGTGAACATCTTCGAGGCCGTGGGCCGGAACGCGGCGGGCGCGTGCTCGGGAGAGGACGTGGAGGCGGTGGCGGAGGTCGCCGTTCCCGGCGCGGGTTCCTGCGGGGGCATGTACACCGCCAACACCATGGCCAGCGCCATCGAGGCTCTCGGCATGAGCCTGCCGAACTCATCCGCCCAGGCGGCGGTTTCCGGGGAAAAGACCCTGGATTGCGAGACCGCCGGGCGCACCGTCCTGAACCTGATCCGGCGCGGGATTCGTCCGCGCGACATCATGACGAAGGAAGCCTTCGAGAACGCGATGACGCTCGTGATCGCGCTCGGTGGTTCGACGAACGCGGTGATGCACCTGATCGCGATGGCGCACAGCGCCGGCGTGAAGCTCACGATCGACGACTGGACGCGCGTGGGCAAACGGGTGCCGGTGCTGGCGGACCTCAAGCCCAGCGGCAAATACGTGATGGCGCGCCTGGTGGAGATCGGAGGCACGGTTCCCCTCATGAAGATGCTCCTGGACGAGGGGCTGATGCACGGGGACTGCCTCACCGTCACGGGCCGAACCATGCGCGAGAACCTCAAAAAGGCGCCGGCCTACCCCAAGGGCCAGGACATCGTCCGCGGGTTCGACAACCCGATCAAACCGACCAGTCACCTCGTGGTCTTCCGCGGCAACCTGTGCCCGGGCGGAGCCGTGGGGAAGATCAGCGGCAAGGAGGGTTTGCGCTTCGAGGGGCGCGCCCTGGTCTTCGAACGGGAGGAGGACGCCCTGAAGGGGATCCTCGGGGGCAGGGTGAAGAAGGGCCACGTCATCGTGATCCGCGGCGAGGGGCCCAAAGGCGGTCCTGGCATGCGCGAAATGCTGTCGCCCACCAGCGCCATCATGGGCAAGGGGCTTGGCAAGGAGGTGGCGCTCATCACGGACGGGCGGTTCAGCGGCGGTTCGCACGGCTTCGTGATCGGGCACGTGACCCCCGAGGCGTTCGACGGCGGCGCCATCGCCGTGATCAAGAACGGTGATCCCATCATCATCGACGCCGAGCAACGCGCCATCACGCTTGACGTGCCGGCCAGGGAACTGAAGGCGCGCCTCGCCAAGTGGAAACAGCCCAAGCCCAACTACTCGCGGGGCATCCTGGCCAAGTACGCCAAGACCGTGTGCTCCGCCAGCGAGGGCGCGGTGACGGATCGCCTGTAGCGTCCCATCCCGCGGAAACCGCGACCGACCGCGCGGCGCGGCGGGCACCGGGCACCGGGGCCACGGGGCGCACGCATCGGAAATTTCGAGAATCCGGGGATTGCTCCCCGCGTGGGAGGGTGGAGGTCCGCGGCGCCAATGGTCCCGCTCCACCTCGACGCGGCGCGCGCACGTCGCTCCGCTTCGGCGCCATGACGCCACGGCGCCACGGCGCATCACGCGTGGCCGTGGCCCTCTGGCCCCGGCGCCCGGACCGGCTTTCCGCGCGTGCCTGCCCCGTTCCCTCCAAACCCGGCCCACCGGCTCCGCCCCGATCGCACCCGCGGCTAGTCGACCACCCGCGCGCGTCCCCGACCCGGCACGATCTCCCCGATGATGGAGGCGGAGTGATGCTTCCGGACCGCGCGCAGAACCGCGTCCGCCTCATCGGGGGCCACGATGGCGACCATGCCGATGCCCATGTTGAAGACCTGATAGAGTTCGGCTTCGTCGACCCCGCCCTTGGCCTGGAGCAGTCGGAAGATCGGCAGGACTTCCCAGGTTCCCTTGCGAATGACCGCGTCGAGCCGGGGAGGGAGCACCCGAGGCAGGTTGTCGATGAACCCGCCGCCGGTGATGTGCGCGAGGGCCTTGATGGGGCGCCGGGCGGGAGGGGCGTCGCGGTTGAAGCGGCGCACCAGCGTTTGGACGAGCGGTCCGTAGCTGACGTGGACCTTGAGGAGCTCTTCGCCGAGGGTGCCGCCGAGATCGGGGACGCGGGAGCGGATCTTCAGTCCGAGCTGCTGGAACAGGATCTGACGGGCGAGGGAATAGCCGTTGGTATGGAGACCGCTCGACGCGATGCCCAGGAGTACGTCGCCGCGGCGGACCGACTTCTGGCCGTCGAGCATCCGGGCCTTGTCGACGACGCCGACGATGGTGCCGCTGACGTCGTATTCGCCGGGTTGGTAGAAGCCCGGCATCTGGGCAGTCTCGCCGCCAATGAGGGAGCAGCCGTTTTCGGCGCAGGCCTTGGCAAAGCCGCGGATGACGTCGGTGAAGACGTGGGGCTCGAGTTTTCCGGTGCCCAGATAGTCGAGGAAGAACAGGGGTTCGGCACCCAGCACCGCGATGTCATTGACGCAATGGTTGACGAGGTCCTGGCCGATGGTGTCGTGCCGGTCCATGGCGAAGGCGACCTTCAGCTTGGTGCCCACCCCATCGACGGAGGAGACCAGGACCGGGTTGCGGTGCCGTTTGACCTCGATGGCGAAGAGGCCCCCGAATCCCCCGACCTTGCCGAGGACTTCGCGGCGATGGGTCGAGGCCAGGAGTTGCGGGAGGGTTCCTTTGACCTTGTTGCCGAGGTCGATGTCAACCCCGGCGGCGGCGTAGGCTTTCGGCTTCGTCTTGCTCATCGGACGGGCGGCAGCTTCGCGGAGCCGGAGCGCGATGTCGACCCCGGGCTCCACACCCCGGGCTCCACACCCCGGGGCCATGCCGTCCCCCGTTCAACTAGCCAAACACGTTTTTCCGCAGATCCCGCAGCGTGAACAGTTCCCCCGACTCCACCCCCTTCATCCGCCGCGCCCCGTCCCGCCGTCTCCTCCCAAACTTCTCCCGGTGCTGCCGGAAGATCCTTTCCACGAACTCCCGACTCCCCAGCGCCGCCCCATCGCAGAAATACCGCACCCGACACCGCACGTACTCGCCCAACGGCAACTGCCCCTTCGCCGCCAACACCTCCGCCACCGCCGCCGACTTCACCGCACCCCGCACCGTCAGCCCATCCGCTCCCGTCGCCTCCCGACGTTCGTCCCCCTCCCGATACAACCAACTCCGGTACACCTCCAACGACCGGCTCACGCTCTCCTCCCGACCCCGTTGCAGCGCTGTCACCAGCGTCTGGATCCCCAGCCGCGACCCCCGCTTCCCCGCCATCGCCTCCCCGTACCCACTCCAGCGGTAGTCCTTGGGATCCTGCACGATACCCGCCCGCACCGGGTTCAGATCGATGTACGCCGCCATCGTCGTCAACGCCTGACCCGCGCCTTCCACCAGCACGCTCTTGAAGCGGTCCTCCCACAACGTCCCCTTCCGCCCCGTCCGCACGTTGTACCACAGGGTGAAGCGCTGTTTGAGCACCCGGATGAACTCGCTCACGTCCCACATCCGGGCGTGGAAGGTGGCCA
>CAZSOV010000199.1:0-14885 GCA_964608505.1 uncultured Verrucomicrobiota bacterium
ACCGGCGACTCGGCAGTCGCCGGCCCCACAACGCGGTTCCACACCAGACTTTGTCGTTAGCCTGGATGTCCCTTCGCACGCGTGGGGAGCCTGGGGGCGCTGGTGCGGGGCGCGCGCGGGCCGTCCGGTTTCTCAGGCGAAGGTGCAGGTAAGGTTCACGGCTTCGGCGACGCGGCGGAGGTAGGCGTCGCGGGGGAGGTCGACGGCGCCCAGGGCCTCGGTGGTTTCGGTGACCATCTGGATGTCGAAGAGGCGGTAGCCGCGGGCGACGAGGTGGTCGTGGAGATGCACGACGGCGACCTTGGAGGCGTCGCTGACGCGGTGGAACATGGATTCGCCGGCGAACAGACCGCCGACGGCGACGCCGTAGACGCCGCCGGCGAGCTGGTCCTCGTGCCAGCACTCGACGCTGTGGGCGTGGCCGAGTTCATGGAGCCGGACGTAGGCCTCGATGAATTCGGTGGTGATCCAGCAGCCGGGCCGAGGGGCGAGGGCACAGCCTTCGATGACGCCCCGAAACGCCTGGTTGCGGGTGACGCGGAATCGTTCCTGGCGCAGGACCCGGCGCAGGCTGCGGGAGATGTGGAGCTGGCCGAGTTCGAAGATGCCCCGCGGATGGGGCGACCACCAGGTCACGGGATCGACGGTCCACGGGAAGATGCCGCTGCGATAGGCGAGGAGCACGCGGTCGGGGGAAAGATCGCCGCCGACGGCGACCAAGCCGGCATGGGCGCCGCGGGCGAGGGCGTTCCGGGGATCGGGAAACCACGGCGGCCCGGGCGGGAGCAGGACGGGGAGTCGGGCCATGGGCTGCCGGGTTCAATCCTCGAGGGCGTGGAGGAGGATCATCTCGTACTGGCCGGCGAGGGACATGATGGCGTGGAACGGAGCCAGGGCGGCGGAGTTGTAGAGCTGGGTGGAGTCGATTTCCTCGGGGCACCCGAGCTTGGTCCAGGCGCCGACCCGGAGTTCGTTGAGGACGCGCAGGAGCTGGTCGATGTCGGCGGTTTCGAGGACGAGTCGCCAGCCGGAGGGGAGGCGTTGGAAGGCCTCGCCGTCGGTGAAGCGGAGGTGGATCCAGTCGGCGAGCTGGGAGCGCTGCTCGCGCAGGGCCTCGCGGAGGAGGGCCTCGGCGTCGGCGAGCTTTTCGGGGTCCCAGGGTTGGCGGGCGAGGGCGGCGGGGGGATCGGGCTGGAGGGGATAGAGGGAGAGGAGGCGCCCGAGAAGGGCCTTCTCGCGGACGCCGATCTGGAAGACGAGGCGCCCGTCGGAGCGCTCGAGGAGCTTCATTCGCCTTTCTCCATCGTCGCCTGCAGGTGGTAGCCCTGGAGTTGGTGGACGTAGTACTCGGCCTTCTCGAAGCCTTCGCGGGCGACGACGCTCCTGCCCTGTTGATGGACCTCGAGCATGTGCTTTTCGGCGACGGTCTTGTTCCAGCCGAAGACCTTCATGAACACGTGGGTGACGTAGTCCATGAAGTTGACGGGATCGTTCCAGACGATGACGAGATAGCCGGAGTCGAGGGCCGGTTCGCCGCCGGGCTTCACCTCCGGCGTGCGAACCGGGGTGGTGGTGGGTGCGGCCGGCGCAGGCATGGGGCAAGGCTAGGCGCCCGCCCGCCGTCCGGCAAGGTGGGGAAAGCACCCCGGAGCCCGCGGGGGCGGGTCGTCTCGGCTCTTGGCTGACGGGATGGCGGGCGCCTAGGCTGCCGGTCCCATGGCCATCGATGTGCTGGCGGAACTTCAGGCGCGCGGATTGTTCGCGGATTGCACGGATCGCGAGGCGTTGAGCGCGCGGCTGGCGGACGGTCCGCTCACGTTGTACTGCGGGTTCGACCCGACGGCGGAGAGCCTGCACGTGGGGAATCTGGTGCCGTTGCTGGGGCTGCGCCGGTTCCAGCTGGCGGGGCATCATCCGATCGCGCTGGCGGGCGGGGCGACGGGGATGATCGGGGATCCGAGCGGGCGGTCGTCGGAGCGGAACCTGCTGACGCGGGAGCAACTGGAGCACAACATCGTCCGGATCAAGGAGCAGCTGGGGCGGTTTCTGGACTTCCAGGCGGCGGGAAATCCGGCGCGACTGGTGGACAACGCGACGTGGACGGCGCCGGTGACCTTCCTGGATTTCCTGCGGGACATCGGGAAGCACTTTTCGTTGAACGTGATGGTGGCCAAGGACTCGGTGCGGGGCCGGATGGAGAGCGAATCGGGGATCAGCTACACGGAGTTCAGCTATCAGCTGCTGCAGGCGTTCGATTTCTATCATTTGCGGCGGGAGTTCGGGTGCGAACTGCAGACGGGCGCGACGGATCAGTGGGGGAACATCACGGCGGGCATCGATCTGACGCGCAAGAAGCTGGGCGCGACGGTCTGGGGCCTCACGCATCCGCTCCTGACGAAGTCCGACGGCACGAAGTACGGCAAATCGGCCTCGGGCGCGGTGTGGCTCGATCCGAAGCGGACGAGTCCGTACCGGTTTTACCAGTTCTTCATCCAGAGCGAGGACGCGGACGTGGGGAAGCTGCTGCGGTTCCTGACGTTCCTGCCGGTGGACCGGATCGAGGAACTCGAGCGGCAGCAAACCGCCAATCCGGGAGGGCGCCCGGCGCAGCAGGCGCTGGCGCGGGAACTGACGACGCTGGTGCACGGGGAGCACGCGTGCACCGATGCCGTGCGCGCCTCGCAGATCCTGTTCGGCGGGGAGCTCGCGGGGATCGCGGAATCGACGTTCAACGAGATCGTCGGGGAAGTGCCCACGAAGTCGCTGGAGCGGGCGCGGTTGGACGGGGCGGGACTGGCGCTCACGGAGCTCTTCGTGCACGCCGGCCTGAGCACGTCGAAGGGGCAGGCGCGCAAGGATCTGGAGGGGGGCGGCGCCTATCTCAACAACGTCCGCGAGGCGGACGTGCACCGGTTGGTCACGACCGGCGACCTGCTGTTTGGCCGCCACCTGCTGCTGCGGAAGGGCAAGCGGAGTTACACGGTCGTGACGGTGCAGTAGCCGGGGTCGGGTTCAGCGGCGACGGAGCCGGAAGAACGCGACGTCGCCGGGGAACGGGAGCCGGATGACACGCAGGGAGCCTTCGATGACGGAAGGGCCGAGAATCTCCTGCCAGGGGGTGCCGGCGAGGCTGGCGGTCATTTCAAGCGCCAGATCTCCCGAGGCCGCCGGCCAGGAGAGGATCACCCCGCCATCCCTTTCGAACAGGACCTGCAGGGCGGGCATGGGCGGGACGGGCGAGGCGGTCGATGCCACCCGCCATTGAATGGTCTGCGCGAGCAGCCCCTTGGAATCGGTGCGCACCCAGGGAGTCGGGTCCGAAATGCGCACGGAAACCAGGTTGGTCCCGGTGCCGAGCATGTCCGGGGAGAGATCGAGCGCGGCGGCGGTGACGGGCAGGATGGGACCGTCGTTGATGCGCCACTCGTAATTCAGAGTGCCTTCGGTCGGCTCGAGGGCCTGGACGGCGAGTCGCGTGAAGCCCGTGGCCGCCGCGTGGAGGACGGCATTGGTGGCGGGTTGGACGACGTCCACGGGCCGCACCAATTGGTAGAACCTCAGCATCATGGCCTCGCGGCACACCTCGCAGTAGGGCTGGCCGAGGGAGCGCATGAGGCAATTGAGCTTGGGCCGGTACCAGCCCTTGGATTGGTATCGCGCCCCTTCGAAGAGGCCCACCACGGAACCGTATTCCGGCAGGGGCGGAGTGGGAATGGGGGTGGCGGCCTGAATCCAGGATCGCCACTTGATCCGGTTCCGCTCGGTCTCCTGGGTGGTGTTCGGTTCGTCGAGGATGGGATACCCGGGATAGGGCGTCTCGTATTCGTCGGCCAGGAGACCGAAGGAATGGCCCAGTTCGTGGATCGCGATCCGGGGCGAGTCGGGATGGGCGGAGGTGACGAGAATGCCCCCGCCCGAACCGCCGTAGTCGGGGTCGTTCACGAGCATCACGATGATGTCGTGCTCGGGTTCGACGGCGCGGACGGCGGTATGGGCCTGCAAGGCGCCGTCGCCCTTGATCGTGAGGAGGTAGGCGATTCCGGAGGTGTCGTAGGAGGTCTGGAAGAAGGTGTCCCGCACGACGCCCCGGGAGGGGTGGTCGGAGCCGGATTCGTTGGAGGGCACGAACACGGCGCGCGCGTTGATGTGCCGTCGGTAGGCGCGGAAGGGTTCCCGTTCGAGGAAGTGGTTCAGGACGCTCAACGCCAGATTGGTGTAGGCCGCGACCTCGTTGGTCCGGTAGCCCTCGGAGACGAAGACGATGTTCAAACGGCGCGCCGACGGGCCGTTCGAGAGCAGGACGAAACTCTGGAGATTCGCGGGGGGCTTCGTGGCGGCCAGCGCGGGTCCGGCTCCCGCCGCGGCCGTGCCCCTGCCCGCCCGGTCCAACGGCAGCTCGAACCGGCCGAGGGACTCCCGGAGGTCGTCGGCGGCCAGCAAGGTCCGCCCCTCGCCGCCCGTCGCGCGACGGAACACCGCCACGTGGCTGCCGCGCGGGTCATCGCGAAGGCGGACCTCGCATTCGGCTTCGTCCTCGGTGCCGCGCAGGATCCGCATGGCGCCGGAGCCAGGGGCCGACTCGTACTCCCAGCGCTGGATCCGCGGATCGCGCGTGGCGGCGACGTAGGCGGTGGTGCCGTCGTCGCGGATCAATTCCACCTCGAGTTCGCCGCGACGGTCGGTCGGTTCCTTCAGGAACCCCGGCGTCCAAACCGCGCCCAGCCAGTCGGCACCGGAAGCGGAGACCCGCAGGCGGACGTGCCAGATGCCCTGGACGGGGTCGGGCTCGGCGGCGTGCCCGGCCAGGACCCAGACCAGGAGCCCGAACCCCGCGACCACGCCCCGGACCCTCCCCTTCCATGCTTCGCTCCAACTCATGAATGCCGCGCAGACTACCACACCCGTGGCATTCCATCAAAAATTCAATCGCCCCGCGCCCCGACCCGGACGGATTCCTCGTCGTCGCCGAGCCAGCGACCGGTGTCCCGAACCAGCTGCGCGGTGACCTCGCGGCTGAGCTTGACGAAGGTTTCCTCCGCGAGGTTGAGGGTGCGGGAGCGCCACCGGACGACGCCCCATTGGCGGCGAAGCTTGCGGCGTCCGAGGGACATCGCGACGAGGGTGCCGGCCTCGAGCTCGGTCCGGGCGATCCACGGCGCCACGATGCTGATGCCGAGGTTGAGTTTCACGAGCTCCTTGATGGCCTCCATGCTGCCGAGCTCGATGAAAGTGTTGAGCACCAGACGTTCCTTGCGGAAGTACTCGTCCACGAGCCGGAAGGTGTAGCTGTTGCGGTCGTAGAGGACGTAGTTCTGGCGCGGCACCTCCTTCCGGTCGGGCGCCCCCTTCTCCGCCCACGCATGGCGCGGGCTCAGGAGGAAGACCAGTTCGTCCGCGAACAACGGCTCGAACACCAGTTTCTCCTCGGCCTTCGGCTCCAGCGTGAGGGCGAGGTCGACCCGACCCTCGTTCACCAACCGGATCATCTGCGCGGTGTCCGCCGGCACGATCGTCACCGCGTAATGCGCGAAGCTCTCCTTAAACTCGCGCAGCACCGTGGGCAGGATGTAGGTGCAGACGGTGGTGCTGGCGCCGATCCGGATCCGGCCCCGTCCCCATTTACCGAGGTGCCCCAGTTCCTCCCGGGCCTGGTGCATCTCGGCGAGGATGGACTCGGCGTGGCGAAGAAGCTGCTCCCCCGCCATCGTCAGGCTCACCTTTTTGCCCACCCTGTCAAAAAGCCGGCATCCCACGTCCTCCTCCAGCGCCCGCATGGAGTGGCTGATCGCCGACTGGGACAGGAACAGTTCGCGCCCCGCCACCGTGAAACTCTGCGTTTTGGCCAAAGTCGCGAAGGCCCGCAGCTGCCGGCTGTCGAGGGGCGCCGGTCTCCATGAGGTGGTTTCATCATTCATCGCCAAAACATGCCTAGCATTCATCGGGCCAGAGCCCCGGAGGTGGCACGGTTCCCGCTGAGGCCTCCACGTCCGCCCCCGGGCGGCACTTCGTGAGTTCCCTCGCCAAACCATCGCCCGCGCCCGCCCGCCCCATGCCCGCCCCGGCGCTCCGGCTCGGCTACGTCCCCCTCGTCCATGCCGCGCCACTGTGGGTCGCCCACCACCTCGGACTCTACCGCCGCGAGGGGCTTTCCGTCCGGCTTTCCCGCGAAGTGGGCTGGGCCACGGTCCGCGAGAAACTGCTCGGCGGGGAACTCGAAGCCTGCCAGACGCTCGCGCCGATGCCGCTCGCCATGACGCTGGGACTCGGCTCGGTCCGATGCGAGTGCGTCTCCGCCCTGATCCTGAATCTCCACGGCAACTGCGTCGTGCTCTCGCGGCGACGCTGGCCCGGGTACCCCGTCGAAGCCGGCGGCTCCGCCTTTCGCCCGCCGCCGCCGCCCGAACCCTTCGTGTTCGGGATCGTCTATCCGCATTCGGCCCAGCGCGACATCCTGCATCGGTGGCTCGGGGAGGCAGGACTCGTGCCGGACCAGGACTTCCGGCTGGTCGTCGTGCCGCCGCAACAGATGGTCGACCACCTGCGGGCCGGACACCTCGACGGATTCTGTGCCGGGGAACCGTGGGGCTCGCTGGCCGTCCGGGCGAGCTTCGCCGACCAGCGGGCCGACGAGCACGCCGCCCTGGTGCGGGCGCTGTTCGCGGCCTGCCAATGGTGCGCCGAACCGGCCCACCACGAATCCCTCGTCGAACTCCTGGCCTCCCGCCACCACCTCGGACTTCCGCCCGAATCCATCCGTCCGGCCATCACCGGCGAGTTCCTGCTCGCTCCGGGACATCCCCACCGACACCCCGCGCCGTTGATCTTCCACCGGGGCGATTCCAACGAGCCCACTCCCGCGCGGGCCCTCGCCATCGCCCGTCAGCTCCCCGGGTCCGTTCCGCCGGAAATCCCGGGGCGGGTCTTCCGTCTCGACCTCTTCCAAGCCGCACTCCACGACCCAACCGCAGCCCATCCTTCCCACGCACATGAACCCGCCGAAACCGCGTCCCTTGCCCTCTGACCTCAGCCGGCGTCGATTCCTTCGCCGGAGCGCCGCGGCCACGTTGCTGGCCGGACTTCCCCGTCATTGGGTGGGTTCCACGTACGCCAGCGACGCGCCGGAACAGGCCGACCTGCGCTTCGGCATCATCGCGCTCACCGACTGTTCCCCGATTGTCATCGCCCACGAAAAGGGGTTCTTCGCCAAGTTCGGCATCAAGGCCACGGTCGCGAAGGGGGCGAACTGGGCGGCCATCCGGGATTCGCTGGCAAACGGGGACAACCAGGCCACGCACATGCTGATCGGCATGCCGCTGGCCAGCACCATGGGCCTGCTCGGCTCGCCCCGGAAGCCGATGGTGATTCCGTGGCTGCTGAATCGAAACGGACAGGCCATCACCCTCAAGGCCGAGTGGAAGGGCAAGGTCGTGGACGATCCCAAGGCCCTCAAGCCGTACGCCGACCAGGCCAAGGCCAAGGGCGAACCCCTCACCTTCGCGATGACGTTCCCCCCCGGCACCCACGCCATGTGGATGCGCTATTACCTCGCCGCGGGCGGGATCCACCCCGACCAGGACGTCTCGCTCATCACCATCCCGCCCCCGCAGATGGTCGCCAACATGAAGATTGGCAAGATGGACGGCTTCTGCGTCGGCGAGCCCTGGAACGCCCGCGCCATCGCGGACAAGGTCGGGTTCACCTCCGTCACGACCCAGGACCTGTGGAAGGACCATCCGGAGAAGGTCTGCGCGTTCACCGCCGAGTTCGCGGAGAAACACCCGCGCACGGTCAAGGCCGTGCTCAAGGCGCTGCATGAGGCGAGCGTCTGGCTCGACGATCCCGCCCATCGGCCCGAGCAATGCGACATCGTCGCCCGCCCCACCTACATCAACACCACCCGCGAGACGCTCCTGCCCCGGCTCCTGGGAAACCTCGACTACGGGGACGGACGCACGCGCCGGGACGAGTTCCCGATGCACTTCAGCCGGCGCAACTGCAACTATCCCCAGCCAAAGTTCGGCCTCTGGTGGCTCACGCAGTTCCGCCGGTGGGGCATGGTGCAGGGCGCCCCCGACTACGCGGGAGTGGTCTCCAAGGTGTTCCGTCCCGATCTCTACGAGGAGGCCATGAAGGAGATCGGCCATGCCCACGGGGGTCGGGACGATCGTCCGGAGACCCTCTTCGACGGGAAGACCTTCGATCCCTCGCAACCCGAGGCCTATGCCACCGGCTTCGCCGTCCACGCGTTGAAGGGTTGATCGCGTCGGAAAGGCCGCCTGCAGCAACCCGCATCCTGCATCCCGCACCCGGACCCATGAACCGACTCAAACTGGACTGGTTGATCCTGCCGCTGCTCGGCTTCGCCATCGTCGTCGTGCTCTGGTACGTTTCGAGCGCCACGTGGGCCAAGGAACTGCCGAACCCCACCAAGACCTGGCAGGCCAGTCGGGAGTACATTCTCAAACCGTTCGAGAAACGGGGCGAGATGGACCAGGGGATCCTGCGTTTCACGTGGTATTCGCTCCAACTGGTGGCAAAGGGATACTTCCTGGCCCTGGTGCTGGGAACGCCCCTGGGCTTCATGCTCGGCCTGTCCCGGACGTTCCAGCGGATCTTCGATCCCATCATCCAGATCCTCCGCCCGGTTTCGCCGCTGGCGTGGCTGCCGCTCGGGATCGTCCTGTTCATGGGCGCCGGCAAGTCCGCCTCGGAGCTGGGGGCCCTGTTCACCATCGCCGTCTGTTCCATGTGGCCGACGGTGCTCAACACCGCGGTCGGCGTCCGGGCCGTGCCACAGGACTATCTCAACGTCGCCCGGGTCCTCAAACTGTCGCGCACCCGGACCCTGTTCAAGGTGCTCGTCCCGGCCACCCTCCCCTACATGTTCACCGGATTCCGGCTCAGCCTCGGGATCGCCTGGCTGGTCATCGTCGCGGCCGAGATGCTGACCGGGCGCCCGGGAGTGGGCGGGTTTCTCTGGCAGGAGTACAACGCCCTCGTCTACGAGCACATCATCCTGTGCATTCTCACCATCGGCGTTGTCGGGTACGCCCTGGATCGTCTCATGAGTCTGGTCGAATCCCGGTTCAAGACCGCCTAGGCCGGGCCCCGCCCTCCCGTCCGCTCCCGCGCCTCCCCAGGAAAACGACGTACCCCCCCGACCTCCCGATCCGGAACCCGCCCCGTCGATGAAGCCCGCCCTCCAACTCGCCGCCCTCTCCAAAGGCTACGGGACCGCCACCGGGCGGACCGAGGTCCTGCGCGACATCCACCTCTCCATCGACCCCGGCGAGTTCGTGGCCATCGTCGGCTATTCCGGCGCCGGCAAGACCACGCTCATCAATCTCATGGCCGGTCTCGCCCATCCGGATTCCGGCTCGGTCGCCCTCGACGGGGCGCCCGTCACCGGACCCGGTCCGGACCGCGGGATCGTGTTCCAGAATTACTCCCTCCTCCCCTGGCTCACCGTCGCCGGCAACATCCGACTCGCCGTCGACCAGTGTTTCCCCGACTGGCCGGCCTCGCGCCGCGAGCGGCACGTCGACCACCACATCTCCCTCGTCAACCTCATGCCCGCGCGCGACCGGAAACCGGCCCAACTCAGCGGCGGCATGCGCCAGCGCGTCAGCGTCGCCCGCGCCCTCGCCATGGAGCCCCGCATCCTCCTCCTCGACGAACCGTTCGGGGCCCTCGACGCCCTCACGCGCGCCACGCTTCAGGACGAACTCGGACGCATCTGGCAGCTCACCCGGACGACGGTCGTTCTCATCACGAACGACCCCGACGAGGGCATTTACCTCGCCGACCGGATCCTGCCTCTCGGCGCCGGTCCGTCCGCGACCCTCGGGCCTTCCCTGGCCATCGATCTGCCCCGCCCGCGGGACCGGCGCGCCCTCGGCCATGATCCCCGCTTCAAGGCGATCCGGCGCGAACTCGTGGAGTATCTCGTCGCCTCGCGTTCCACCCAACGTTCCGGGTCGGTCACCCGGAAGCTGGTCCTGCCGGACATCGAACCGGAGGACCTGGATCGTCCACGCCCGCTCGTCGGAGGCCGCCGGGGCCCGATTCGCAGGTCCGAAATCCACCGCGAAACCGTGGAGGTTCCATGAGTCATCACGTCGAAATCGCCAATCTCTCCAAGACCTATCCCACTCCCCGCGGTCCCCTGACCATCGTCCGGGACTTCAACCTCCGGATCGGCAAGGGCGAGTTCGTCTGTCTCATCGGACACTCGGGCTGCGGCAAGTCCACCGTCCTGTCGATGCTGGCCGGACTCAGCGACCCGAGCGGCGGTGGCATCGTGCTGGCCGGGCGCGAACTGACCGGTCCGGGGCCGGACCGCGGGGTCGTCTTCCAGTCACCGTCGCTGCTGCCCTGGCTCACGGCGATGCAGAACGTCATGCTCGGCGTCGACCAGGTCTATTACACCGCTTCCGCCGAGGAACGCCGGCAGATCGCCGAGTACTACCTGTCCGTCGTCGGGCTCGGCGACGCGCTCCACAAACGCCCCGCCGAGCTGAGCCAGGGAATGCGCCAGCGGGTCGGCATCGCCCGCGCCTTCGCGCTGTCTCCGCAGATGCTGTTGCTCGACGAACCGTTCGGCATGCTCGATTCCCTGACCCGGATGGAGCTCCAGCAGGTGCTCGTCGACCTCTGGAACCGCACCCGCCTCACCGCGCTCATGGTCACCCACGACGTCGACGAGGCCCTGTTCCTCGCCGACCGCATCGTCATGATGACGAACGGTCCCGAGGCCTTCGTCGGGGACATCCTCCACGTCCCGTTCGCCCGCCCGCGGCTTCGCCAGGCGGTGCTCGAGGACCCCGCCTACGACGGGCTGCGCGGCGAACTCATGGAGTTCCTCGAATCTCGCGCCTACTCCCTGGCCGGGCAAACCCCGCCCCCGTCCTTTGCCGCCCCCCCCCCCCCCCCCGCTGCCCGCCCCGCCGGGGTCGGGAACGCCTCCGACTTCCGACGCCCCCGCCACCCCCCGGGCGGCCACCCTTGTTGCGGCATGACCTGCGTCAACGCCGACCTTCCCGCCACCCACGGTACTCTAGCCTCGCGATGAAACACTCGACCCCACGAAACCCACTCCCCCTCCCGCTCCTTGGCTCGGCCGCCGCGCTGCTCATCGGCGTGCCCGCCGCCCTCGGGCAATACACGCCTCCGCCGCCGCCCAAGCCTTTTCCGGGCTTCATCAACGAGGCGTTGCGCAAGGACGACGAGACCTTCAAGGCCTGGAACATCGGCGGCTGGGCCCGCGTCCGGTACGAGGTTCACGACGGCAATGGCATCAACAGCGTCCCCGGATCCCTGGATTTCCGGGACAACGGGGCGGACGTCTACAACGACTACGTCCTCGAGCGCCTCCAACTGCACGTCGGCTACACCGGCTCCTGGTTCGGGTTCTACGTCGACGGACGCAGCAGTCTGGCCCAGTCCGACCAGCGGAATGCCTCGCCCTCGGGACGCAAGCAGGATGGCCCCGAATCCGACGTGATCGACCTGCACCAGGCCTACGTCACGCTGGGCAATCCCAAGGAATTCCCGCTCACTCTCAAGCTCGGGCGCCAGGAGTTCGGCTACGCCGACGAGCGGTTCGTCGGCGGGTTCATCTGGAACAACATCGGACGCGTTTTCGACGCCGCCAAGATCCAGTGGAAGCACGAGGACTTCACCGCCGACCTGTTCTCCGGTCAGCTGGTGGTGCCGGTCGACGGCAAATTCAACGAGCGGAACGAGGACGAGACCTTCTCCGGCCTCTACGTCACCACGACCAAGGTGCCGAAGCACCAGTTGGATGGCTACGTGTTCGCCCGCAACGTCTCCACGGACGCCGTCCGGGCCGTGGCGAATCCCCAGGTCCCGCTGCCCGTCGCGCGCAACGTCTACAGCATCGGCTCGCGCCTGAAATCGGCCCCCGGCGCCTTCGGGCCCTGGGACTACACCCTGGACGCCCAGGGCCAGTTCGGGACCTACGGCGCGCCACAGGCGGATCACCTGGCCTACGCCTTCATCGGCAACGTCGGCTATACGCTTGCCGACTGCCCGGCCAAACCCCGGTTCGCCCTGGAATACGCGGTTGGCTCCGGCGACGGCGACGCGGCCGACGGCGAACACGGGACTTTCGACAATCTCTATCCCACGAACCACAAGTTCTACGGGTACGCCGATTTCGCGTCCCTGCAGAACCTGCATGACGTCCGCCCGATGCTGACCCTCAAGCCGGCTCCGGGGCTCCACGTGGCCCTGGAGGGTCATCTCTTCTGGCTCTACGACACTGCTGACAGCTTCTACACCGTCGGCGGAGCCCCCCGCGGCGGCCCGTACCTCCCCGCGGCCGGACGCAGCTCGTTCGTCGGAAGCGAAATCGATCTCATCGCCGGCTACGCCGTCACGAAGTTCGCCACCGTCGAGGCCGGATACTGTCACTTTTTTGCGGGCAGCCACATCGAGGACGCTCTCGGCGCCGCGAAACGCGACGCGGACTTCCTCTATCTCCAACTGCTCGTGAACTTCTAGTTCGCCCGCATGGTTGCACCCACCCCGTTCGCCGGACCTGCCCCGACCCACCGCCGTCCGGCGGACGGGGTGCGCACGCTGATCGACGTCTTTCTGGACGAGCAGCGCTCCCTCGGCGCGGCCGAACGCTTCGCCCGCTGGCACGAGCACGCGTCCACGCCCCCGCTCGCGCCTCTCCAGCCCTCGCCCGGCACATCCTTCCGTTCCGAACCGGACCTCGCCCCGCATTACCGCCGGCTTCTGCCCGTGTCCGCCCCGGTCGCCGGCCAGCAACTGGCCTTCGACGTCGATCTCGACGCCTGCTCCGGCTGCAAAGCTTGCGTCACCGCCTGCCACTCGCTGAATGGCCTCGAACCTGGCGAGTCGTGGCGGTCCGTCGGCCTCCTCGTCGAAACCTCCGCGCCCACGGCGCCAAGACCGGTCGAGATCCCCTGGTCCGTCCGACCCGGCACCCGCGACCCGGAATCGGTCGCGTCCCTACCCTCCCTCCCGCGGCTTTCCCCGGCGTTCCAGCATGTCACTCATGCCTGCCATCATTGCGTGGAGCCGGCCTGCGCCCATGGCTGTCCCGTCCTGGCGTACGACAAGGACCCGGTTACCGGAATCGTCCGGCATCTCGACGACCAATGCATCGGCTGTAGTTACTGTCAGATGACCTGCCCGTACGAGGTACCCCGATTCTCCAAGCGCCTCGGCATCGTCCGCAAGTGCGACCTCTGCCATGGACGACTCGCCGCCGGGGAAGCCCCCGCCTGCGTCCAGTCCTGCCCCAGCGAGGCCATCCGGATCGTCGTCGTCGAGACGGACGCGTTGCGCGCGCAATACCGCGAGATTCCCGGCCCCGACGAGGATCGCCCGATTTCCGCGCACGCAGGCGCGGGTCGCTCCAATCCATTCCTGCCCGACTCTCCGCCGCCCCATCTCACCGTTCCCGGCACCCGCTTCCGGTGGACCCGGTCGCACGGCGGCCGGCATGTCGCCGCGGACGCGGCGGAGGCGCGACCGGCGGCGGCGCACGTGCCGCTGGTGTGGATGCTCGTGCTGAGTCAGGCCGCCGTCGGCATCTCGGTGGCGGAGGCATGGGCGCGCGTGACTTCCCGGCCCTGGCCGGCCTCGATGACCTGGGTCGCGCTGGGGCTGCTGCACACCGGACTCCTCGCGAGCGTGGCGCATCTGGGCCAGCCGTTCCGCGCCTGGCGCGCGTTCCTCGGCTGGCGCCGCAGCTGGCTCAGCCGGGAGATCCTCGCCCTCACGGCGTTCGCGGGGATGCTGATGATGCAGGCGTTGCTCCCGTGGGTGCGCCCCGGAGGGTTCGGCGCATGGGGCACCCTCGCGACCGCACTGTCCGGGATGGTCGGAGTGTTCGCCTCGGTCCGCGTCTACTCGGCCACGGGACGTGAGTTCTGGTCGTTTCCCCGCACCGCTTTCCGCTTCTACGGTACCGTCGGACTGTCGGTGGCCTGGGTCGCCGTCCTGCTCGATGAGCAGTCCCGCGCAGCATGGCTTGGGCTCGCCACCGTGGTCATCGCGCGACTCGCGGGCGAGGCCCTCCCGCGCCGGCACCGGCGGGATTCGGATTCCGCGCTCGCGCGTTCCGCGGTCCTGTTGGCGGGGAGTCTCCGACCGATCCATCTGGCGCGGGTCATGCTCCTGCTCGGAGGCATGCTGACCCCGTGGTTCGCCGCGCATTTCCCGCTTCCCTCCCTGGCGATCGGATTCGCCTCCGTCGGCCTGCTGGCCGCGGAATGCTGCGAGCGCCTTCTCTTCTTCCGCGCCGTCTCCCCGCACCGGATGCCCGGCCAGCCGGCATGATCTCCCTTCCCCAACCTCCGCCCACGCTCCTCCGACGCTGGAGCGGCCCCTTCTCCGAGGAACTGGCGCGCGCTCCCGGACCCGACGGTCTCGGCCAGCTCCCGACCCGCTCCGCCCCCGCCTCGACCACGTCCAGCGTCTGCGGATACTGCTCCACGGGCTGCTCGCTCCGCATCGGCCTCCGCGACGGGTTGGCCACCCATCTTTCGCCCGATGCCACGTACCCCGTGAACCTCGGCATGGCCTGTCCGAAGGGCTGGGAGGCGTTGACTCCCCTGGATGCCCCGGATCGCGCGACCACGCCGCTGCTCCGGGCCGGCGACGGCTCCCTCTCCCCCATCTCCTGGGACCGGGCCCTGGGCGAGTTCGCGGCACGCTTCGCCGACATTCGACGCCGGCACGGCCCGGATGCGCTCGCGTGGATCGGAACCGGCCAGATCACGAACGAGGAGTTCGCGCTGCTCGGGGCCGTGGGAAAGTTCGGACTCGGGATCCGGCACGGCGACGGCAACACCCGCCAGTGCATGGCCACCGCCGTCGCCGCGTAC
>CAZSOV010000200.1:0-14846 GCA_964608505.1 uncultured Verrucomicrobiota bacterium
TCGAAGCAGGCGAAACCAGAGGGGAAACCGGCGACTCGGCAGTCGCCGGCCCCACGTCGTCGTTCCACGCAGCAGTTTGTCAACGGCCCTGGGACGCGGAGCGGGAGGGAGAATTCGGGCTTGCGGGAATAAAGGCGCGGGGGATGGCTCTGATGGACGTGGACAGCGCGGAGTTCGAGGCGGTGACGGGGCGGTTTTACGAGCCGTTGTATCGGTTCGCGCTGAGTCTTGCCCGGGAGGAGGGGGCGGCGGCGGATCTGACGCAGGAAACGTTCTACCTGTGGGCGTCGCGGGGGCATCAGCTGCGGGACCGGTCGAAGGCGAAGGCGTGGCTGTTCACGACGTTGCACCGGGAGTTCCTGCGGCAGCGGCGGCATCACCAGCGGTTCGTGGAGGAGTCGCTCGAGGCGGCGGAGGCGGAGTTGCCGGCGGTGGAGGACGGGGCGGGGGAGGGGATGGACGCCGTCCAGGCGATGGCGGCGTTGCAGCGGGTGGAGGAGGTGTTCCGGGTGCCGCTGACGTTGTTTTACGTGGAGGACTTCAGTTACCGGGAGATCGCGGAGGCGCTGGAATTGCCGATCGGCACCGTGATGTCGCGGTTGTCGCGGGGCAAGGCGCAGTTGCGGCGGTTACTGGTCGGGACGACGCCGGCAGCGGAGGAGGACGAGGTGGAGAAGATCATCCCGTTTCGGCGGGGTACCCAGGCAGGAAGCGTATGACACGAGACGAAGCCCGATACTGGTTGGGGGCACGGCGTCCGGGCGGGGGGGACGACGGCGAGCCCTCGATGGCGGAGGCGTTGGGCCAGGCGGAACGGGACCCGGAGTTGGGCGCCTGGCTGGAACGGGAGACGGCGCTGGACCGCGCGATGGCGGCACGGTTGGCCGAGGTGCGGGCACCGTCGGGATTGCGGGAGCGGATTCTGGCGGGGCAACGCACGGTGGCGGAGGTGCCGGCGTGGCGCTGGACGCGGGGCTGGGTGCTGGCGGCGGCGGCGGCGCTGGTGCTGGCGGGCAGCTGGCTGGGGTTCTGGCTGACCCGGGAGGCGCGGTCGGGGCCGGCCCGCCTGACGGCGGAGCTGGGGCAGTACCTGGATCATGGTTGGGATCACGTGTTCGACCTGCCGGAGCGGGACTACGGGAAGGTGCGGGACTGGCTGGCGGCGCGGCAGGATGCGGTGGTGCTGAAGATGCCGGAGCGGTTGAGCTGCTCGCCGACGTACGGCTGCAAGGTGTTCTCGTGGCGGGGGGTGCCGGCGACGCTGGTATGCTTTCTGCCGCAGGAAACGGGGCAGGTGGTGCACGTGGTGTCGCTTCCGGGGGAGGCGCTGCCCGAGTTCACGTCGGAACTGCCGCGGTTTGCCGCCACGGGCTCGTGGACCTCGGCGATGTGGCGCACGGGGGACCGGTTGTACGTGGCCATGACGACGGCGGACCGGGCGTCCCTGGCCCGGGCGTTGTGAAGGGGAGGACATCCGTGAAACTACCCATGAACCAAGCCCAGACTCCCATCCCGGATCCTCCTGATCCTAATCCTAATCCTACTCCTACTCTTCCCTCCATCGTTCGGGTTCATGGTCCCAATGCGTGTCCGAATCTTGGATAACCCTCCTACCTATGAAGGCATCGGATGCAGGCGGTGGGGCAGGGTGGAGGCGGAGCGCCGGGTGCCGGGCGGCGGCGGCGATGCTCGGGCTGGTGCTGGCTTCCGGGTGCGCGGTTCCGGTGCACCAACAGCGGTTGCTCGCGCGGTCGACGATGCAGTTTTCGGATTCACCGGTGCAGGCGTATCAGCCGTCGATTCTGGCGCAGACGGAAGCGGGGGCGGGCGCCTCGGGCGGGGCGCAGGCGGCGGGCTGCACGTCGTGTCGCTGAGTCGCGGAATAGGAACCCAAGGAACGAGGATGATGACGAACCAAGTGCAGGGGTCCTGGCGCCACGCGTTGGCGGCGCTGGCGGCGGTGCTGTTGGCAATGTGGGGACCGGGCCTGACGTCCGCGGAAGCCCCGGGAAAAACGGCGGGCGAGGCCAGGCGGGCGCCGGGGTTCCGGCTGAAGCGGTTCGCCGACGGCAAGGAGACCGGGCTGGCGGAGTTCGCGGGGAAGATCGTGGTGCTGGATTTCTTCGCGCACTGGTGCGTGTCGTGCGCGCGGTCGGCACCGGTGCTGGAGCAGGAGATCCAGCGGTACTACGAGAAGCGGGGCGGCAACGCGCGGGGCGTGCCGGTGCAGGTGATCTCGATCAACGTCGAGCCGGGGGACCGGCGCGCGACGGCCGCCTTCGTCAAGAAGGCGGGAGCGAGCCTGGTGCTGAACGACCGGGATGGCTCGACGCTGGCGGCGTATGGCGGCACGAGCCTGCCGTTCCTCGCAATTCTCGACGGCACGGGCGCGACCGCGACGAGGCCCGAGTTCACGTGGGTCCACGGGAGCGACGGATTCGAGGGCGCGGGCCGATTGCGGGAGATCATCGACCGCCTCGGACCGGACGCGTCGACGGCGCGGAAGTGATGCGCGGCGTGTTCCTGCCCGGGCCACCCGTCCGCCAGCACCCATGAATTCGAGAATCCTCCATGGAATCGTTCCGCGCGACTGCCCGGCCCGGCGGGATCGGCGGCCCGGCCCCTGGACCGGCTGGGCGTGGAGCCTGGCGGTGGCGGTGGCGCTGGGAATTGGGGGAACGGCCTCGGGTCGCGGCGCGGGGGGGGCGGAGTCCGGTATGGAGGCCGGAGAGGACGGCAAGGCGGCGGGGGGCGCGCCGGTCGGTCGGCGGGCGACGGCGGAGTTTCAGGGTTTGTTTGCGACGGACGTGCAGTTGATGACCGGACGCATGGGCTACCGGGAGGAACGTCGGGAGCTGATGTGGAACGTGGGACTGGGCTGGGACGAGTTCCTCATGGATTACCTCCCGTCCCCGTTCGATTTCCTCGGGCAGGCGGGCGACCTGGCCGAGCGCCGGTTCTCGGGTCAGGCGGGGCTGCGGTGGAGGGCGGGTTCGCGGTGGTGGCTGCTGGGGACGGCCGGGGCGAGCGCCGGAATCGGGGATTACCGCAGCGCCTGGCTGAACGAGTACTACCGGCAGCAGTACGAACCCCTGCCCGGGTACGCCACCGCGGATCCGTGGGGTTGGAACGTCGGCACGGGAGTGCGCTGGGAGTACCTGCCGGGGTCGGGTTTTCTCCAGGCAGACTTGGGCTATCGGAGGGACCGGATCGCGCCGGGCTACGAGATCGATTTCGCGGGACTGCACCGGATGCGGGATCGGCTGGAGACGGGGAGCGTGGCCCTCTCGCTGGAGCAGGCGATCAGCCGGCGGGTCCGTGGGCTGTTCGAGGTTCGGTTTCAGGACGTGACGGGGCGCGAGCCGCGGCTGCTGGCCCAGGGGTCGGTCAACTACGCCCCGGGTGACCGGTGGGTGTTGCGCGGGTTCGCCGGGTACACGCGCGAATCGCCGCAGCCGTTCGAGGCCGCGTTCGGCGGGGGCTCGGTGGAGTATCGCCCGGCGGAGGGTTGGGAGGTCGGGGTGACGGGGCGGTATTACCGGGACACGGGGGAGATCGAGAATTCGCTGCCGACGGCGGCGGCGCCGGGACTGACGGGATGGCAGGCGGGCACGACGGTGCGACGAAGCTGGGGCGCGCACGCCGTGCGCCTGTGGGTCGCGCCGTACCTCACGCGGTACGAACCGTTCGGGATCGGCACCGAACCTTTTCGGAATCTCTACCGGCACCGGAACTGGGTGCTGGTCCAACTGGCCTACGCGATGGAGTTCTGAACCAGGAGACACCATGAAGAAGCGCGGTTTTTGGCGGCAATGGATCCTGTCGTTCCCGGTGGTCGTGGCCGCCGTGACGACGGTTGGGAGCCCGGTGGCGCGGGGGCAGGCCGCGCTGTACCGCACGGGCGACCTCGTGGAGGAGTCCGTCCTGCGCGAGCGCGGAACGGGACGGGACGTGAAGCTGTCGGACTTGGCGGGCCGGATCCTCGTGCTGGACTGGTTCGCGTGGTGGTGCCCGTTTTGCCAGGCCGCGGCGCCACAGTTGCTGACGGGCGTGCGGGATCATTACGAGGCGCGGGGCGGCAATCCGGGCGGTGTCCCTGTCCTGCATGTCGGCGTGAATCTCCAGTCCGGCCAGGAGGCGCAGACGGGGAACTTCGTGCAACGGGCCGGATACGACCTGGTGCTCGAGGACTTCTCCCGCAAGGTCGCGGGACGCATCGCCTCGGGCGGGCAACCCCTGTTCGCCATCATCAACGGCGTGACCAACTCGCCCTCGCACCGGCCCTGGGAGCTCCTTTACAGCCGCGCCGGCTACGGCCAGACGATCTTTCCCGTGGAGGAATTCCGCGCCGCCATCGATGCCGTGCTCCCGCCTCCGCCCGAACTCCCGCCCGCGCCCACGCTGTCGCGCCCCCGTTGGGCCGGGGACGGACGGTTCGTCTTCCAACTGCTGGGCCGACCGGGACGGAGCTATCGGGTCGAAACGAGCGCGGATCTGGCGCTCTGGTCGCCCGTCCGGACCGTGACCGCCACGATGGAATCGGAGTCGATCGAGATCCCCGTGGCGGACGGAGAACCGCAGCGATTCGTGCGCGTGGTGGCCTTGTAACCCCTTGTGGATCCCATGAAAAAAAACCTAGTCATGACCCTCGCCGTGGCCTGCCTGTCCCTCGGGCTGCGTGCCGCTCCCGAACCCGTGGAGGTGCCGGATTTCACCCTTGCCCGGATCGGGTCGGGGCCCGCCTTCCGGTTGAAGGAGGCCCGGGGCGAATTCGTCGTCCTGCACTTCCTGCTGAAGACCGAATGCCCGCTTTGCCTGCGGCACACGCGGACGTACCTCCAACGGGCCGGGGAATGGACCGGCGTCCGGCAGGTGTTCGTGAAGCCGGACAGCGAGGCGGAGATCCGCCAGTGGGCGCGGGACCTGCCGGCGGAGGCGCCGATTTACCGGGATCCGGAGGCGGCCCTCGCGAAACGGATGAAGATCCCGGACGGTTACGCGTTTCACGGGCAGACGGTGCACTACCCGGCGCTGGTGTTGATCGATCCGCAGGGCCGGGAGGTGTTCCGGCACGTGGGCCGGAGCAACGCGGACCGTGTCGATTTCGACGTCCTGGCCCGGAAGATCCGGGAATTGCGGAACCCGACGCGGTGAACTGACCCCGGAAAACCAGCAACTCGCCCCTCGATTCCAGCAACTCGCCCCTCGAAACCGGCCGATTGCCCCACAGGCCAACCATTTTTTGTCCAAGACTTCCTATTCTTTGTCGTCAACCCGATGAAGAATATGAGCCTTTTTCGTGTCTCCCGTCTCCCGAGGACCGGAAGTGATGGCGTGTGGATCGCGTGCACCGCGCTGGCCCTGCTGATGTCGGGGTCGGATGGCCACGCGCAGGGCTGCGTGGCGGTGCGTGGCGGCGGCGGTTGTTCGCTGAACCACGTGCACGACATGCTGCCCGACATCGAGGCGGGCAAGTGGCAGGTGACGGCATCGTATCGCTGGCTGCATTCGTTCCGGCATTTCGCGGGGGACATCGAGAACACGGGGCGCATCCCGGCGGACACCCAGGTCATCAACGACTCGCACTTCTTCGACGTGGGCGTGAGTTACCAGTTCACGCCGCGGTTCAGCGCGTCGGTCTTCCTGCCGTTCGTGTATTCGGATCGCTCGTCGAAGTACGAGCACGGGGATGCAGCCGATGCCCGGCACCACATCCAGGCCGGCGGCCTGGGGGATGTGCGCGTCGCGGGGTACGCGTGGGTCTGGGATCCGTCGACAATGCCGAAGGGGAACATCCAATTCGGGCTCGGGTTCAAGGCGCCCACGGGCGAGTACGACGCTCGGGACACGTTCCGGACGGCGACCGGGACGGGCGAATTCTTCGTGGATCAATCGATCCAACCTGGCGATGGGGGCTGGGGGTTCACCACGGAGATGTTCGCCTTCCGGCAGGTGATCGAGAAGCTGTCGGCCTACGCGCAGGCCTATTACCTGTTCAATCCGGAGAGCGTCAACGGGGTCTCCACGCAGCACGGCGGCGGGGGCGGCGGCCTCCGGCCGAAGACCCTGCGGAGGATGCAGTACGACCAGTTGAACGGGACCCCGGCCCAGCAGGCGGCGGCCACGGCCAACCTGGCCCGGGCCCAGGCTCTGGGCTATGCGAACCTCCGCTCGCTGGAGGATGTCATGTCCATCGCCGACCAGTACCTGGTCCGCGGCGGGTTCAGCTACCTGCTCTGGCCGAAGTACGCGGTGGCGCTCAACTTCGGCATGCGGATGGAAGGGATTCCCGCCGAGGACCTGCTGGGCACCTCGGACGGCTTCCGGCGTCCGGGATACACGGTCTCCGTCGAGCCCGGCATCTCGGCGATGTACCAGCGTTATACGTTGTCGGTCTCGGCACCGGTGGCGATGTACCGCAACCGCATCGCCAGCGAGGCGGACAAGCGCTGGGGTCAGATCGACGGACGGGGCACGGTGCCGGGTGATGCGGCTTTCGCGGATTACGTGATCACGGCCTCCTTCGGTTTCGGATTCTAGAGAGGAGGCCGGGGATGGGCGCTTCCGGTGGTGCGGGATTGGCCACCGGAAGCTTTCGCCCTGCGTTGGATGGGATGGGGGCCTTCGCCGGCGCCTGGATCCTCCCTCGAGGATGCCTCCGCGAGCGACCCAGCGACGTCCCAGGACAGAAACTCTTCGGTGAACCTACTTGAAAGAAAGGACCGTCCCCATGTCAGGCCTGCCAATCTCCTCCTTCACCCAGCGACGGGCGTCGATGCCATCCCGAGCGAGATGGCTGGTCGCGGGTCTCTGGTGCCATGCCGTTCTCGACTCCATGGCGGCGATTGTTTGGTACACGCCGAAGCCCGAGTACTCCATCGCGCGCAACTGGAACGAGCGCGCGCTGGAGGGGATCCGGATGGACACGCCCCATCCGCCGGGGCAGGCGCGGAACCTGTTCACCTTCTCGGCGTGCCTGTACGACGCCTGGGCCGCCTACGACGCGACGGCGGCGGGGTTCGCGTATCGAGCGAAGCATTCGGCCCCGGACACGAGCGCGGCGCGGCGCGAGGCGATGAGCTACGCCATGTACCGCATGGTGCAGGAGCGGCATGCCTACTCGCGGACGGCGACGAATCAGGAGCCCGCGAACCGGGCCTTCATGACGGCGCTCGGTTACGATCCGGACTACGTCGGTCGCGATCCCTCCACTCCGGCGGGCGTAGGCAACCGGGTCTACGACGCCGTCTCCGCATGGTTCCTCGAGGATGGGTCCCGGCAAACCGCCGGCATCCCGTTTCCGGCGACGAATCCGCCCGTGGCCTATCCGGACTACCCTGTCGGGCATCCCCGGCGCTACACGTTCGTCAATCCGCCCCTGAACCCCTTCCTGCACGGGATCAGCGACGGCTCCGGCAATACACTTCTGGACGTCAACACGTGGCAGCGACTCATCGTGGCCAACTCCATCGATCAGAACGGATTCCCGCAGAATCCGCTGCAGGGCTACCTCGGGGCCCAATGGCTGTGGGTGCGCCCCTTCGCCCTGGGTCGAGCCGATTCCGACCGGCCCTGGATCGATCCGGGACCGCCACCGTTCCACGGGACGTCGAGCGACGCCGAGTTCAAGGAGAACCTCGTGGCGGTGATCCGGGCGAGCAGCGAACTGACGACGGAGGACGGGGTCACGGTGGACATCTCGCCGGCCAGCATCGGCAACAACGCTCTGGGCGCGAATGACGGGGCCGGCTATCGCACCAACCCGGTCACGGGCCAGCCCTACGCCTCCAACGTCGTGTTGCGCGGCGATTTCACCCGCGCGCTCACGGAATTCTGGGCGGACGGACCGTCCTCCGAGACGCCGCCCGGCCATTGGAACTCCATTGCCAACCACGTATCGGACGACCTGGGGGTCTTCCGCATCGGCGGCGCGGGGCCGGAGGTGGATCGGCTCGAGTGGGACGTGAAGCTGTACTTCGCGTTGAACGCGGCGTTGCACGACGCGGCGTGCGCCGCGTGGGGCGTCAAACGGCATTACAACGCGTGGCGTCCGCTCGGCGCCATCCGCTTCTGCGGCGGCCTCGGGCAATCCAGTCACCCCGATCAACCCTCCTATCATCCCGGCGGTCTGCCGCTGGTTCCCGGTCTGATCGAAGTCGTCACCGAGGCCACCGTCGCCGCGGGGCGACACTCCGGACTGGCGCCCGGAAAGATCGCGGTTCTGTCCTGGCCGGGGCAGCCCGAGGTGCCCGAGGAACAGGCCAGCGGCGTACGCTGGGTGCATGCCGAGGATTGGATGACCTACCAGAAGAAGACCTTCGTGACCCCGGGCTTTCCGGGTTACATCTCCGGGCACAGCACCTTCAGCCGCGCCGCGGCCGAGGCCCTGACGGCCCTCACCGGCTCCCCGTGGTTCCCCCATGGGCTGGGTTCCTACACGCTTCCCAAGCTGGTCAACGAGGCGGGTCCGTCCCGGTTGGTCACGCTGCAATGGGCCTCGTATTACGACGCCGCCGACCAGGTGGGCCTGTCCCGAATCTGGGGCGGCATCCACCCGCCCGCGGACGACTTCGCCGGACGCCGCGTTGGGGCGGAGGCGGGCAAGAGGGCCTGGAATCTGGCGAGGTCGTACTTCGACGGTTCGGTCCTGAGGCCGACGATTCAGGTGGCGACGCGTCGGGTGGATGGCGGTGTCGAACTGCGATTCGATGCGGTGCGAGGGCTGTATTACCGACTGCAAACATCGGCGGCGGTCGAGGGGCCTTACGGCGACGTCCCGGGGGCGGCGCGGTTGGCCATGGAGTCCTGGCTGGCGGAGACGAATGCGCTTGGCGGCGGTCCCCGGCAGTTCTACCGGGTATCCGCCTCGCCGATCCCCTGAGAAGATGCATCCGGGATCCTTCGCACCCTTCGCACCCGCGCGATGGCAGCGGGCGGCTCGGCCCGAATCCGAGCCGCTCCGGGCGTTCACCTTGATCGAGCTCTTGGTGGTGATCGCGATCATCGCGATCCTGGCGAGCATGCTTCTTCCGGCCCTCGGACGGGCCAAGGCGAAGGCCCAGCGGATCGCCTGCTCCAACAACCTGCGGCAAATCGGGCTGGGTCTCCGGCTCTGGGCGGACAACAACGACGGGCGTTACCCGTGGAAGGTCGCTCAGACCCGGGGGGGCGGGCAGCCGGACGGGACCGGCAACGCCGGTGTGGAACTCCAGCTCATGATCGTTTCGAACGAGCTTTCGACGACCCGGATTCTGCTGTGCCCGACCGACGTCCGGCGGGTCGGGGCCACCCACTTCGCGGCGCTGTCGCCGACGAACGTCAGTTACGCCTTGTGCAGCGAGGCGGACGAGAAACGGCCCCGGGTGATGCTGGCCACGGAGCGAAACCTGAGCGGCTTCGATTTCACGGGACTGCCCGACAACATCAACTGTTTCGTTCTGACCTCCCCCAATACCGGCGCCGCCACGGCCCGGTGGCGACGGGGAGCCTGCCACGGAGCCAACGTCGGAGTCGTGGCTCTCGGCGACGGCGCGGTGGACCAGTTCAACGACGTCCGCCTCGTGAAGACCCTGGTGGGGTACGACCCCACGGTCGAGACGGACGAGGGCAATCTGCAGTTCTTCTTCCCGTAGGTGGGCCGGGCGGTCCCCTCCGTGGAGACCCCGGCGGTGCCATGGTTTCGAGCGGGGCGGTGGGGTGGAGAGGGCGGTTTCGGGAGGCTTGTGAAAAAAATCACAAATTCACCTTGTCCGACTTTTCGCCGTTGCTAGCTTGGGGTCGCCGGTCGTTCCCCTGCCGGCAGGTGCCCCCTCCCATGACGACCACCGAATACGGGTACAATTCCAAAATCGAGGGTGACGTGGTGTTTACCCGGTTGGACGCGGCGCTGGCGTGGTTTCGCGAGAATTCGCTCTGGCCGATGCCGATGGGATTGGCCTGCTGCGCCATCGAATTGATGGCGTCGGGCGCGAGCCGGTTCGACATCGCGCGGTTCGGGGCGGAGGTGATGCGGTTCTCGCCCCGGCAATCGGACGTGATGATCGTGGCGGGGACAGTGACGTACAAGATGGCGGGGGCGTTGAAGCGGATTTACGACCAGATGGCGGAGCCGAAGTGGGTGATCGCGATGGGGGCCTGCGCCTCGACCGGCGGGATGTATCGGAGCTACGCGGTCCTGCAGGGAGTGGACAGCATCGTGCCGGTGGACGTGTACATCGCGGGATGTCCGCCCCGGCCGGAGGCGCTGCTCGACGGCCTGATCAAGCTGCAGAAGAAGGTGGCGAGGCAGCCGGTGGTCGCCGGATTGACCATCACCGCGGCATTGAAGGCCTGGGGGAAGGGGCCCGTGGAGAAGCCCGCAGCCGCGGTGGTTCAGGCCTGAGCGAGCCATGGCGACGCCCATCGAACTGGCCCGCCGGCTCCGGGAATGCCTTGGGGATGTGGTGTCGGTGCCGACCGAATTCCGCGGGGAAGTCACGGTCACGGTGCCCGACGCGGAACGGATCGCGGAGGCGTGCGCGCTGGCCAGGCGGGAACTGGGTTTCGATTTCCTGGTGGATCTCTCGGGCATCGACAACTACGGGGAGGATCCGCGCTGGACGGTGGTCTACGAGCTGTATGGCCGGGAGCACGGATGTCACCTGCGGCTGCGCACGTCGGTGAGCGAGGAGAAGTCGGAATTGCCCACGGTGTCCGGTGTTTGGCGGACGGCCAATTGGCACGAGCGGGAGGCGTACGACATGCTGGGCATCCGGTTCCGGGGGCACCCGGATCTGCGCCGGATTCTGATGTGGGAGGGGTATCCCTATTTTCCGTTGCGAAAGGATTTTCCGCTGGCTGGCAAGTCCAGCGAGGTGCCGGGGGTGGCGTTCACGCGTCCGGCGCCGTTGGAGGGAGGACCGTTCGTCACGACGCCCGGGGCCCCCGACAGCATCGCGCGGGAGCCGCGGGTCCGGCAGGTGGACGAATAACCAGGCACGAGGAGAACCGGCGATGGCACACGTGCAGGCAATTGGATTTCGCGAACCCCCCGGGCGGGAACCCGGGGCACCCGCACCCGCGCCCGTGCCCGGTGGAGCCGCGGAATCGCGGGAACTGGCCGGGGAGCGGATGGTACTCAACATGGGGCCGTCGCATCCCTCGACGCACGGCGTCCTGCGGGTGGTGCTCGAACTGGACGGCGAGACCATCGTGCGGGCGGACCCGGACATCGGCTATCTGCACCGGGGTGACGAGAAGATCGCGGAGAACATGACGTACAACCAGTTCGTGCCCTACACGGACCGGCTGGATTATCTGGCACCGCTGGCGAACAACGTCGCGTATGTCATGGCGGTGGAGAAGCTGATGGGGATCACCCTGCCGCCCCGGGGGCAGTACATCCGGGTGATCTGCTGCGAGCTGGCGCGTATCTCGTCGCACCTGCTGGGGTTGGGCGCGTTCGCGATGGACATCGGGGCGCTGACGGTCTTCATGCACACCTTCACGGAGCGCGAGAAGGTGTACAACCTGGCCGAGCGCCTGACCGGAGCCCGGTTCACCACGAGTTACACGCGGGTCGGGGGACAAACCCGGGACCTGCCGTCCGGCTGGCTGGAGGGCGTGCGCCGGTTCTGCGACGAGGTGTCGGTGGCCATCGGGGAATCCGAGGCGCTGCTGACGCGGAATCGGATCTGGATGGATCGGACGCGGAACGTGGGGATCATCTCCGCGGAGGACGCCTGGGATTACGGGCTCACGGGGGCCAACCTGCGGGGGAGCGGCGTGAACTACGACGTGCGCAAGGCCACGCCGTACCTGGTGTACGATCAGCTGGATTTCGAAGTGCCCCTGGGGTCGGTCGGGGATTGTTACGACCGGTATCTGGTGCGCATGGAGGAGATGCGGCAGAGCGTGCGGATCCTGAGGCAGTGCCTCGAGCGGATTCCCGGCGGAGCCGAGAACCGCGGGCAGGAGCCGATCAACGTCCCCGACGGGAAGGTGTTCCTGCCGCCGAAGCAGAAGGTGCTGACCGGCATGGAGGAGCTGATCCATCAGTTCATGCTGGTGACGCAGGGCGTGAACGCGCCGCCGGGCGAGGTCTATTTCGGCGCCGAGAATCCGAAGGGCGAGCTGGGCTTCTTCATTCACAGTCGCGGGGGCGGGACGCCGTACCGGCTGAAGATCCGGGCCCCGTCGTTCGTGAACCTCGGCATTCTCGCCCATCTGTTGCCCGGGTACATGATCTCGGACGTGACGGCGATCCTGGGATCGTTCGATTTCGTGATGGGCGAGTGCGACCGCTGACCCGGAGACCGGACCGGAGCAACACCAGGCCACGATGAGTCTGCAACCTGCCAGGGAATTCGAGAGCGAGATCGACGAGTTGATCTCGCGGTATCCGCAGCGTCGGAGCGCGTCGCTCATGGTGCTGCATGCGTTGCAGGAAAAGTACGGGTGGATTTCGCCGGAGGGCGTGGAATGGACGGCCCGCAAGCTCGGGTTGCAGCCGATCCACGTGTTCGAGCTCGTGACCTTCTACCCGATGTTCCGGCAGGCGCCGGCGGGGAAGTACCAGTTCAAGGTCTGCCGCACGCTGAGCTGCGCGCTGGGCGGCGGGCATCGGTTGCACGAGCAATTGTGCCGCAAGTTCGGTCTCGATCCGCACCGGCACGGCCTCCAGACCACGCCGGACGGGAAGTTTTCCGTGGAGTTCGTCGAGTGCCTGGCCAGTTGCGGCACCGCGCCGGTGATGATGGTCAACGAGACGTTCCACGAGGGCGTTTCACCGGAGCGGGCGGACCGGATCGTGGGCGAGTGCCGGTAGCCGGGGGAACCCAACCGATGCTCACGTACCCGAACAACCCTGGAAGCCCTGGAAGCAGCGAAGGACTGCGGAACCGGGAAGGGACCGGACTGGAAACCGGATTCGAAACCGGATTCGAAACCGGATGGGCCCGGCGGTTCCCGCACGCCGAACTCGACCTAGCCGCGACCGGGACCAAAGGGATGGAACCGGACGGGAAAGAAACGAGTTGGCTGCCCGACATGGATTTGAACCATGACAAACAGATCCAGAGTCTGCTGTGCTACCGTTACACCATCGGGCAGAAAGTGCGGGGGCAACGGTCGGGGATTCGGGCCTGAGCGTCAAGACACGAGACCATGCCGATTCCCCAGCAATATCGGTTGATCCTAAAGAACGCGGACCTGCCGGGGTACGCGCCGGATCTGGAATGCTACCTCCGTCACGGCGGCTACGAGGCCTTGCGCCGCTGCCTGGCGCTGCCGGTGCGGGAGCTGCCCGACGGCAAAAAGCAGACTGCGCAGGAGCAGATCCGCGACGAGATCCTCAAGTCCGGCCTGCGCGGGCGGGGCGGGGCCGGGTTCTCGGCCGGGCTGAAGTGGTCGTTCGTGGACCGCAAGAGCGGGAAGCCGATCTACCTGATCTGCAACGCCGACGAGTCGGAGCCGGGCACGTTCAAGGACCGGCAGATCATCCACCGGGATCCCCACCAACTGCTGGAGGGGATGATCCTCGCGTGCTTCGCGAACGACGTGCATCTCGCCTACCTCTACATCCGCGGCGAGATGCCGGAAGGCGCCCGGATCCTGAACCGCGCGCTGGCCGAGGCGCGGGCGAAGGGGTTCCTCGGCAAGAACATTCTGGGAACCGGCTACGATCTGGAGATCCATGTGCATCGGGGCGCCGGCGCCTACATCTGCGGGGAGGAAACCGGGTTGATCGAGTCCCTCGAGGGAAAACGCCCCTATCCCCGCATCAAGCCGCCGTATTTCCCGGCCGTGCTCGGCCTCTACCAGTGCCCGACCATCGTCAACAACGTCGAGACGCTGGCGGCCGTGAAGCAGATCATGACCATGGGCGCCGCCGAGTACGCCAAGCTCGGCACCCCGAACAACACCGGCACGCGCCTCGTCAGCCTGAGCGGGCACGTGCGAAAGCCGGGCTTCTTCGAGATCGAGGTCGGCAAGGTCACGCTCGGCGAACTGATCTTCCACGAGAATTTCGGCGGCGGCCTGCCCGAGGGGCGCTCCCTCAAGGCCGTCATCCCGGGCGGGTCCTCGGCCAAGGTCTTCCGGGCCGGGGAGAAGTTCAAACTCAAGCGCAAGGGCGCCGACGGCCAGTTGACGACCGTGGAGGTCGATCTGCTCGATCTGCCCTACGATTTCGACTCCCTGCAGCAGGCCGGTTCGATGTCCGGCTCGGGCGCGATCATCGTCATGGATGATTCGACCGACATCGTGGGCGCCCTCGCGAACCTCAGCGAATTCTACGCCCACGAGAGCTGCGGCCAGTGCACCCCGTGCCGGGAAGGCGCCCTGTGGATGAGCAAGGCGCTGCATCGGCTCACCCATGGGCACGGACGCAAGGCGGATGCCGATTACCTGCTGCACATCGCCCAGAACATCCAGGGACGCACGATCTGCGCCTTCGGCGAGGCCGCGTCCTGGCCCGTCCTGAGCTTCGTGCGGAAGTTCCGGGACGACTTCGTCGCGCGCGGCGCGGCGGACGAGGCCAACACCGCCTCCCGCTCGGCCGAGGCTTCGCACTGAACCGCGCTCCGCCCCGCACCATGTTCTCCGCCACGTTCGAGTCCCCTTTGGTCCCCCGGCCCCACCGCCGGAGGCCGGTGGATGTCCCGACCCCGCGCCGCGAAGTGTTCGCCTGACCCGATGTCATCGCCCAATTCCATCGTTCCGCCGGTCGCCGCGCCGTCCACCGAGACCGTGAAGGTCAAGGTCGACGGGCGCGAACTCGACGTGCCGAAGACGATGCCCGACTGGCAGGGCCGCCCGCAGCCGACGACCATGCTGCAGGCCTGCCAACTCGCCGGGGTCGAGGTGCC
>CAZSOV010000201.1:0-14840 GCA_964608505.1 uncultured Verrucomicrobiota bacterium
AGTCGCCGGCCCCACATCGCGGTTCCACGCAGGACTTTGTCAACGGCCCTGGGGGCCGGGCCGGTTCGGGGCGAGACGGGATTTGCCATCGCTCCCTCCCCGTTTAGTGTGGGGTCGCATGAGCGAGGATTCAAAACGCGCCTTTCCGGAGTTCAGCCTTTCGCGGCTGCTCGGGACGGTGTTCGAGCCACGACCGGGACAGCGAATCGGCATCCTGATGGACTTGGCGGATCCGCGGCAAATGGCGGGTTTCGCGTTCCTGGGGGACCCCGCGCTGACGATTCAGCGCCACGCGCACGACGTGTTCTACCAAGGCCTGAAGAACGGGGTCCTGGCCGAGTTGGGGCTGCGCGGCGGGGAGATGTTTGCCTACCAACTGACGGGGGGCAGCAACCTGGATCTGCCCGACGCCGCCTGGACTCCCGAGGGACGTCAGGTGAGTCTGGCGAAGGACGTCTATCCGAACTTCGATATTCTCCTGTGCATTTCGACGTATTCGGCGACCGCGCCGCTCACGGCGTTCGCGAAGCAGTTCGGCTTTCGCGGCGCGACGCTGCACGGGATCAATCCCATCATCCTGCGCACGGGGTTGGCCGTGGATTACAACGAGGTCAGCCGACAGGCGGAGAGGCTGCGCCTGGCCATGACCCGCGCCGATGCGTTCGAGATCGATTTCGAGGTGGCGGGCCGGAAGGCCACCTTGAGATTGTCATGCGGCCGGCAGGAGGCGCAGAAGAGCCATGGATTGTGCCGGGGCGACACACCCGATGTCGCCAACCTTCCCGCCGGTGAGGTCTATTTCGTGCCGACCGGCGCGGAGGGGCAGTTCCCCAGGCGGTACGAGGACGGAAGTCTCGGGATGCTGGACGTGGCCGGTGGCCGGATTCGGCACGCGAGCCTGCTTTCGGGCAATGCGGCGACCATTGCAGCCCACAACGAACTGCTGGCCTCGGATCCCGCGACCGGCGAGATCGGCGAGCTGGGGTTCGGCACGCAGGACCTGCCGCCCTCGGGTCGGGACATCCAGGACGAGAAGATCCTCGGCACGCTGCACGTGGCCACGGGTCGGAGCGATCACCTGGGCGGGCACCTGACGCCCGACAAGTTCAAGGTGGCCCGCAATGCCACGCACGACGACATCCTGTTCTCGCCGTCCAAGACGCCGGAGATTTCGGTGCCGGAGGCGCGCATGTTTCGGGACGGGAGGGTGCAGGTGGTGATCGAGGACTACCGTCCCGCCCGCTGTCTCCGCGAGGCGCTGGCTTCATGAGCGCGTCCGGTTTCTACGAAACGGAGCGGGCGCTTTCGGAATATCTGCTTTTCCATTACGGATCGCCGGAGCAGGTGCTGCCCTGGGCGTTCGGTCCGGCGACCGCCCTCGATTACCCGGTGCGCTGCGTGTCCGAGTGCCTGGAGAGGGCGCGCCTGCCGGCCCAGGCCCGCGCCCTGGACCTCGGCTGCGCGGTGGGACGCTCGACGTTCGAGTTGGCGCGGCACTGCTCCGAGGTCATCGGACTGGATTACTCCCATCGCTTCATCGAGGTCGCGCGCCACCTTCGGGAGCATGGCACCCTGGCTTACGCGTACGTCGAGGAAGGTCGTTTGGGCACGCCCGCGACCGCGGTGGTGCCCGCCGGGATCGACCGCTCCCGGGTCGCCTTCGAGCAGGGGGACGCCCTGGCCCTGCGTGCCGACCTGGGTTCCTTCGACGTGCTGCTGCTGGCGAACCTGGTGGATCGGCTTGGTGATCCCCGCCGGTGCCTGGGCGCGCTGGCCTCCCTGGCGCGGCCGGGCGGGCAGTTGATCGTGACGACGCCCTGCACCTGGCTCGAGGACCACACGGCGAGCTCGCATTGGCTGGGCGGCTTCGAACGCGAGGGGCACCCGGTTCGGACGCTGGACACCCTCCAGGCCGTGCTTGCACCCGATTTCGACCGGGTCCGGACCCTGGACCTGCCCTTCCTGATCCGCGAGCACGCCCGCAAGTATCAGTGGAGCGTGGCTCAGGCCACGGTCTGGATCCGGCGATGAACCGAACGCGCACCTGGATCACGGTCGTGGCGTTTCTCGCCACGTTCGCCTGGCTGTTGGCGGCGGATCCCAAGTCGGGCCCCGCCGCGCTCTGGCCGAGCGTGCTGGCGGTCGGGCTGGCGTTCGTCACGCGGGACATCCACATGTCGCTGGTCCTGGGCTCGTTCAGCGGGGCGTTGCTGCTGCACGGGGGCCATCCCTGGGCCGCGTTCCAGGACCTGCTGCTGGGACGACTGATTCCCTCGCTCACGGATCGGTGGAACATCAGCGTGCTGGTGTTCACCCTGCTCATGGGCGGCTTCGTGGAGGTGCTCCATCGCAACGGCGGCATGGCGGCCCTGTCGGCGCGCGTGATGGGCCGGTCGCGAAGTCCGCGGGGCGCGGGGTTGGGGGCGTATTTCATGGGATGGCTGGTATTCTTCGACGGCCTCGCCAGTTCCATGTTGGTCGGCAAGACCCTGCGTCCCATCGCCGACCGCGCCGGGCTCTCGCGGGAGAAGCTGGCGTTCATCGTCGATGGCACTTCCTCCCCGATTGCGGGGCTGGCCTTGCTCTCGACCTGGGTGGCGTACGAAATGTCGGTCATCCGCCAGGGGCTCGCGAACACGGGGGATGCGGCGTTGGCCGATGCCATCGCCCCCTTCTCCTGGCTGGTCTCGAGCCTGCCGTTCCGGTTCTACAACTGGTTCATGCTGCTGCTGGTGTTCCTGCTCGTCTGGCTCGGGCGCGATTGGGGTCCGATGCTCCTGGCCGAGCGCGCCAGCCGGGCGAAACACCGGGCGGAACCTGCCGACACCGGCGCCCCCCCCGCCGGCTCGCGCGTCGGCCTCGCGTTGGTGCCACTGGCCGTGCTGGTGCTGGGCGTGTTCGGTGGGTTGTACGTGGGCGGGGGTGGGCTCGAACGGACGCTGACCTTCCCGCACCTGGTGGAGGCGCTGGGCAAGGCGGATGCGGCGGCGGTGTTCGTCCTGGCCACGGCGGTCGCCTCGGTCGTGGCGTTGGGGTGGACTACCGCGCTGAGCGGGAGAACCGGCGCCGTGCCCGGTGCACGCGGGAGCGGGACCGAGGTGTTCCTGCAAGGCATGCAACAGATGTTTCTGCCCGCCCTGATCCTCGTGTTTGCCTGGATGCTCAACAGCGTGATCAAGGAACTGGGCGCCGCCAGCTACCTCGTCACGCTGCTCGGCGAACGGCTGCCGACCGCATGGCTGCCGGCGCTCGTGTTCGTGCTGGCCTCGACCATTTCGTTCAGCACCGGGACCTCGTGGGGCACCATGGCGATCGTCATGCCGCTGACCATTCCCCTGGCGGTGAGGCTGACGGGCTTCCAGGCCGGCATGGAGGCAAGCCCGGTGCTGGTGGCGACCGTGGGCGCCGTGCTCGCCGGCGCCGTCTTCGGGGACCATTGCTCCCCGATCAGCGACACCACCATCGTCTCGGCCTTCAGCAGCGATTGCGACGTCATGGCCCACGTGCGCACGCAACTGCCGTACGCGCTGACCGCGGCGGGGTTGGCCACCGTCCTCGGTTACCTGCCCGCGGGGCATGGCATCTCGCCGTGGTGGCTGCTTCCGCTGGGCGGGGTGGCGAGTTGGGCCCTCGTCCGCTACCGGGGGAAGGAGGTGGACGAAGCCCCTGCCTCCGAGTTGCCATCCACTTCCGGCCCGGGTGGGGACGAACCCTAGCGATCCTGGGAGGGTTGCCGTTGCGCTGGCGCGGCCGTCGGTCACCGCGGGGCGCGGAGGTCCAGGGTGCCGCCCTCCTCCAGGTCCCGAAGCAGGGGTTCGGAGACGTTCTCCTCGTGGACGCCGCGACCCTCCGCCCGCATCCGGTCGGCCAGGACAGGATCCCATGGCGCGGGGCCGGGGTCCGTGGCGAACGGCGGACCTTTCGCGCCGTCCCCTTAACCATGGATCGGCGGACAGCGGGTACCGCAACAGCATCCGCACGGGAAGGTGCCAGGGTTCCCCGGCTTCGCGGGCGGTCCGCAGCATCCGACCCGCCTCGGGATCGTCCTCGCACAGGCGACGGAGGAGTCCCGTTTGGCGCAGTTCCTGGAGCCAGGCTCGGAGCGCGGGAGCGCGCGCCGCCCAGGGTTCCGTGGGGTCCCAGACGGATTCCCAGGCGGTTTCGTGGCGTTGCGCGGCCGCAACCCGGTTCGCCACGGGTCCAGACAGGGTTTCCACCGCCGAGGCAAGGTCCTCGCAAACGCCGGACGCGTCGAGTTGGCGGGCGAGTTCGTCGAGATCGAGCGTCAAGGTCCGGCCCGAGGTGGGGCGGCGTCCGAGCAGTCCGTCGAGGGCGGCACCGAGATGGTCGCGCCAGGAACCCTGCTCCTGCGACGACTGCTCGTGCCGAATGCGGTCCTGGAGGAAGCGGGTGATTTCGGCGCGGTCGGACGGGGACCACATTTCGCTGGTCCGGAGGAAGGACTTCCGGACGGCGGCGAAGGTACCTTCGAGGGCCGGTTCCCAGGCGAAGCGGAAGCGCAGGCCGGTGCGGGTGGGGCGGGAGGCGAGTTCCCGGTTGGCGGACGCGATCCACTCCTCCGCGCCGCGGACGAGTCGCTGCAGTTCGACCGCGATCTCGCCCAGGAGGTGGTTTTCGATGATCTCGCGTTCCCCGGGCCTGGAGCAGGCGCTCGCGCTCCGTCGTCTCCGCCGTGAGCGCGCCCAGGAACTCGGTCATCGTCATGGATCGCGCCTGGAACACGCACCGCACGAGCACGAAATCCTCGACCTGATGCGTTTCCGGCGGGTGATTACGGGCGATCAGCGGGTCCCGCAATTCCTGGACATGCGTGTGGATGGCGTCCTGCCGCCGGCGCCGGGTGAACTGTTCCTTCTGGCGGGGCTCGAGCGCCCCCCGGGTTGCATCCCGGCTCGTGGCCGGGATCTTGCGCAGGCGCACCGCCTCCGGCGAAACCGCCAGGCTCCCATCGGCGTGGTGCGCGAACCAGGTCGAGATCGACTCCCGGTGGCGGCGCGCCAGCACGAAGGCCTCCGGATCGGGCGCTTCGGGACGCAGCAACGCATGGCGAAGGAGGGCCCGCACGGCCCTCTGGATCTCCCCCATGGCATCCGCCTCCAACTCCTCCCGCAGCCGCTCGAGTCGGGCCTGCCGCGCCGCCGTCGGGGATGGGAACGCCGTGTCCGGCGCGTCGTCCAGATTGCCCCACTCCTTCAATTGCCGCAGGGCGGCCTCGATCTCCCCCGCGTCCGGGGCTGGGCATCCCCGTTCCCTCCCGATTTCCCCAACGGATTCCGCGACCTCCGCGGGACGCAGTGCGATGGCGAAGCGGGCCCGTTCGGCGACGAACACCTCCAGGATCGCGCGGTACCGTGTCGTGTGCTCGACATTGAGGTGCGCGAAGACGGGATAGGCATCCGTCATGGCGTCGATCCCTCCCCTGGCTCCCACCCTGTCCGGCCCGGGACCACCCCTTCCGCGTTTGCCGCTGCAACGCGGTGTCCTGGCGCGGCGCATCACCGCATTTCGCGCATTTCACTCTCGCCATGAACCGAGCCTATACCAGGGCCCGGCTCGTCGTCAGAAGCGGCGCGAAGTCCAGAAGGGGTCAGTCCCACTTATTGATACTCCCCTTCACGGCAACGCGGGCATCGGGGTCGGCCAGCCGCCTGGCTGGACGCCCGGGTGCCGGGCGCGCCCCGCATCCCTGTCCGCAGCCGCCCCCCCCCGATGGGTTCGCACGAGCACGCCTGTCGGGGCTCTCCCGGGACGCAGGTAAGTATTGATAAGTGGGACCGACCCCTCGGAGTCGGAGGACGGCTTGACCGGCGCCGGTCCGGGCACAAGATCGGTCGCCAAGTCTTCGTTCGGTGTTAGGATGGGCGCGCCGCGCCGCCGGCAGCGGCGGAGTGCCGCGGCCCCGCCTCGGGGACTTGGGTTCCGCAAGCGGGTCAACTCCAGAGAAAGGTTGTTTGATGAACATGAAACGAAACACGGCGGTCGTCCTTCTGGCCGTCGTCGGATCCTTCGCGCAGGCCCAGGAGATCACGCCGGTCTGGGTGCAGCACCTGAATGGACTGGTGAACGTGGAACCGGGGGACAAAAACCCCCTGGTCGTCCGAAACGTGGGCAAACCTTACGCGGCGAACGGTAATGGGCGTTCGCAGCAGTTCTCGCTCACGAAGATGCGTCGCTACGATGCCAACCGTTTCCTGATGGGGGTGCGCGAGAACGGCATCGACGAGGCGGACGCGAGCTTGAGCGCGGAGCAGAAGGCGCTCGCGGCGGCCTACCCGGATCGCTCGGTGATCTGGATCAGCGCGGCCAACGGCAAGCCCCTCGGGTTGGCCCACAACTTCGGCATCCGTCCGATCGTGGCCACCGGTCAGGCCAACAACAACGACTTCTTCAGCAATTGGGACATCGACGATGGTCCCGAAGGCCAGCGGGCCCTTTATTCCACGCACAAGAACGTGATCCTCCGGTGGGCGCCGAAGACGGGTGGCGGCTGGGAAGCCACGCCGACCTGCGCGTGGGTGGAGCCCGTGCCGGACGGGCTGGACTGCTCGGGTGCCGCGCTGGACGGCAGCAGCGGCGGCGACGGTTACAACAGCTGGCGCTGGCGGGATTTTCGCGTGAGCGGCAGCGGGAAGGATACGGTCATTATGGGTGGCGGCGGGACGTGGCGCGCCTCCATGCACGTCCAGATCTTCAAGACCACCGACGGCGTCAAGTTCTACCCCCTCGCGCGGTTCAATGATCGCGACGGTGGGCGCAAGGGAGCCTATTCCCAGGGCGGCCTGACCTCGCACGTCGTGCAGTACGGGCTGGATCCGGCGCATCGGAACCTGATGACGGCCTACCACGGTCGATATCCGGGTACCGGTTGGGAAGCCCGCCCGAGCCGGTTCCTCGTGGACCCCGACAACCCGGTGGACACCTTCGAAGACTCCTACAATCCCACCGGCAGCGTGATGGTGTTCCAGGTGAACAACGAGGCCTGGGGCAACCTGCCGGCGTTCCAATGGGAGTCGTCTGGCGCGAACGGCCTCCCGATCAACCATGCCGTCGACGGGGTCACCCGCTACGACGGTAACTGGGGCGGCATTCTCGACGCCCACGCGGAGGTCGAGTACGTCGTCAATTATGCCTTTCCGAGCTGGAACAACCAATTTGGCAGCATCAAGAAGTCCGGCTGGCTGGGCGTGCACCGCCTCGACGGGAGCATCGCGTCGAACAGCTCGTACAAATTCCCGTTCACCGAGATGGACGTGCAGAGCCCCGACGCCGGGGCGGAGGTGGGCAACGACTTCGGATATGATGGCGACGTCGGCATCTATCCCGATACGACCGCGCCCGCGAACCTCGACAAGTCGGTCGTGGCGTGGGTGGGTTCCGGATTCGGGTACGGTCTCTTCACGGTCCAGAACGTGGCGGCGACGATCACCAGCGAGCCGCAGGACCTCGCGGTCACCGAGAACTCCCAGCTGGTCATCAGCGCGGGAATCACCGGCAGCCCGAACAAGTACCAGTGGTACAAGGACGGCGTGGTGCTGGACGGGACGAGGACCAACGAAACGGGAGCCGCATACTATCCGCCCAGCGTGGTACAGGGCGTGAACAAGGCGACGCTCGTCATCGACAAGGCCTCCGTGGCCGACTCCGGCAAGTACAAGCTCGTCGCGGTGAATCCGCTGGGCACGGTCACGACCCGCGAGGCCGTGATCACCGTGCAGGTCGATCAACAGGCGCCGACGGTCGCGACCTACAAGAACGGGCGTTCCGCGGACACGTCCTTCGTCCACGTCGAGTTCAGCGAGGCCGTGACGCCGGAAACGGCCGGCAACGCCAACAATTACAAGCTCGCCGGCGGCACGGTCTCCGGCGCCCGGTCGGTCGGTGCCAAGGCGGCGGTCGTGTACATCTCGCATGTCAACGCCGGTGCGAAGGCGGTTCTGAGCATCAGCGGAGTGCGGGACATCGCCTCGGGCGGCGGCAACGTCATCGCCCCCAACACGCCGGTGGAGATCACCGGTCCGGCCCAAACCGTCGGCTACGCGCTGTGGGAGATGTACCCCGGGATCGCGGGCGGCACGGTGGATGAACTCGAAGGGGACGGCAATTACCCCGGACAACCCGCTCGCTGGGAGTACATGGCCAGCCTGAACACCGATGCCAACGGCCTCAGCCAGGTCGCCGATTCGTTCGGCGCGCGCATCTCGGGCTGGATCACGCCCACGGAAAGCGGCCAGTACCGCTTCTTCATCCGGAGCGACGATTCCTCGCGCTTCTACCTCTCCGCCAACGCCACGGCGTCGGGCGCGAACCTGATCGCCTGGGAAAACGGCTGCTGCCAGGCATTCCTGGAACCGGCGGCGGTGAATCCGGGCAACAACGACAGTCTGCAGACCTCCGAGCCCGTCGCGCTGACCGCCGGCACCTCGTATTACTTCGCCATGGTCTACAAGGAGGGCGGCGGCGGTGACTGGGCCCAGGTGGCGTGGCGCAAGGAAGGCGACGCCACGGCGGCGGGTTCGCTGACCCCGATTCCCGGCAGCGTGCTCAAGGCCTATCGCATCGTCAACGAACCGCCCAAGCTGGCGGTGCCCGTGCTGGCCGGCGGCAACGTCACGATCACCTGGACCGGGGGCGGCACCCTCCAGGAGTCCCCCGACCTGAAGACCTGGACGAACGTCACCGGCGCTCCGGCCAGTCCGTTCCAGGCGACCCTCGGCGCCGGCGCGAAGTTCTTCCGCGTCGCCCGCTGACGCCGGGCCTTCGCCCGTCGTTCCACAGAGCATCCCTTGCGAGGGGCCGGATCCCAGGATCCGGCCCCTTTTTGTTCCGGGGCGGGAGAAACGCCCCCTCCGCGGGTTTCTCGACCGCCTCGTCGCGCAACCACGTCGGGAGCGAACGGCAGAATCGGACCCGGCGATTCGTCCCCCTTGCACTCCCCGCCGCCAACGCGGAGCCTCGGCCCCATGCGCGCGGCCACTGCTGTCCCATCCCCCTCCGCGCCGGCGTTTCGGGACCGGCGGTCCGGCGTCATGGCCCGTTTTCGGGTGCTCCCGCCGGTCGTTCGAGGAGTCCTGCTGCTGCTGCCTGGGCTCCTCGTCGGCAGGACGTCCGGCCAGGAACCTTCGAACCCGGCGCCCGCCGCCCGCGATCTGTTTCCTCGCGTCACGCCGCTGGCCGCGTTGGCGCCCCGGGCTCCGGGTTTCGTCCGTCTCTTGCCCGCGGCCACCGGGATCCGCTTCACCAATTTCGTGGCCGAATCCCGTTCCCTGACCAATCACATCCTGCTGAACGGTTCAGGCGTCGCGGCGGGGGACGTCGACGGGGACGGTCGCTGCGACCTGTACTTCTGCCGGATCGACGGGCCCAACGCCCTGTACCGCAATCTGGGTGATTGGAAGTTCGAGGACATCTCCGGTCCCGCGGGCGTCGCCTGTCCCCAGCTCGACGCCACCGGCGCCGTCCTGGCCGATCTCGACGGCGACGGCGACCTCGATCTGCTCGTCAGTGCCATTCGCGGCGGGGTCTCCTGCTTCCTCAACGACGGACAGGGTCGATTCGCCGACGTCACCTCCCGGTCCGGTCTGGCCTCGACGACGGCAAGCATGTCGATGGCGCTGGGGGACATCGACGGGGACGGGGACCTCGACCTGTACGTGTCGAACTACCGCAACGAGACGCTCCGGGACGGATTCCGCATGCAGATCCGGGTGGGCACGGTCAATGGACGCAAGGTCGTCACCCGGGTGAACAACCGAGCCCTGCAAGGACCGGATCTCGAGGGCTGGGTCACGCTGGACGAGCAGGGGAACATTTCGGAGAACGGCCAGGCCGACGCGCTCTACCGCAACGAGGGTGGCGGGCGATTCGTGCACGTGCCCTTCGTTGGCGGGGCGTTTCTGGACGAGCAGGGGCGGGCGCTCACCGGCCCGCTCCACGACTGGACCCTTACCGCCCTGTTTCGCGATCTCGACGGGGATCGCGCTCCCGATCTTTACGTCTGTTCCGATCTGGCCTCGCCGGACCGGATCTGGCTCAACCGTGGCAACGGCGTGTTTCGGGCCGCGCCGCCCACGAGCTTCCGGAAGACGAGCTGGTTCTCGATGGGCGTGGACTGCGCCGACCTGGACCGGGACGGCCGCGACGAGTTGCTGGTGACCGACATGGTCAGCCGCGAGCATCGACTCCGGCAGGTCCAGGTCAGCGATCACCAACCGGTGTTTTCCCGGTCCGGGGTGTACGACGATCGTCCCCAGGCGCCGCGCAACACGCTCTTCCGCACGGGCGGCGACGGCGACTGGCTCGAGATCGCCTACTTCAGCGGTTTGGAGGCCTCCGACTGGTCGTGGTCCCCGGTCTTCCTCGACGTCGACCTCGACGGCTACGAGGACGTGCTCGTCGCCACGGGTTTCGAGCGGGACGTGCAGGACGTCGACATCGCCAACCAACTCGAGGCCATCCGCCAGAATCGCCGGTTGTCGGACTTGGACGCCCTGCGCATGCGGGCCCGTTTTCCCCGCCTGGCCCTGCCCAATCTCGCCTTTCGGAACCGGGGGGACCTGACGTTCGAGGAGAGCGGACGGGACTGGGGATTTGACGCGGCGGGGGTTTCGCAGGGGCTGGCGCTGGCCGATCTCGACAACGACGGGGACCTGGACGTGGTCGTCAACGACATGAACGACGCCGCCGGGGTGTATCGCAACGAGTCCGCCGGTCCCCGGGTTGCGGTCCGGCTCCGCGGTGCGCCCCCCAACACGCGCGGCGTCGGTGCCCGGATCCGGGTGTTGGGCGCCACTCCGTTTGTCCAGAGCCAGGAAATCCAGTCCGGAGGCCGCTATCTCTCCAGCGACGATCCGGTCCGGACGTTCGCCGTCACCCAGCCTGCCAACCCCGTCCGCATCGAGGTCGACTGGCGCCGCGGCGGAACCACGGTGGTCACCAACGTGCCGTCCCGGGCCCTGGTCGAAATCGCCGAGCCGGTCCCGGCGGTGGTTCCCGCTGCACCGGTCAAGGCTCCCGCGACGCCGCTTTTCGAGAATCGGGACGCCGCGCTGGCCCATGTGCATCGCGATCCGGATTTCGACGATTTCGCGCGGCAACCCATGTTACCCCGGAAATTCAGTCAGTCCGGGCCCGGCGTCGCGTGGGTCGATCTGGATCGGGACGGGCGGGAGGATCTCGTCATCGGGACGGGCGCAGGCGGGCGGTTGGGCGTGTTCCGCAACGACGGAAGGGGGGGATTCCAGGGGGTGGCTCCGGCGGGAGACGCCGGGCCGAAGGCCCGCGATACCGCGGGAATCGTTTCCGTCCCCGAGCCGGGCACGGGAGTCGGCGTGGTGGTGGGCGAATCGAACTACGAGGATCCGCCTGGAACTTCGAGCCTCCTGCACCGCCTCGCGCTCGCGGGCACGAACGCGCCGGCGCTCGCCCTGGGGCCGGAGGCCGTCGGGCCGTTGGCGGCCGCCGACGCGGATGCGGATGGGGAGCTCGAGCTGTTCGTCGGCGGACGCGCCCTGGGCGGGCGATTCCCCCAGCCGGTCGACTCGCGGTTGTTTCGTCGGCGGGCCGGTGCCTGGGTGCCGGACGAGATGGCCAGGGCGATGCTCGAGGGCGTGGGTTTGGTCAGTGGCGCGCTGTTCTGCGATCTGGAAGGCGATGGGTTTCCGGAACTGGTCCTGGCCTGCGACTGGGGACCCCTGCGCGTCTTTCGGAACGCGCGCGGACACTGGACGCCGTGGAGTCCGCGTTTGATCTGGCCTTCGCCGCTCCCGACGACCTCCGGCTACCGGCACGCCGCCCCCGAACTGACGAGCCTCGATCACCTCACCGGCTGGTGGAACGGAATCGCCGCCGGGGACTTCGACGGCGACGGAAGGCTGGATCTGCTGGCGTCGAATTGGGGGCAGAATTCGAAATTCGAGAATCACCGTGCCCGGGCCCTGCAACTCCACTTCGGCGACTTCGCCGAGTCCGGCGAGGTGCATCCGGTCGAGTCCTACTGGGAGCCATCGCTCGGGAAGCAGGTGCCCTGGATGCACCTCGGGCGGTTCGCCGCCGCGCTTCCGGGTCTCGCCGGGCGTTTTCGATCCTTCCGCGAGTTCGGCGGGGCCGGCGTCGCCGACCTTCTGGGGGAACGTCTCGCGACGGCGCGTGTGCTCGAAGCCCGTTGGCTGGAGACCACCCTGTTCCTCAATCGCCCGAACGGGTTCGAGGTGCGTCCGCTCCCGCCCCTGGCCCAGTGGTCGCCCGCGTTCGGCATCGCCGTCGCGGACTTCGACGGGGACGGACACGAGGACGCGTTTCTCGGCCAGAACTTCTTCGCGACGGAACCCGAGACGGGAAGGTACGACGGCGGGCGCGGACTGTGCCTGCTCGGGGACGGCCGCGGCGGCTGGCGTCCGCTCGAGGGTGCCGAGAGCGGGATCGTCGTTTACGGCGAACAACGCGGCGCGGCCGTGGCCGATTTCGACGCGGACGGACGGGCGGATCTCGTGGTCACGCAGAACGGCGCCGCCACGCGGCTCTTCCGCAACGCGCGGGGCAGGGCCGGGCTTCGGGTGCGACTCGTGGGGCCTCCCGGCAATCCCGACGGCGTCGGGGCCGTGCTGCGTCTCCGGTTTGCCGGCGGATCCGGTCCGGTCCGCGAGATTCACGCCGGGTCAGGCTATTGGTCCCAGGACGGCGCCGTGGCCGTCCTCGCCACGCCCGGGGCACCGGTCACTCTCGAAGTCCAATGGCCCGGGGGCGGACGGACCGAGACTCCCGTTCCGCTCGGGGCGCGGGAGCTTCGGGTCACGGCGACGGGTCTGGCCCAGCCGTAGCCGGAAGTCGGGAGGGGAAGCGGTGCTTGCGGGCGGCGCGGAAGAGGTCGGGGTGTTCCCGGCGGGAGAGATCCCGGTTCGCGACGGCGCCGTCGGGAGCACAGGCGAGGACGCGGACGTCGGCCTTCTGGAGCTTGGGATGGCCAAGGCGACGCAGGAAGGGGGGCGGGGGCGTCGGTCCGGCCGGGCGTCGGTCGAGAACGAGGTAGCTGAGGGGCAGGCTGTGGAGATCGATGCCGACGAGGTTGGCGAAGCGACCCCAGAACGAATCCGTGAAGATCGCGGACGGGGGCGAGGCGAAGTGATGGCACCAGTCGGATTCGCGCCCGGGGCGGAGGATGCCGCAGGATTCGGCGTGGGGACAGGGGGCCACCGGGCGGAAGCGTTCCCGGAGGCGTTCGCGAATGGCGATGAGGGCGAGGCTGGCCTCGTACGTCCCGGGTTCGACCCAGAGGATCGTGTCCGCGTCCGAGATCTGGTCGAGCAGGGCCGCGGTCTGGTCGGGTTGCAGTTCGGTGAGCAGATGGCTGACGAGCACGGTGGCACCGGCGCAGTTCGTGGCGGGAGCGCCGCGCACGACCGCGAGGTTGGGGAAGCGTTCGGAGGCTCGGCGCGCCGCGTAATCCATCGCGAGGGGGGAGCGGTCGACGAGGCGCAGGCTCGGGGTGCCGTGCGTGCCGAAGTGATCGAGGAAGGCGCGCGCGGCGATGCCGCTGCCGCAGCCCCAGTCGATGAGTTCGCCGGGAGGCGGGGCCCAGCCAAGCTCGCCGAGGTCCGCCAGGACGAAGTCCCACTTCCACCCGATCCGCTGGGCGAAGGTGGCGTCGTAGCTGGCGAGGTCGGAGTCGTCGGTCCAGTAGTCGCGGGCGCCGGCGGTGCCGGAGAGGAATCCGTCGCGGAGACGGGCCAGGGCGGACCAGTCGGGGGCGGGGTTCATGGGGCGGGAAGGAGAGCGGCCGGCGGGAGTCCGACGAAGGCGCGGAGGCGTTCGATGCGGGCTTTGGCGTCGGCGTCGGCGAAGGGTTCGCGGGCGGGATCGCGGACGGCGGCGAGGAGGAGATTCTTGGGTGTGTGTTCGGAGCCGACGAACTCGACGAGTTTGGTGCGGTAGCCCGCCCATTCGAGGTGGAGGGCGCGCAGACCGTCGGTGAGCCACTCGGCGAAGCGCTCGGCCATGAGGCCGTGGGCGAGGATGGGGGCGAGGGGTTCGGGATGGCCGAGGAGGGGACGGAGTTCCTGATGGCAACAGGGCGCCACGACGATCAGGCGGCAACCGAGTTCGATGCCGCGGCGCAGGGCGTCGTCGGTGGCGGTGTTGCAGGCGTGCAGGGCGATGAGGAGATCGAGGCGGTTTCCCTCGAACGTCGCGTCGGCGATGGAACCGGTGCGGAAGGCGAGGCCTTCAAGTTGAAGCCGGCGGGCGGTGGCTTCGGCGGCGGCGGCGAGTTCGGGTTGGGCATCGAGGCCGGTGACGGTGCAGGGGAGGGCGAGTTGCCGGCGGAGCAGTTGCCAGGTGGCGAAGGTGAGGTAGCCCTTGCCGCAACCCATGTCGGCGACGCGGAGGGGTTCGGTCGCCGGGAAGGCGGCGTCGCGGACCAGATGGTTCAGGATCTCGGTGTAACGGAGGATCTGCCGGTGTTTGGCGGCGCGGGTGGGAAGGACTCGTCCGTTGGCGTCGGCGAGGCCCAGGGCCTGAAGCCAGTCGGCGGCGGCGTCCGCGGCGAGCGTTCGTTGCTTGGGACGGTCGTGGGAACGGGGCGGGGGTGTGGACTGGGCCGGGGCATGGGCCACGAGCCGTGGATCGCCGTTTTCCGGCAGGGAGAGTTGCCAGTCCTTCAGCCGGGTGCCGACGAGCGCGGCGCGGAAGTAGGTGCCCAGTTGGTGGGCGAGCCAGGCGGGGGCGTCGGCGACGGGGATGTTGCGGGTGGTGTCGCGACGGGCCTGTCGTTCGGTGAGGGAAAAGACGGGGCCGTCCTTCAGCATGACGAGGCGTCCGAGGACGCG
>CAZSOV010000202.1:0-14774 GCA_964608505.1 uncultured Verrucomicrobiota bacterium
ACCGGATGGGCGGTCAGTGCGGGGTGCGCTGAAGCGGGAGGAGGTGTTGAAGGTGTTGGAGGCGAAGGGGCAACTGCCGGTGGAAGAGTACGTGCGGTGTCGGGTGCGGTATTTCTGTGACGGAGCGGTCTTCGGCGGGCGCGAGTTCGTGGAGGGGATGTTCGAGCGGTACCGGGAGCGGTTCGGGAGGAAGCGAAAGAGCGGGGCGCGCTCGATGCGGGGTCTGGCGGGGGAGGACCTGTGCACCGTGCGGGACCTTCAGAAGCAGGTTTTCGGGTAGAAGGTTCCGCGGTTCGCTGCGTGAAGCGATTCAACCGCGGAGACTGTTCGAGGATGGGAGGAGGAAGGCCTTGGAACGCGGTACGTGGAGTCGTGTTGAGGCGGAGTGTTTTCGAATCCTCGCTCCGTTCCGCATCTGGCCAGACCGCTTCCCGTGTGGAGAGGCACTCTGGGGCGACCGCCGTGACGCCGCCGCGGGCATGGCCCAGGATTTGCCGCCCATGATTTGCCGCTTGGACGAGAGGGGGCGGGTTTCCTAGGCTGCCGCCGTGGCCGCCGATTCGTTTGATATTCACTACGTTGCCGATCTGGCGCGGATCGAGCTTTCGCCGGAGGAGGAGCAGCGTCTGGGGGCGCAACTCGGGAACATCCTCGGGTACGTGGAGCAGTTGAAATCCGTCGACGTTTCCGGCGTGGAGCCCATGTCGCACGCGTTTCCGTTGGTGAATGTGACGCGTCCGGACATGGCGCGGCCCGGGATTCCCCAGGAAGACGCCCTGCGGAATGCGCCATCGAAGGCCAATGGACTGTTTATCGTGCCGAAGATCGTCGAGTAACCTTGTCCGTCCCGTGCTTCACCGACTTACCGTGACCGAACTTGCGGCGAAACTGGCGCGCCGCGAATGCTCCGCCCGCGAGGCCATGCAGGCCTGTCTGGACCAGATTGCCCGCGTGGACGGGCAGGTCCATGCGTTCCTCAGCCGGGACGCCTCCGATGCCTTGACGCAGGCGGACGCGATGGATCAGCTCCTCGCGGGAGGCGTGACGCACGCCGAGAAGCCGCTGCTGGGGGTGCCCGTGGCGCTGAAGGATGTCCTCTGCCATCAGGGGCAACCGGTCAACTGCGGTTCGAAGATCCTCGGGGATTTCCGGTCGCCGTACGACGCGACCGTGGTGGAGCGGTTGAAGGAGGCGGGCGCCGTGGTGTTCGGACGCCTGAACATGGACGAGTTCGCGATGGGCAGTTCGACTGAGAATTCCGCGTTCGGCGCGACGCACAACCCTTGGGACACGGACCGGATTCCGGGCGGTTCGTCCGGCGGTTCGGCAGCGGCGGTGGCGGCAAACGAGAGTTTTGCCACCCTGGGCTCGGACACTGGGGGGTCGATTCGGCAACCCGCGGCCCTGTGTGGTTGCGTGGGTGTGAAGCCGACGTACGGGAGGGTTTCGCGGTATGGCCTGGTGGCGTTCGCGTCGTCGCTGGACCAGGTCGGGCCGTTCACGAAGTCGGTGGAGGATGCGGCGCTATTGACGCGGGTGATCGCGGGGCACGATCCGAGGGATTCGACGAGCCTGAACGAGCCGGTGCCGGATTACGTGGCCGCGTTGCGCGGCGAGGCCGGGCCTGGGTTGAAGGGTCTGCGGCTGGGATTGGCGAAGGAGTTCATGGTGGGCGGCCTGGATCCGGAGGTGCGGGACGCGGTGGCCAAGGCGGTGGACGTCCTGCAATCGCTGGGCGCGACGGTGGAGGAGGTGTCGTTGCCCCACAGCGAGCACGCGGTGGCCACCTACTACATCATCGCCACGGCGGAAGCCTCGGCCAACCTCGCGCGCTTCGACGGGGTGCGGTACGGGCGCCGGGTGGCGGGTGCGGACCCGACGGAGATGTACGAACGGACCCGCGGGGCGGGCTTCGGGGCGGAGGTAAAACGTCGAATCATCCTGGGTACGTACGTACTCAGCAGCGGGTACTACGACGCGTACTATCTTCGGGCGCAGAAGGTGCGGACCCTGATCCGGAACGACTTCCTGAACGCCTTCGAGAAGGTGGACGCCATCGTGTCTCCGACGACCCCGACGGCCGCCTTCCGATTGGGGGAGAAGACGCAGGACCCGTTGCAGATGTACCTCAGCGACATCTTCACGATCTCCTGCAATCTGGCGGGGATCTGCGGGATGAGCCTGCCGTGCGGATTCACGCGGGCGCCGAAGCTTCCCATCGGACTTCAGTTGCTCGGGAAACCGCTCGGGGAGTCGACGATGTTCCGCATCGCGCACGCGTACGAGCAGAGCACGGGGTGGCGGCGCGAGATCGCGCCTCTGGGGTAGGAGGTGTGGTCGCCTGAGGTCCTCGTGGTCGCGGAGCCACCCCTCGAAGGTACGGGGGACATTCCCAGGAAAGGGTCCGTTCGTTACGTAAGGACTGTCGTCGGGGAGTGACGTCCGAAACCTCCGCCATCCGAACCCTCCCAGGCGCCCCCGATCCAACGTCGCTCCGCGACGGGTCAAGCAAGGGAGGGCGAAACCGGGGCTTGCGGCCTGGAGACCACGGCAACCCTCGGTCGTTACGCCGCGATTTCGCGGCCAGGGCCGGACAGGCTCGGCCCGCGGATCGCAGGTCGCCGTGTGGGGTTGCGCGGCCCACCCGACGCGGGCCCGGGGCTCTCCGCGGGCGGCGGGGCGGGTTGGGCGGGCTAGAGGTAGGCCCGCAACTGCTCGAGCGAGAGATGATCTGCGGCGAGCAGGTAGGTCTTGCCGTCGGCGGACCAAGCCACGGTGGGCAGCTTGCCGACCCGCAGGGGTTCGGGCGCGACGGGGGCGCCGATGCCGGCCCGCTCGGCGGGCAACACGAAGAGATAAAGCATTCCCCTGGCGCCGCCGCCCAGGCAGATCATGGAAGCGTGGGAACCCTGCCAGGAGATCAAACCGCCCCCCACGGTCGGTTCGGCGGCCAGTTTTGGCGGGAGCACGAAATCCGACGGGGCCTGGCGGGACGCCAGGAAGTCGCGGATGACGGCGAGATCCGGGGTGACGACATCCATGCGATATTCGCGTTGGACACCACGGACGGCGCGGCTGCGAAAGGTGGCGAACTCGGCGGGTTGCGCCGGGCGGGGCCAGAGGGCTGCGGCGAGGCCGAGGACGACGAGGCCCGCGGCCACCGCCAAGGCGAAGGCCCGGCCCTCCCGGCGCGGGATCGGGGGCGTGAATTCGGGGCGCGCGATGTTGCGGGCCGCGAGGATGCGGTCGGCCAGGCCGGGTGGCACCGGAATGGATTCGAGGGCGGCATGCGCGGCGGTCTGAAAGCGGGAGTGCTCCTCGAGCCAGGTGGCGAGTTCGGGGTCGTGCGCGGCGAAGTCGAGGGCCGCGCGGGTCGGGGCATCTGGTGGGCCGTAGGTTCCCGGACGCCAGGCGGCGAGGATGCGTTGGGCATCGGCGCGCGTCATGAACTGGCCTCCTGGCGGGCTGGGCTGGGCGGCGGGGCGGAAGTCGCGACGAGGCGCTGGAGTTGGGCGACGCCGCGGGAAATGCGGGATTTCACGGTGCCGAGCGGGATGCCCAGGATCTCGGCGATCTCGGGATGGGACCGGTCTTCGAGGTAGAACAGGGCCACGGCGGGCCGGAAGGTTTCGTCGACCTGATCCAGTGCGGCCAGGATGAGGCGTCCGTCCGCACTGGCCGGAGCGACGGCGGGCAGGTTGGGGAGTTCGTCCTCGGAATCCTCGAGCGACAAGTGGGGGAAGCGGAGGATCCGTCGGGAGCGGTGCAGGGCGTCCCGATAGAGGGTGGTGAAGAGCCAGGACTTTGCCCGCGCGGGATTCTCGAGCTGATGCCCCTTCTCGGCCCAACGAAGGAAGGTCTCCTGAACCAGGTCGGAGGCGTCGGCTTCGTTGCGGGTCATGCTGAAGGCGAAGCGATAGAGGGCGGCATGGTGCTCGTGCACCAAGGTCTCGAATTCGAGGTTGCTTCCCATGCCATCGTTCACTCCGTGAGAGACACGGAAGCGGCGGTTGGTTCCCGGAACACAAACGGAACCCGGCGGGGTCGGGGGGGAGCGACCTCGTCCGTGGCCACGGCGGCGGCTCGGAACCGGGTTGCCGGGAAGAGGGTCGGGTGGGACTGGAGGTTCATGGCCGGGCTGCGGCTGCCACGCCGAGGCCGAGGCCGAGGGTTTCCGGGGGGGCGGTGCGGGAGCGAGAGATTTTTTGGATTTGCCGGGAACCAAACGCGCGGATCGACGCTCACATGCACGGAAAATGAAACAGGGCCAAATGGAAAACTCGAAGGATCGGGCCACGGCGCGGCCGTGGCGGAACGGGGAAGTCGGGACCTCGGCGAAGTCGCCGACGCCGCTGATGCGCGCCATCTGGGCGGCAGCCGTGCTGGGGTCCGTCGGGATGCCATGGACGGCGGAGGCCCGGGAGTTCCGGGTCAATCAGCTGCCCAATGGAAGTGTTTTTACCTGCGCGAACTGCCACCTCAATCCGTCGGGCGGTGGCACTCGCAATGCCTTCGGCTTGGCGGTGCAGGCCATCACGGGAACCAGCAGCCGGGCCTTCTGGTCCGCGACCCTGGCGGGGGGGGATGCCGATGGGGACGGCGCGGCCAATGGCGTTGAACTCGGCGATCCCGAGGGGGACGGAACGCGCATCGCGGGCTGGAAGGTGACGAACCCGGGCAGCGCCGCCAGCAAGCCCGAACCGGTGAACCAGGCCCCCCAGGTTACGGTGACCGGGCCGGCCACGGGCGCGAGCTTCGTGGCCCCCGCGGTGGCGCCGGTGACGGCGGACGCCACGGACGCGGACGGGACCGTGGCGAAGGTGGAATTCTTCAGCAACGGACGGCTGCTCGGGACCCTGACCCAGCCGCCGTACAGCCTCGTGGTCGATTGGGCGCTGGGCGCGCATTCGGTGACCGCGGTGGCGACGGACAACCAGGGGGCAACGACGACCTCGGCGTCCGTGGCAATGACGATTGGGCTGCCGCAAGCGCCCCAAATGGCCGCTCCCGTGCGGTCCACCGACTCGGCCCAGTTGGCGTGGACCGGCGGGGGCGGACCATTCGCGCTCGAACGAGCGGGTTCCGCGGCGGACCCCTGGTGTGCGGTGAGCGACGTGGTCGCGGCTCGGGAAGCCACGGTGCCCACGCTGGGCGCCGCCGGATTGTTCCGGGTGGCGGACCTCGCGGTGGGCGAGTCCGTGGCCTTCTCGGTGGTTCTCTCCGGTGGATTCGAGGTTCCGCCGGTGACGGGCACCTCGGGCTCGGGCTCCGGAACCCTGCGCATCACGGGGAACACGCTGTGGTTCGACATTCAGTATGCCGGTTTGACCGGCCCGGCGACGGCCGCGCACATCCATGGCCGAGCGAGCGTGGATGGCACCGCCGGGGTGCTGATCAACCTGGCACCCTTCAACGGCGGAACCTTTGGCGCGAGCGGCACGTTGTCCGGGTCGGTGATCCTGACGACCGAGCAGAAGGCGGCGATCCTCTCGAGCCGCACCTACGTGAACGTGCACACGGCCCAGAACGGTCCCGGCGAGATCCGCGGTCAGGTGCTGCCCGCGGCGATGAGCGCCGTGCTGGCCGGGGTCAACGAACGTCCCAACCCGGTGAGTTCCGATGGGCGCGGACGGGCCTACTTCCTCCTGGCCGGGGATCAGTTGGTGTTCAACATCAGTTACCGGGACCTCACGGGGCCGGCGACCGCAGCCCACATCCATGGCGCGTCCGACGAGTCGGCCACTGCGGGCGTCATGATCAACCTCGCGCCGTTCCATAACGGCGCGCTCGGCACGGCGGGGAATTTCGCGGGGACGGTGACCCTGACTCCGGCCCAGTTGACCGCGCTGGCGGGGGGCAAGACCTACGTCAACGTCCATACCGCGCGGAACGGCCCCGGCGAGATCCGCGGCCAGATCCTCCCGTCCGTGTCGGCAACGCCCCTGAGCGCGAGCCTGAGCGGGGCGTTCGAGCGTCCAACGCCCGTGCCCGGCACGGGCGCCGGTTCCGCGACGCTGTTGCTGGCCGGCGACGTGCTCCTCTTCGAGGCCGGTTACTCCGGGTTGAGCAGCGCGCCGTCAGCGGCCCACATCCATGGCTCCGCCCCGGCGTCCGGCACGGCGGGCGTGATGATCAACCTCATGCCCTTTCACGGCAGCGCCGAGGCCGGGCGGGGCTGGTTCTCCGGCTCGGTCCGACTCACCGCGGAGCAGCGGGCCGCGCTGCTGGCCGGCCAGACCTACCTGAACGTGCACACCCCGGCGAACGGGGCCGGGGAGATCCGCGGTCAGGCGACTCCCGTGCTTTTCGCGGCGCGATTGAACGGGGCGAACGAACGCCCGAACCCGGTGACGACCCCCGGACAGGGCAGCGCCCACGGGTTGTTGGCGGGGAACCTCCTGTGGTTCAACGTCACGTACCAAGGTTTGTCGGGTCCGGCCACGGCGGCGCACATCCACGGAGCAGCGCCGGCGACGGGGACGGCGGGGGTGATGGTCAACCTGGCGCCCTTCAACGGAGGCGCCTTCGGTGCGGCGGGTGCCATGGCGGGTGCCACGACCCTGGAGGCCAACGTCCTCTCCGCGCTGATCGAGGGCCTCACCTACGTGAACATTCATACAGGCGCCAATGGAGCCGGAGAAATCCGGGGGCAACTTGTTGGGCCGACGGCGCCGTAGCCGTCGGTTCCTTGGGGTGGGGGGCGCGGCCACGGGGCCGCGCCCTTTTTCTTTTCGGTGATGGGGTCCGTGGCCGTGATGGGTTCCACGCCGTATAACTAAAAGCCCTGGGGATACTCGGGGAATATCCCATGAAAGGGTCGCGGCGCCGTGAATTTGGGGTCGCCGCGTCGCGGGGATTGGGGGGTGGGGGAGGTCACGCCAAGTCGGTGGCTTGGCGACCTAGGCGTCGCTGGCTCCACCTTGGGAGGCGGTGTCGGGGGTATGGGAGGCCGGTGGAGGGTGCGATTCACCGGGTGCCAGCCACCCCAGCGCAAGCGATGCGGATAAAAGCCCGGGGCGTTACTCAGGGCGATGCTACGGAATGCCAGATAAAAAGACTGTTTTAATGATTGGAGTCGTGTCGTGGGTTCGGGGATTGAGGGGGGGGAGGTCACGCCGAAGTCGGCGACCCCACCCAAACGTCGCCGGGACCTGCTTGGAAGGTGGTGTCAGGGCCATGGGAGGCCGGTCGGGACGCTGATTCGGAAGGGGCCGCCGCCTCATCAGGCGCCATCAGGCGAGGAGGTCCTGGATTTCGTCCCAGGAGAGGGATTCGGAGAGTTGCTCCTCGCCGGAGAGGATGCCGCGGAGGACGTCACGCTTGCGCTGCTGGAGGGCGAGGATCTTTTCCTCGACGGTGCCGCGGGTGATGAGCTTGTAGCTGGTGACGACGCGGTTCTGGCCGATGCGGTGGGCGCGGTCGGTGGCCTGGTCCTCGACGGCGGGATTCCACCAGGGATCGAAGTGCACGACGGTGTCGGCGGCAGTGAGGTTGAGTCCGACGCCGCCGGCCTTGAGGCTGATGAGGAAGACGGGGATGTCGGGGGATTGCTGGAAGCGCGCGACTTCCTCGCCCCGGTTTCGTGTGGAGCCGTCGAGGTAACAGTACCGGACGTCGTCGTCGGCGAGGCGTTCCCGGAGCAGGGCGAGCATGCGGGTGAACTGGCTGAAGACGAGCACGCGGTGACCGCCGTCGAGGGCCTCTTCGAGGAGTTCGGCGAACGCCTCGAGTTTCGCGCTGGTCTTCGGACCCGCGGCGGGAGGCGGGGCCGATGCGGGGGTCTCGGAGGGTTCGGCGGCGGAGGAGGCCTCGGACGGATCGACGCCGAGCAGGCGGAGGTCGCAGCAGGCCTGGCGGAGTCGGAGGAGGGCGGTGAGGACGAGCATGCGGCTGCGGGCGAGGCCCTGGGCGCCGACGGCGTCATGAACTTCGCGGCGGGTGGCCTCGAGGAGTTGGGCGTAGGCTTCGGCCTGGGAATCGGAGAGCTCGCACCAGACGACCTGATCGATTCGGGGGGGGAGTTCGGGGGCGACGTCGCGCTTGAGGCGGCGGAGGAGGAAGGGGCGGAGCCGCCGGGCGAGGCGGGATTGGGCGTCCGCGCTTTTTTCGCGGACGATGGGGAGTTCGTAGCGTTCCTTGAAGTCCTGGGCCTGGCCGAGGAATCCGGGCATGAGGAAGTCGAAGATGCTCCAGAGATCGAGGACGGAATTTTCGAGGGGGGTGCCGGTGAGGACGAGTCGATGGCGGGAGCGGAGGGCCTTGACGGCCTGGGCGTTCTGGGTTTGGCGGTTCTTGATGTGCTGGGCTTCGTCGAGGATGACGGTGTCGAAAGCCAGTCCGCGGTAGCGTTCGAAATCGCGCCGGACCAGCGCGTAGCTCGTGATCACGAGGTCGGCGGCGGGGATTTCGGGGAAGCGGTCGTGTCGCTGGGTGCCGTGGAGGGCAAGGACCTGGAGCTGGGGGGCGAAGCGGGCGGCCTCGGCGGCCCAGTTGAAGACGAGGGAAGTGGGGCAGACGACGAGACTGGGGGAGCGCGGGGCGGCGCCGGCGGCGGCTCGGTTGGCGGCGAGGAGGGCGAGGGTCTGGAGGGTTTTGCCGAGGCCCATTTCGTCGGCGAGGATTCCTCCGAATCCGTTTCGGCGGAGGAAGGCGAGCCAGGCGACGCCGTGCTTCTGGTAAGGGCGCAGGATGGCGTCGAGGGGGCCGAGTGGGGGGCATTCGAGGCGGGCCTCTCCGTTTTGTTGCCGGGCGCGTTCCTGCCAGGCGGCGGGGGCGACGGGTTGCCAGCCTTGCTGGCGGAAGGTGGCATCGAGGAATCCGGCCTGGGCTTGGGCAAGTCGATAGCCGCCGGCGTGTTGTTCCGGGGCGCAATCGACGAGGATTTCCTCGAGTTCCTCGACGGCTCCGGTGTCGAGCAGGGCGAAACGCCCGTTTTTGAGGCGGGTATGGGATTGGCCGCCGCGGAGGAGCCGCTGGATTTCGGAGGCCGGGATGCGTTCGCCGCCGGAGGTGGCGTACTGGATTTGCAGATCGAACCACTGCTCGCCGGAGGTGGTGATGGAGAGGCGGGGATCGACGCGCTCGAGATTCTGGTCCGAGCTGCGCTGGAGCCGTTCCTCGAGGGTGACCTGCCATTCGCGCTCGAGCCGGGGGAATTCGCGGGCGAGGAAGGTGAGGACCTGGTTCTGCCCGTTGAGCTGCCAGCGACCCTGGGCGTCGGGTCCCGAGAATCCGTGGCGGGAGAGGCGCTCCATGGCGGACTGTTCGGCCCGGGCGTCGCGGGTGGAGTAGCGGCGAATCCGGGCGGGGTCGGGCATCCAGGAGGCGGCGTCGAACGGGGTGACACCGGGCGTGACGACCTGGGGGCCATAGGTGCACTGGAGTTGGCCGGTGAGCATGGCGAGTCCGCCGGCGAGGTGCAGGACGAACCGGGGCTCGGCGGGGGCGAGCTCGAACTCGGCGGGGTCGAAGTCGGCCTGGAGGTCGGCGGCATTCCGGAGGATGGGGAAGACGCGGGACAGGAACGCGGGGACTTGGGCGCGGGGGAACTTGACGGTCTGGGAGAGGGCGGGGAGCGCTTCCGCCGGGAGCGCGAGGGGGTGAAAGGCGGCGCCGTCGAGAATCCAGGGTCGGGTGCCCGGCACGAAGGCCGGGGGTCGCGGGAGGGGGCGGAGGCGGAGGGTGATTTCGCCGTTGGTTTCGAGGCGGGCCGCGAGGGGCGCGGGCCAGGGGGTGGCATGGACGGCGACCGCCTTCGTCTTGCCGAAGGTGATGCGGGGATGATCGACGAGCGCCTCGAGCAGGGTGGCGAGGTCCTGGGTGCCCAGTTGGAACATGCCGGGGGTGTCGCCCGCGGCGATGTGTTCGGCGGCGTCGAGCAGCCGGAGGTCAGCCGGGGAGAGCCGGAACGGGACATCGAGGGGGAGGGCGGCGAGGGGAGCGGTGCCGCGGCGCCAGCGGCCCTCGAGGAAGATCGTGGCACGCCCGCGTCCGAGGGCCTCGGCGAGGTTGGGGGGCAGGATGACGTGGATCTCGAGGGGTTCGGCGGAGGGGGCATCCGGGGCGGCCCGAAGCAGGCGACGGACATCCCGCGAGGGGGTGCGGGGTGCGGGGGTGGTGGCGCGGGAGGGGGTTCCGGAGGACGCGCCCGGTCGCGGCGGACTGCCGGCGGACGCCGCGGGGAACGAGGACGAGGACGGGGTGGGGGCGGGTGGTTTGAGGAAGTGGAGTCCGACGGCGATGGAGTGGGGGCAGAGGGTACCCCATTCGCGGGATTGGCGGCAGGTGCAGAGGTTTTCGGCGTCGTTTTCGCGACGGATCACGAGGCCGGCGCGGTAGGAGGTGGAGCCGGATTGGACGACGCCGCGGAGCACCGGCGGTTCCCAGCACGAGCTGAGGACCCGGTTTTCGGCGACGATGGTTCGGGCTTGTTTGACGGCTTCCCAGCCGGCGAGGTCGGCGAGGAGTTTGTCGGAGAGGGTGACCGCGCTCATCGGATCATCAGATCTCGACCTGCATGCCGAGTTCGACGACGCGATTGGGTGGGAGCCGGAAGAAGGCGGTGGCCTGCTGGGCGTTGCGGGACATGAAGCCGAAGAGGTATTTGCGCCAGCGGGCCATGCCGGGTCGGGAGGTGGGGACGATGGTTTCGCGGCCCAGGAAGAAGGTGGTCTTCATGGGGTCCCAGTCGAGGCCCTCGGATTCACAGGCGGCCTGGGCGACGTCGAGGTCGGGGGACTCCATGAAGCCGAAGAAGGCGGTGACGCGGTAGAAGCCGAGGGGCAGTTGTTCGATCTGGACGCGTTCGTCGGATTCGACGGTGGGGGATTCGACGACGGCGAAGCGGAGGATGACGACGCGTTCGTGGAGGACCTTGTTGTGTTTGAGGTTGTGGAGGAGGGCGCCGGGGGTGCCCTGGGGATTGCCGGTGAGGAAGATGGCGGTGCCGGCGACGCGGGGCTTGGGGCGGCGCTCGAGTTCGGCGATGAACATGCCGAGGGGGAGGGAGCTTTCGAAGAGCTGGCGCTGGACCTCGCGACGCCCGCGGAACCAGGTGGCCATGCAGATGTAGATGAGTGCGCCCATGGCGATGGGGAACCAGCCGCCGCTGGCGAACTTGATGGTGTTGGCGAGAAAGAAGGTCACCTCGATGGCCAGGAAGGAGCCGGTGAGCAGTCCGGCCTGGAGGCGCGACCAACCCCAGGCATGCTGGGCGGCATGGTAGAGGAGGATGGTGGTCATCATGATCGTCAGCGAGACCCCGATCCCATACGCGGCGGCGAGGTTGTCCGAGGATTTGAACCCGACGACGAGGCCGAGGCAGGCGACCATGAGGAGCCAGTTGACGGCCCCCACGTAGATCTGGCCGCGTTCGGTGGAGGAGGTGTGCTGGATGCCGAGGCGGGGGAGGAACCCGAGTTGGATTGCCTGGCGGGCCATGGAGAACGCGCCGGAGATCAGGGCCTGCGAGGCGATGCAGGCGGCCGCGGTCGCCAGGCCGATGAGGGGAAACAGGAACCACTGGGGCGCGAGACCATAGAACGGGCTGGCGGCGGCTTCGGGATGGCGGATCAGCCAGGCGCCCTGGCCGAGGTAGTTGAGGATCAGGGCCGGGAAGACGACCCAGAACCACGCGAGCCGGATGGGGCCGGCGCCGAAATGGCCCATGTCCGCGTAAAGGGCCTCGACGCCGGTGAGGGTCAGGAACACGGCGCCGAGGACGAAGAAGGCGCCCCAGCCCTGGTGGGCAAGGAACTCGACGGCAAAGACGGGGTTGAAGGCGGCGAGGACGGAGGGATCGACGAGGATGCCGCGGATGCCGAGGGCGGCGAGAACAACGAACCAGACGAGGGTGACGGGGCCGAACACGGCGCCGACGCGGCCGGTGCCGATTCGTTGGACGGCGAAGAGCGCGACGAGGATGGCGCAGGTGATGGGGAGGACGAAATTCGCGGAGGCGGGCGCGGCCACCCGGAGTCCCTCGACGGCGCCGAGGACGGTGATGGCGGGAGTGATCATGCCCTCGCCGAGGAGCAGGGCGGCGCCGCAGGCGCCCAGAATGAGGAGGGGATCCCGGCTGCGGCCCTGGGGCAGGCGTTTCAGGGTGAGGGCCAGCAGGGACATGATGCCGCCCTCGCCGCGGTTGTTTGCCCGCATGACGACGAGCAGGTACTTGATGCAGACGATCAGGATCAGGGACCAGATGACGGCGGAGAGGACGCCGAGCACGGTGCCGCGGGAGGGCGCGAGGGCGTGTTCGCCGTGAAAGCACTCGCGCAGGGCGTAAAGCGGGCTGGTGCCGATATCGCCGTACACCACTCCCAGAGCACCGAGCGCCAGGCCGAGCCGGCGACGGGACGAAGGATCGGTGCTCATCTCACATCAAAACCCTGAACACGCGGCGCGTACTGCCCGAAACCGGACGGACTGTCAATCGGGCCGATCGCCGGGCCGACCCCGGCGGGCGTGGGGTGGGACGGCTTTTTGGGGGGAATCCGGCGCTGGCGGGGAGGGAGGGCAGGGATGCTTCCGGGGCGGGCGGGGGTGGCCTTGGAATCGCGGGGGTTCCGGCTTGCGGGGCGGGGGGGCGGCAAACGGGCGTTTGGAAAACCGGGGGGGGCCGTATACGCTGCGAGGTATCGCAGCTCCCGTGAAAACCTCCCCTGAACTCGAAGCGGCGCGCGTGGATACGGTCGAGTGGTATCTGAACTCCGATCCGGCCGTGGAAGCCGCCCTGGCGGAGGCGTGCCGGTTGGCGACGGTGATCTTCGGATGTCCCGGGGCGGCGGTGGAGATCGTGGGGCCGGATTTTCTGCTGGTGACGGCGGCGGTGGGGATGGCGGCGCGCCGGCGTCCGCGCGAGGGCTCGCTGGCGGAGCGGTTGCTCGGCAGCGAGGGGGTGGTGACGGTGGCCGACGCGTCGCAGGACCCACGTTTCCGGGATCTGGCGCTGGTTCGGGAACCGGGCGGGGTACGGTTTTTCGCGGCGGCACCGCTGGTTTCGCCGGAGGGGGAGGGCCTGGGGAGTTTCCTGGTGTGGGACACCCGTCCGCGTTCGGTGGCGGCAGGGCAGCTGGAATCGCTCGAGGGCCTGGGGCGGCTGGTGCTGGCGCAGTTGAACCTGCAACGGCGGCAGCGCCAGCTGGAGCGCCTGGAGCAGCGGCATGCGCAGGTGGAGGAGGCCCTGCGGGAGGCGGAGTCGAAGTATCGGGGGATGTTCGAGAACATCGTGGTGGGGATCTACCAGACCACGCCGGAGGGACGGTACCTCGCGGCGAATCCGATGCTGGCGGAAATCTACGGGTACGCATCGCCGCGGGAGTTGATGGAGGGGATCGGGGACATCGCGCATCAGTTGTACGTCGAGCCGGGCATGCGCGAGCGGTTCAAGGCGGCCCTGCAACGGAGCGACACCCTGTCGAACTTCGAGGCGCGCATCCGGCGCAAGGACGGCACGGAGATCTGGATCGTGGAAAACGCCCGGGTGGTGCGGGACGCGCGGGGCGAGGTGCAGTTCTACGAGGGCACGGTCCAGGACATCACGTCGCGCAAGGCGGCGGAGGAGCAGTTGCGCAACGCCGAGCACCTGTACCACCGGTTGGTGGAGGAACTGCCGCAGAACGTCCTCCGCAAGGATCTCGAAGAACGCTTCATCCTCGCGAACCAGCGCTTCTGCGACACCGTGGGGAAGCAGGCGGAGGAGATTCTGGGACGGACGGACTACGACCTGTTCCCCGAGGAGCTTGCGCGGAAGTACCAGGCCGACGACCAGCGCGTGATGGCGGACGGAAAGACCGTGCGATTCACGGAGCGGAACAAGGGCGCGGACGGCAAGGTGCACTGGGTGGAGGTGATCAAGACGCCGTTGTACGACGTGAACGGGGCGACCATCGGGATCCAGGGGATCTTCTGGGACGTGACGGAGATGATCGAAACGCAGCAGGCGCTGAAGGACGCCGAGGAGAAGTACCGCACGATGGTGATGAACTCGGTGGAAGGGATCTACCAGACGTCGCCCGAGGGCCGCTTCCTGAGCGTCAATCCCGCGCTGGTGCGGATCTACCGGTATGCCTCCGCGGACGACCTGATGACACGGATGACGGACGTCGGGACGCAGGCCTACGCGAAGCCGGGGCGGTGGGGCGAATTCACCACCGCGGTCCTGGCGGCGGGCAGCGTGACCGGGTTCGAGTCGGAGGTGCGCTGCGGGGACGGGTCGACGACGTGGATTTCGGAGAGCGCGCGGCCGGTGCGCGATTGGGAGGGGAAGCTCCTGTACTACGAGGGCACGGTGGAGGACATCAGCGCGCGGAAGCAGATCGAGGCGGAACGGGAGAAGACGCGGCTGGCGGCGGAGGAATCGGCCCGGCAGAAGGCGGAGTTCCTGGCAACCGTGAGTCACGAGATCCGCACGCCGTTGAACGCGATCGTGCCGAACACGGCGATGCTGGCGGAGACGACGCTGGACCAGCACCAGAAGAACCTGCTGGAGAGCATCGACACCGGCTCCCGGATGCTCCTGCAAATCGTCAACGACGTCCTGGATTTCATGCGGTCCGAGGCCGGCGGCCTGCGGCTCGAGGAGATCGATTTCGACCTGTTCGACGTCGTGGAACGGAGCCTGTCGGCGCTGGGATCGCTGGCCCAGCAGAAGCAACTGGAGCTGATCGGGGAGCTCCGGCCCGGCCTGCCGCGTTTTCTGCGGGGCGATCCGGCGCGCCTCGCCGAGGTGCTCAACAACCTGCTGGGCAACGCCCTGAAGTTCACCTCCGCGG
>CAZSOV010000203.1:0-4627 GCA_964608505.1 uncultured Verrucomicrobiota bacterium
CACGGCGGGAGCGGCGTTCGGGAGTCGGGAGTACGTGGAGGGGATTTTCGGGGCGTACCGGGAGCGGTTCGGGAAGAAGCGGAAGGACGGGGCGCGTCGGGTGCGCGGGTTGGAGGGAGCGGAGGCGTATGTCCTGCGGGACTTGAAAAAGGCGGTGTTCGGGTAGGCGTAGGGTTGGGGCTTGGGGTTTGGAGCGGTACCTCGGCACCTCCGTGCTTCGGGTGCTTCGGGTGCTTCGGGTGCGTCAGTGCGCGTGGCGTGCCCGGTGGCGGTATACGTCGACCACCACGGCGGCGATGATGACGGCGCCGGTGACGAGGCGTTTCATTTCGTCTCGGGTGCCGAGGGCGGCGAGTCCGGCGTTGAGCACGGCGATGAGCAGGACGCCGAGGAAGGTGCTCACGACGGAGCCGCGTCCGCCGAGGAGGCTGGTGCCCCCGATGACGGCAGCGGCGATGGCCTGGAGTTCGAGTCCCAGACCCGCGTTGGGGCTGGCGGACTGGAAGCGGGCGGTGTCGATGACGGCGGCCAAAGCGGCCAGGAAGCCCGTGCCGGCGAAGACCGCGAGTTTGACGGGGCGCGGATCCAGGCCGGACAGGCGGACGGCCTCCTCGTGGGTGCCGATGGCGATGGCGAGGCGTCCGAACACGGTGCGGGTGAGGAGGAGTTGGGCGCCGATGACCAGGGCGAGGGCGAGGAGAAAGGGGAGGGAGAAGCCGAGGATCTGGCGGGAGGCGAGAAAATCGACGGTGGATCCGAGGTAACGGGTCTGGGATTGGGTGAGGGCGTGGGCGCCGCCGCGGGCGATTTCGAGCATGCCGAGGGTGACGATGAAGGAGGGGAGGCGCCAATGGATGGAGACGGCGCCGTTGAAGGCGCCGCAGGCGGTTCCGACGGTCAGGGCGCCGGCGAGGGCCAGCGGGAGCGGCCAATGCCAGGCGGCGAGGGCGGTGCCGAGGAAGGCCCCGGAGATACCGACGACGGAGCCCACGGAGAGATCGATCTGGCCGAGGACGAGGACGAAGGTCATGCCCGTGGCCACGAGCATGGCCGAGGGGATCTGGTTCGCGATGGTGCGGAAGGTCTCCGGGCTCAGGAAGTGGCGCGTCGAGAGTCCGAAGACGACGACGAGCAGGACGAGTGCGGCAAGGAGGCCGGCCTGGTCGAGGACGGCCCGGCGCCACCGGCGGGTCGGGGAATCGGGCATGGATCGGGTGGCGACGGGCTAGGGCGGCGTGGTGTCGGGCGCGGGCACGGGGGCGGCGGACGATTGGAGGTGACCGCTGAGGGCGGCGGCCATGATCCGATCCTGGGACCAGTCGTCGCGGCGGAACTCGGCGGCGAGGCGCCCGGCGGACATGACGGCAATGCGGTCGCAAAGCGCCATGAGTTCGAGCAGGTCGGAGGAGACGACGATGACGGTCTTGCCCTCGGCGGCGAGGTCGGCGAGGTGCCGGTAGATTTCGAAGCGCGCGCCGATGTCGACGCCGCGCGTGGGTTCGTCGACGACGAGGATGGAGCAGTCGCGGTAGAGCCAGCGGGCGAGGATGACCTTTTGTTGGTTGCCGCCGCTGAGTTCGGCGATGGGTTGGTCGGGGGAGTGGCAGCGGATGTGGAGTTTGTCGATCCAGGCGCGGACGGCCCGGGTTTCGGCGAGGCGCGCGAGCCAGCCGCCGAGGCGTGAGACGCGGTGGAGGGAATTGATGGTGAGGTTCTCGCGGATGCCGAGGGAGAGGAAGAGGCCCTGGGCCTTGCGATCCTCGGTGAGGAAGGCGATGCCGTGCCGGACGGCGTCGCGGGGGGACCGGATGTTGGCGGGTTGGGTGGCGCCGTGGAGGTGGATGTCGCCGGAGTCGCGGGGATCGGCGCCGAAGATGCAGCGCATGGTCTCGGTGCGACCGGAGCCCATGAGGCCGGCGAAGCCGAGGATCTCGCCGCGCCGGGCCTCGAAGGAGACGTCGCGGACGCGGTCGCCGGATCGGAGGTGACGGACGGAGAGGGCGACGTCGCCGAGGGTGGTTTGGCCGGCGAAGGAGGCCTGGCCCAGTTCGCGTCCGACCATGAGGCGGACGATGTCGTCGAGGGCCAGTTCGGCGACGGGCCGGGTGGCGACGAGGCGTCCGTCGCGGAGGACGCTGATGCGGTCGGCGATCTGGCGGATTTCCTCGAGGCGATGGGAGATGTAGAGGAGGGCGACGCCCTCGGAGCGGAGGCGGCGGATCTGTTCGAAGAGGCGGGTGACCTCGGGCTGGGTGAGGGCGGCGGTCGGTTCGTCGAAGATGAGCACCCGGCAACGGCGCCAGAGGCTGGCGGCGATCTCGACCATCTGCTGGGGTCCGACGCCGAGTTGATCGACGGCCTGGTCGGGGTCGAGGTCGCCCATGCCGATGCGGGAGAGCACCTCGCGGGCGTCGCGGCGGAGGCGGGGGAAATCGATCCAGCCGCCCCGGTGGGGAAGGTGATCGAGGTAGATGTTCTCGGCGACGGAGAGGGTACCGATGAGGTTGAGTTCCTGCATCACCATGTGGATGCCGGCGGCGGAACCTTCGCGTTTCGATTGCGGCGCGTAGGGCTGGCCGTCGAGGCGGATTTCGCCGCGATCCGGTTGGACCAGCCCCGACAGGATGCGGGACAGCGTGCTTTTGCCGGCACCGTTCTCGCCGACGAGGGCGTGCACCTCGCCGGCGTGGAGGTCGAGGTGGATGTCGTCGAGGACGGGAGTGGCGTACGATTTGCCGAGACCGCGGATTTCGACGAGGGGCATGGGGGGGGAAGTTCCAAAGGCCAAGCTCAAAGCAATCCTGGCACGATGACGCGGAGTTGGCGCAGCGCATCGCCGCGTGGGGGCAGGCGGCCCACCGCGTGCGGGTCCGGTGCCCGCATCGGGCGGAGAGAGGGAATGGGGCGGCTCATGGTGGGGCGGGCGGGGCTATTGTGGGGCGGGCGCGAGGACGAGGTCGACGGGGGTCTCGCGGTCGGCGGGGGGGGCCTTGGATTTCAGGAGTTCCAGGGCGTGTTCGATGCCGAAGATGGCGATCCGGTCGGCGTGTTGATCGGCGGTGGCGAGGATGCGGCCTTCCTTCAGGAGGGATTGGACGGCGCTGATGTTGTCGAAGCCGACGACGAGGACCCGGTCCTGGCGGGACGCGGCGCGGAGGGCGGCGACGACGCCGAGGGCCATGCTGTCGTTGGCGCAGAGGAAGGCCTTGAGGTCGGGGTGCTCGCCGAGGATGGCGGCGGCGACCTGGTTGGCCTTGTCGGTTTCCCAGTAACCGGACTGGGAGGTGACGAGGCGGAGGCCGGCGGCCTGGAGGGCGTCCTGGAAGCCGAGTTTGCGTTGGATGCCGTTGAAGGCATTGGGGGCGCCCTCGAGGATGGCGACGGGGTCTCCGGACTTCAGACGAGCGGCCAGGGCGTCGCCGACCTTGCGGGCGCCCTTGCGGTTGTCGGGTCCGACGAACGGGACGCGCGCCTGTTTTCCGGCGAGGGCGTCGTCGTCGAGTTTGTTGTCGATGTTGACGACCACCAGGCCGGCGTCCTGGGCCTTCTTGCAGACGGGGACGAGGGCCTTGGAATCGGCGGGGGCGATGACGAGGGCGTGGACCTTTTGGGCGATCATCTGCTCCACCATGTCGATCTGGCGGGCGACATCGAGCTCGTCCTTGATGCCGTTGGCGAGCAGGTCGTAGTCCGCGGCGTGGGCCTTCTGGTGGGCACGGGCGCCGTTCTCCATGGTGAGGAAGAACTCGTTGGCCAGGGATTTCATGACCAGGGCGACGCGCGGTTTGGAGGGGGGCGCGGAGGGCGACGTGGTGCCGGAGGAGGTGGACTCGGGCGTCGAGGGTCCGCAGCCGGTCCAAGCGAGCATCAGCGCCAGGACCGGGAGTGTACCGAGGGGGGCGAAGGGTCGCGGGAACGACAGGAATGGTTTCATGGTGGGCGGGGAGGCGTCGGGTCAGGATCGGGTGGGAGGTGCTTTGCGAGGGCGGCGGCGCAGGAGGCGATGGACCTCGTCGCGGGTGGGCATGGAGTTCTGGGCGCCGTCGCGGGTGGTGGCGAGGGCTCCGGCGGCGGCGGCGAATCGCAGGGCCCGGGCGAGGTCGGTGCCCTCGGCGAGACCCAGGGCGAGGGCGGCCGTGAAGGCGTCTCCGGCGGCGGTCGTATCCCGGGGCTGCACGGGAAAGGCCGGTTGATGGTACGCGGGCAGGTCCGGGCCGGCATAGGCCAGGGCACCGTCGGCGCCGAGCTTGATGACGACCAGGGCAGGGCGATAGCGGGCGAACAGCACGGCAGCGGCGGATTCCGCCTCGGCCCGGGTTCGGCACGGTTGACCGGTCAACGCGGCGGCCTCGGATTGGTTCGGGCTCAGAACATCGAGATCGGCGAACAGGTCCGGGGGCAGTCCGGAGGGCGGGGCCGGCGCGGTGTCGAGGACGGTGAAGACGTCGTGGTCGGCGGCGATGCGGAGGGCGGCGGCGGCGGTTTCGAGGGGGATCTCGAGCTGGACCAGCAGGGCGTCCGCCCGGGCGATGACGGAGGCGTGCCGGAGGAGATCGTCGGGGGTGAGGCGGTGGTTGGCTCCCGGGGCGAGGGCGATGGAATTCTGCGCGCCCTCGGGGGTGTCCTC
>CAZSOV010000203.1:4637-14738 GCA_964608505.1 uncultured Verrucomicrobiota bacterium
GACCCACCCGTCGGAGCTGCAGGAGATTCCGAAGCGCTGGGCCAGCTCACGGGCGTCGGCCTGCGGCTCGAGGGCCGCCGAGAGGACCACCATGTCCACGGGGATGCGTCGCTGGGCTCCGGCCAGGGTGTCCTCGACCTGGATGAGGGCGATGCCGCTGGGGACGTCGGGAACGGACCGGAGTTGGGTGAGGTCGACGCCTTCCCCGCGAAGATGGCGGCGGAGGGCGGTTCCGAAGCCGTCGGAGCCGACGCGACCGATGAAGACGGCGTGGCCACCGAGGCGGGCGACGGCCACGGCCTGGTTGGCGCCCTTGCCGCCCGGGAGGGTTTGAAAGGAATGGCCGGCCAGGGTTTCCCCGGGGCTGGGGATGCGGGGCACCTTGACGACGAGATCCATGTTCACCGAGCCGACGACGACGAGGGTGGGCCTTGGCCGGGGCGTGGTGGGCGCGGGGTTCACGGTGCGGTGCGGTGGGGGTGGTCGGAGGGGGAGGCTAGCGCCGGACGCGTGGGGGCGTCCACGACTTCGGAGGGAACCGGGCGGGTTGGCGCCGGGCGCGGTGGTTGGGGGGGGTGGGGCGGAGGGCGGGAACGGATCAGGCGCGGGCGAGCCGGGGGTCGTCCTTGCGGAAGAGGAGGCTGAGGAGGGCGAAGACGGCCCAGACGGCGGCGAAGAGGGCGACGATGGCGTTGCCGCCGAACGACGTGAAGACGTGACCGGTGGCGAGGGGGCCGAGGACGAGGCCGGTGGCAAAGAACACGTTGAAGATGGCGTTGGAGCGCGGGTACTCGGCGGGAGTGGAGATGACGCCCTGGAGGGCGAGGGAGAGGGGGGGCATGGAGCTGATGGCGCCCCCGGCGATGACGAAGACGGCGGCCATGAGAGGGAACGACTGCAGGGGGATGAAGGCGAGCATGCCGACGATGCCGACGAGGGCGAGGAGTCGCATGACGAGGAGATGTCCGAATCGGTCGCCGGCGCGGGCGGCGAAGTTGGCGATCAACAGCATGCCGCCGGCGGCGAAGGCGACGACGAGGCTGGCATGCTCCTCGGGGACGCCCTTCTCGCGGATGAGAAAGCGGGGGATGAACAGGGCGGCCGAGCTCTGGAAAAAGCCGCTGGCGAAGGTGGCGGCGCAGCTGGCCTTGATCTTCCAGGCGAGCTGCGGATAGGGCCGGATGACGACGGGATGCCCGGGCGTGGCGTCGGGGTGATGTCCGTGGGCCCGGCGGTGTTCGGGATCGGGATCGGGGGAGAGGGCGGTGGCGGCGACGACGGCGGCGGCGGCGGCAACGGCGCCGGCGAGATAGAGCCGGTGTTCGGGGGAAAGCAGGCTGGAGGTGCCCAGGGAGAGGAGCGGGCCCAGGACGTAGCCGACCATGGTGAACGTGGCGGAAAGGCTGGTGGCGAGGGCTTTGTTTTGGCGGGTGGACCGCCAGAGCAGGAGCGTCTCGGCGCTGACCCAGGCGCCCATGGAGAAGAGGCCGTCAACGAAGCGATCCGCGGCGAGGGCGGTGTAGGAATGGCAGAGGGGCAGCAGAGCGATCATGGAGGCGTACCCCAGGATCGAGACCACGAACGTGGCCCGGGCGGTGAAGCGGCGGATGATCCAGCCGCTGGGCGCGGCGCACAGGACGAGGCCAAGGGCGAACCAGGAGGCGAGTTCGCCGACGACGTCATGGGGCATGTGGCGGCGTTCGAGGAGGAGGGGCAGGACGGCGAGGGCGAGGCCGTAGGCGGTGGAAAGGACCAGCATGGTCCGGTAGATGACCCAGAGATTGCGATCCGGCAGGTGCTTGCGGAAGTAAGGGAGCATCGAGGCGTGGGCGAACGGCGATGGGCGGAACGGGAGCGGAGCTCAGGGGGCGCGGACGATCTCGAACTCCTGGATCAAGGGGGGGTTCTCCGGCGTGAGGGTGAGAAAGATCTCGAGGGTGGCATGGCGCCCATGGACCTTGACCGTACCCCGGAGTTGGTTCCGGGGTTGCACCGGGTCCACGGACAGGATGTCGCCGGCCTGCCGGAACAGGTCGCGGGTTTCCTCGCGACGCTCCGCGACGGGGTGGTCGGGGAAGAAATTCTCGGCGAAGATGCCGGAGGCCTCGGCCCCCCCCCAATCGGGGAGCAGGGCCACGAGTTGTTCGGCGCGACGGCGGAGGATGTCGGAGACGGGAAGCTGGCGGGGTAGCAGGCGGGCCTGGTCAAGCAGGAGGTCGACGACCTTGGCGGTGGGACGACCGAGTCCGCTGTAGGTGCGATTGCCGAGGGCGACGACGCCGATGCCGTGTTGGGGGAGCATTCGCCAGTCGCTGCCGAAGCCGGGCAGGCCGCCGGAATGGCCGACCCGGACGCGGTCGAGGCAGTCCACCTTGGAGGCCAGGCCGTAGGCATAGGCATTGGCCTCGGGGCAGGGGGAGCCGTCGGCGGGCCGGGGGCGCGAAGCCAGGCCGGAGAGGCGGGCGGGTTGGTGCATTTCCCGGAGGGACGAGCGGCGAAGGGGGCCGGGGTCGGCATCGTCGCGGGGCGGCCAGGCGGAGAGGTGCAGGGCCATGTACCGGGAGAAATCCTCCACGGAGGTCAGGAGGCCGCCCATCGGGGCGAAGGAGCCGTCGGCGAGCAGGGGTTCCTCCTGCCAATCGGAGTCGTGCCAGCGATAGCCATGCGCGAGGAGCTCCGGGGGGACCCGGGCGGGTTCCCAATAGGTGGAGTGCATGCCGAGCGGGCGGAGGACGTGCGCGTCGAGGTAGGCCTGACACGACTGTCCGCTGGCCCGGCGCACGAGGCGTCCGAGCAGGGCGAACCCGAGATTGCTGTACTCGAACTCGGTGCCGGTCGCCGTCGAGAACTGTACCGGGCTGCGCATCAGGTCCACGAGGTCGGCGTCGGAATCGGCCAGTTGCCGGTCTCCCCAGGGGTTGTCCTCGGGGAAGCCGGCGCCGTGGGTGAGGAGGTGTCGGGGAGTGATGGGCGGCGCGTCGCGGGTGAGGAGGGGGAGGCGGCGCAGTTCGGGAAGGTGGCGGGACACCGGGCGGTCGAGGTCGAGTTTGCCGGCGTCCCGCAGTCGCAGCACGGCGAGCGCGGTGAAGCTCTTCGTCATCGACGCGATGCGGAACACGCTCTTCGGGGTGGCGGGGGTGCGGCGGGCGAGCTCGGTGAATCCGAAGGCCCCGGAGAGGACGAGGGTGTCGTCCACCACGATTCCGTAGGCGAGGCCGGGGATGTGTTCGGACGCGGCGTAATCCCGGTAGATCTTCTCGATCTCCGCCGCCTGGGCGCGCACGAGGGCGACCCGGTTGGTCTGGGTGAACGCGGGCGGCCGGTACACCTCGGGGGACGGGGCCGCGAGGGATCGGAGGATGAGGATGGCGCCGAGAAGCGGGGGTAGGACGGCGAGCAACGGGGTGCGGGACGAGGGCCCGTGGGCCAGCGGCGTCGGCATGCGCGGGAGGTTCGGGGAATCAGGGCATGCGACGCCAGCGTTCGATGGAGAATTCGGGCGTGTCGCGAAGGACTTCGGCGAGATCGAAGAGGTGTTCGAACGGGGGGAAGAAGGCATCGCCCTCGACGGTGCGTTTGACGCGGGTCAGGAGCAGTTCGGAACAGCGGGGCAGGGCGGCCTCGTAGATCCGGGCGCCGCCGCAGATGAAGACCGGCGGCGGAAGATCCCACGGCACGATGTCGTCCAGGGAGGCGGCGGACCGGACCCGGGCATCCCGGAATCCGGACCGGCTGAGGACGACGGTGGTGCGTCCGGGCAGGGGTCGACCGATGGACTCGAAGGTCTTCCGGCCCATGACGAGGGTGCCGCCCAGGGTGGTTTCCTTGAACCACCGGAAGTCCTCGGGGAGATGCCAGGGGATGGCATTGCGAAGGCCGATGGCGCGATTCTCGGCCATGGCCGCGATGGCCCTCCAATGGGGAACGACGTGGCAGGAATCCATGGCCGGAGCCATCGAGGCGGAAGGGGGGTCAGTGATCACGGGCCCGCGCGCAATGACGGTGCCCTCCGCCCGGGCGGGAGGGCCGCTCCCGCCCAGCCCGTGCTTCGAGCATGCCTGGCTCGCGCCGAGCCTCGGGGAAGGGCGGATGCGATGGGGGAGACTCGAACTCGCGCACGCGGCGACTCTATGGCCCGGCGTTCGCGGCAGGCAAGCGGGCGCCCCGGACGCGGCAGGGCGGACTCCGGCGACGATCCGGTCAGCGACCCTCCGCGGGGTATGGCTTTCGGAGCGGGCTCGCGGCGGGGCGGGGGTGCGGCTAGGTTGGGGGCACTTCCTCCGGCGGAAGGCTCCGTCGGGCGGACGTTCCACGATGAAATCGACGTTGAGGATTCTGCTGCTGCTGACCGCGGTCGGATGGGCGAGTGCCTCGGGAGGGGCGGAGGCGCGGGCGGACGGGGTGCCGGAGGTGGCGCTGGGCTACGCGCCGGCGCCGGTGGACAATCCGCTGAAGGGTTTCGTGCCGTACCTGCGCCGGGAGGTCGCGTTTCCGCACAGCCTCGAGTGGGACTACACGGCGTTGGCGGAGGTGATGACCGGCCCGGAGACGTTCGATTGGCGGGCGTTCGACGCCAAGCTCGAGGCCGCGGCGTCGCGGGGCCACCAGTTCATCGCGCGGTTCTACATGGAATGGCCGGGCAAACGCACGGGGGTGCCGCGGTTCCTGATCGATGCGGGGCTGGAAATGCGACGGTGGACCAACACGAACACCCAGCCGCGTCCGCCGGCCATCGATCACACGCCCGATTACGGGGATCCCCGGCTGCGCGGGGCGTTGACGAACTTCATCCATGCCCTGGGGCGGCGTTACGATGGCGACCCGCGGCTCGGGTTCCTCGGGCTGGGACTGCTGGGCACCTGGGGCGAGTGGCACAACCACCCGAACGACGCGTGGTTCGCGTCGAAGACGGTGCAACGGGAGGTGATGGACGCGTACGAGTCGGCGTTCCGCCGGACGCGGCTCGTGGCGCGCTACCCGGCGGGGGAGCGGGACCCGCGTTACGCGGAGAACGCGCGGCGGGCGTTCGGGTACCACGACGACTCGTTCGCCTGGGCGACGGTGCACACGGGGAAGCGGAGCGACGGCTGGTTTTTCGAGACGCGGCTGCGGTCGGCGGAGGCGCTGACGAAATGGCGGGAGCAGCCCATTGGCGGGGAGGTGCGTCCGGAGGTTTGGAAGTGCCTGTTCGACGAGCCGTCGTGCGCGCCGGAGGGACAGGGGATGGATCGTTGCGTGGAGGTGACCCATGTCAGCTGGCTGTGCAACGAGGGGGTGTTCAGCGGCAAGCTGGAGGGCGGGGCGCGGGAGCGGGCGCTGCGGGCGGCGCGGCGGATGGGCTACGAACTGCACGTGACCCGCGCCGGCGCGCGTTGGGAGGCCGGACGCCTGGCGGTGGCGTTGTCGGTGACCAACACCGGTGTCGCACCGTTCTACTACGATTGGCCGGTGGAACTCGCGGTGCTCGACGACCAGGGCGCGGCGGCGGCGGCGTGGCGGACGGACTGGAAGCTGCCCGACGTGATGCCGGGCGAGCCGGCGACGCGTTGGCGCTTCGGGCCCGTCGCCGCGGGCTTGCCGCCGGGCCGTTACCGGCTCGGGTTGCGGGTGCCGAATCCGCTGCCGCGCGGGGCGCCCGTGCGCTTCGCCAACCGGGAACAGGACCGGGATCGTCCGGGGTGGCTGACGTGGGGGGAATTCGTGGTGCCGTGAGGGCTGCCGCGGGGACGCGGGTCGCGGGTCGCGGGTCGTCAGGGCGTCAGGGGATTCCCTCGATGCGGAGGCGGAACAACCGGACTTCGTCGGAGGCGGGGCATTCCTCGGTGGAAGGCGCCACGGCGTCCGGAACCCGTGCCAGGCGGCGCGCGCGCGAGGCAGGTCGTCATTTGATAATGTCCCCGGGCAGGGCCACCTTGGCCGGCCATGCAGAAGTCTCATCGTCCTGAGTATTGCCCGGAACCCGGCCCCAAACGGCGTGCCGAACCCCGCGGACCCGGACCGGGGCATCGCCGCTTCGCACCGGCGACCGGGATGGCGGCGAGGTGGTCCGTGCTGGTCCTGGGCGTGCTGGGTTGGGTCCACGGCGCCGTCGCCGCGGATCGTGCGGCGTCCGTTGCCCTGCGACTTCCGTTGGAGCCCGCGAGCGCGCTCGAGTCGGCGCTGGGGACGCTGCGCTTCACCAGTCCGGTGGTGATCACGGCACCGCCCGGCGAGACGAACCGGTTGTTCGTGGTCGAGCAACCGGGGCGCATCGTCGTCATCACCAACCTGGCGGCGCCGACCCGGACGGTGTTCCTCGATCTGACGACCTCGACGGTGGCCGGCGGGGAACAGGGTTTGCTCGGGTTGGCCTTTCATCCGCGCTACGCGGAGAACGGACGGTTCTTCGTCTTTCGGACGCTGACGGCGACGACGCGGGGCAACACGAACCGGCTCCACGACCGGTTGAGCGAGTTTCGCGTGTCCGCGGCGTCGCCGCATCGCGCGGCCACGCAGGAGAAGGTGTTGTTCCAGCAGTATGACCAGGCCTCGAACCACAATGGCGGGGACCTGCATTTCGGCCCCGATGGCTATCTGTACGTGGCCCTGGGGGACGAGGGCGGAGGCAATGACCAGTACGGCAACGGACAGGTCATCACGGGCGATTTCTTCGCCGGCTTGCTGCGGCTCGACGTGGATGCAGGGGCGGGGTCGCTGCCACCGAATCCGCATCCGGCGAACGAGGCGTTCCCCGGCAACTACCGGATTCCGGCCGACAACCCGTTCGTCGGGGCCACCGAGTTTCTGGGACGCGCGATCGCGGATCCGGGCCGGGTGCGAACCGAGTTCTTCGCGGTGGGCCTGCGCAATCCCTGGCGATTCTCGTTCGATCCGGTCACGGGGGAACTCTGGGTGGCGGACGTGGGCCAGAACGCGCGGGAGGCGATTTACCTCTCGCGCAAGGGGGCGAACCATGGCTGGCCCTTCCGCGAAGGGCCCATCGCCGGGCCGCGGTCGGGCGCGCCGGCGGGTTTCACGACGAATCCGGCGTTCCAGCACGTCGCTCCACTCCACAGCTACTCGCACGGCAGCGGGGCCAACCAGGGACGGTCCGTTTCCGGCGGATTTGTCTACCGCGGCACCCGTTTTCCCGGACTGACCGGGGCGTACGTCTTCGCGGATTACGTCAGCGGCAATGTCTGGTCCCTGCGGCGCCAGGAGTCGGGGCCACCGCGCGTCGAGAGGCTGCTCGGGGAGGCGGGCATCAGCGCGTTTGGACGGGATCCCCGCGATGGCGACGTCCTGATTGCCGATCTCGACGGGGGCCGGGTTCTGCGGTTGGTTCCCGGAAATACCGGCGGCCAACCGTTGCCGGGCACGCTGGCCGAGACCGGGGCGTTCTCGGACCTGTCCACCCTGACGCCCGTGGACGGCGTGGTGCCCTACGAGGTGAATCTGGCGTTCTGGTCGGATGGCGCGGAGAAGCGGCGCTGGTTCCACGTGCCGGGCACGAATCGCCTGACCTATGCCGCCACGGGCCCCTGGCTGGCGCCCACCGGTACGGTCTGGGTGAAGCACTTTGACCTTCCCCTGGGACCCGCGGCTTCGGATCGACGGCAGCGCCTCGAGACCCGCTTCCTCGTTCGCAATGCCGCCGGCGTCTACGGGATCACCTATCGTTGGACTTCCGACGCTCAGGCCGTCCTGGTGCCCGACGAGGGCGATGTAGCTTCGTTCCAGGTCGGGACCGGCGCGGAGACGCGCACCGTGCATTGGCGATTCCCCAGCCGGGCCGAATGCCTGGCCTGCCACAATCCGGCCACCGGCGGGATGCTCGCGTTCGAAACCGCGCAGTTGGCCCGGACGGTGGCAAACGCGGAGGGCGGCGGCCGCGATCAGATCTCGGCCCTCGCGGACGCCGGCTACTTCCACGCTCCGCCCGAGCACCCGTTCGCGTCGCGCCGACATCCGGCCCTCGGCGACGAGCGGGTCAGCCTGGAAGCACGGGCGAGATCCTACCTGGCCGTGAATTGCGCCCCGTGCCACCGCCCGGGCGGCACGGTGGGCGGCGGATTCTTCGATGCCCGCCTCGAAACCCCCACCGACCAGGCGCGGTTGCTGGAGGGACTGCTGAACGACTCCGGTGGCGATCCCGAGCAACGGGTGGTGGCGCCCGGACACCCGGGACGCTCGATGCTGCTGCGGCGCATCCTCTCGACCGGACAGGACCGCATGCCCCCCATCTCCTCGGGGGTCGTCGACGTCGAGGGGGCCGCGCTGCTGGAGCGCTGGATCCTCGCTCTCGCCCAACGGGTCGATTTCCCCGCGTGGCTCCGGGAACGGTTCGGGCCCGTCGTGGCGGAGACCGGGGATCGGGCCAGAGATGCCGACGGCGACGGCGCCACGGATTACCTCGAGTTCCTGACCGGAACCGACCCGGTGCGGGCGGAGGATCGGTGGCGCTTGCAGGTGGGTCGCGAACCCGACGGGAACGGGGTGCGGATCCGGTTCCATCATCCGCCCGGGGTGGAGGTGGGGTTGGAGACGCGGCAGGACATGGCGGACGGGGCCTGGACGCCATGGGCGGGAGCGGACGACGACGGCTTCATTCCCGCGGACGGGCGTGAACGCGAGATTCGAGTGCCGGCCCGGGAGCGGACGCAGTTCTTCCGGGCGCGCGTTCGTGCGCCGTGAAGGCGCGCCTGGGCTCAAACATGAACATTGGACATTCCGTGGCCCGGACGCGGGCGCCGGGGCAGGGCACCGGGCCGGGGAAGACCCCTCCGCACCCCAAATGTCAAATGTTCAGGTCTGATCCCATTGCCCGCCGGGGATCGGCGGGAAGGTCAGGTCGTGGAGGATCGTGCCATCCAGCTTGCGCAGTGTGAGACGGAGACGTTCCCGGTCGGCACGCCCCTCGGTCCAGGTCGCCGAGGCGGGCTGGGGACCGCCGCCGACGAGTTGGCCATAGGGAAACTCGTCGGTGCCGGGTAGCCAGGCCGGACTGTGGGTGTGGCCGGAAATGACGACCTGGGTCTTCCAGCGGGCGAGGGAGTCGTGCCACGCCGCGCGGCTCCGTCCGCTGTGCCGGTCGAAGCCGGTCTTCGAGTAATCCTGGACGCTTTCGTCGCGCCACCGGAGCGGGATGTGGCAGAAGACGACGCGATAGGGCGCGGAGGCGAGGTCGGGTCGGCGGATGACGGCGGCGAGCCATTCGGCCTGTTCGCGGCGCAGGGCATCGAAGGCCACGCGTCCGGCGAAGCTCGGATGGTCGTCGGGCTTGTCCTCGCCGGTGTGCAGGCAAATGACGCCGACGGGGCCGGAACGGAACGCGTGAAAGGGCCGCCCGGTGGGCGTGGCCACGAAGTCCGGCACGCGAAAGGCCCAGGGTCCGCGGACGTCATGGTTGCCCCAGGTCAGGAAGAGCGGGCGTCCGATGGTGATGTCCCGCTGGCCCGGGTGGAGCAGGGTGGGGACGAGGAGATCCTCCTTGAGCCAGTCGTTGCAGGTGTCGCCGTTCCACACGAGAAAATCGGCGGGGGGCGTGATCCGGTCGAGGGCTTGAAGGGTGGTGTTCTGGACGTGGGTGTCGTTCCAGGAGACGAAATGCGTGACCGCGGCCGCGGGGTCGAGGGTGCGGAAGGGTTTCCAGTGGGAGACCTCCTCGCGTGCGTCCCGGGCGGCGACGGTGACGGAGCGCAGGCGGTAGGCGGTTCCGGGTTTCAGGCCACCGACGCGGATCCGGAGGGCCAGGGTGGATTGGGGAACGAAGCCGAAGGCATCCATGCGGCTTGTGCCGCGGGCGCCGCCGTCGGATTCCCATTCGACGTGGCCGCGGCAAAGTTCCGAGACGCCCCAGACGACGTCGAGTCCGTCGGGGCGGGGAGCCTGGAGGACGAGGGGCGTGGTGGTGAGCGCCTCGGGGGTGGTCGCGGGAGACGCGGGGGCGGGGGTTGGGGACGGGGCCGGGGAAGGGGAGGGGGACGAGGGCGCCGGGGTTTCGGCGGCGCGGGTGGAGAGGAGTCCGGCGGCGGCGGTACTGCCGGCCAGACGACGGACGAAGCGACGGCGGTTCATGGAGAGGGAAGTTTTCCAAAGTCCGGACACGCATTGGGACCATGA
>CAZSOV010000204.1:0-14582 GCA_964608505.1 uncultured Verrucomicrobiota bacterium
AATTGGCTGAGGCAGTTGTATCCCACCTCGAAGGCCGCTTCGGTGACCTTGCATTGGCCCGTGCGCAGCAGTTCGCCGGCGCGCTCGAGTCGGATGCCGCGCAGATACTGCTGGATGGTCAGCCCCACTTCCTGTGAGAAGCCCCGGCTGAGATGGAACGGGCTGCACCCGACCAACCGGCCCAGTTCCTCGAGGTCCGGCGGATCGGTCAGGCGTTCGCGCAGGATGGCCTGGGCCTTTTCGACCCGCTCCCGCGCGGCGCGGCGCGTGCGCGTGCAGAACAGGTCGCCGCCGGCACCGGGGATTTCGAGGACGAAGGCACGGGCAAACCGGTCGGACGCGGCGCGGGCCGCGGGACCGGAAGGACGAGCATGCCGGAACGCCGGGCGCCTGCTTGCGCGGGCTTGCCGAAGATTGACGGACGCTTGTGGCCGGCGCGCTGGTCGGTGGTCGGTGGTCGATCTGGGTCAGTCGTCCGCCGGTTCGGCGGGGCGCCGGGGCCGTTCACCGAAGAGCGCCGTGCCGATCCGGACCAGCGTGGAGCCCTCCTCGATGGCTACCTCGAAATCGCCGCTCATGCCCATGCTCAGCACGCCCAGCGGCGCGCCCAGCACCTGTTCGACCTCGCGGGCCAGTTCCCGACAGCGCCGGAAGACCGGGCGCACGCGTTCCGGGTCCACCGCATACGGAGCCATGCACATGAGTCCGTGCACCTCGAGTCGACGCAGGGCGTTCAACGCCTCGATGTCGCGGAGCAACGCCGCCGGGGCATAGCCGAACTTGGTGGATTCACCCGCGACGTTGACCTCGATCAGGATGGGGACCGTCTTGGCCGCGCCTTCCGCCCGCTTCTGCAATTCCTCCGCCAGCCGCAGGCTGTCGACGGACTGGATCATCTGGAAGCACTGGACGGCGTCCCGGGCCTTGTTGGTCTGCAAATGGCCGATCAGATGCCAGCGGAGATGCCCGGGGCACTGGGGAATCTTGATCCGGCCTTCCTGGACCCGGTTCTCGCCGAAGAGCCGGATGCCGAGCGAGGCCATCGCGCGCACCGATTCGGCGGGGTGATTCTTGCTGACGGCCATCAACTCGACGGATGCCGGATCGCGACCGGCGCGGTCGCACGCGGCGCGGACGCGCTGCTGGATGTTCGCGAGGTTCTCGGCGAGGTCCACGGGCCGAGGCTAGCCCCGGGACAGCGAGCGGACCAAGACGGAAGCTCCCAGCTCGAAGTTCGAACCGCCAAACCCGGGGGGACCTGGGCTGCTCTTCCCGGCTGGCGTGGCCGGGGGAGGGGGCCTAGCCTGCGGCCATGTGGCAGCGGGCAGGTCGGGCGGAGGGCGGGGAGGCTGAACCTGGCGCGGACGGCGAGCGCCGAAGGGGGATGCCCCGCGCCCGATGGACCTGGAAGTCGCGGGCCGTGGCCGGGGCGTTGTTGATGCTGGCGGTGACGGGTTTCGTCGGGTGGCGCGCCTGGCACGCTCCCGAGGCGGTGCGCTTGCGGCGCGATCTCCGGGCAGGGATGGCGGCGCGTTCGATTCGCGATCCCGACCTGCGCCTCGCACGGTATCTCGAGGGCCGCTACGGCGATCAGTCCGACCCCGCCCGGCGCCGGGAGGTGTTCCTCGACTTCTTCCGGCGGGAACGGATCGAGGACCTCCAACGGATGGTGCGTCTGATGCCCGAGGAGCGCCGGCAGGAGGGGGTCGAGGCCATGGCTCGCTGGGTGCAGCGGTATCGGGACTCGCTGTCGGAGGAGGAACGCGCGGTGCTCGGAGCGTACTTCCGGGCTCCGGATGGCGCGGCAATGCTGCGTCAAGCCACCTCCCAGTACAACGCCCAGGACGTGCGGTACCGGGGTGCGACGGCTCCGGTCATTTCGCAGCTGTTGCGGACCCTGAACGACGTCGGGTCCAACCGGTGAGCGGGCTCATGCCAGGACGAATAGCCAGTCGCGACGATGCCGGCCCCGGGGCGCCGCGTGCCTTCACGTTGATCGAGGTGCTGGTGGTCCTTGCCATCATCGGAATCCTGGCCGGGTTGCTCCTGCCGGCGTTGGGGCGCGGTCGGGACGCGGGTCGCGCGGCAGGGTGCATCGGCAATCTGCACCAGATCGGCGTGGCGCTGACGGTGTACGTGGATGATTCCGGGGATCGGCTGCCGATTTGCGCGGGTTACCTGCCCAGCCACCAGCCGGGGTTGCCGCCCATCACCACCACGTTGTTCCCCGGGACCGACACCCATCGCGTGTTCCAATGTCCGGCCGACCGGCGCCTGTTCCCCGTCGAAGGCACCAGCTACGAGTGGAATTTCTGGCTGAACGGGGCGCCCTATTCCGCCCCGCAATGGGCGGCCATCTACACCAACGAGGCGCGGGTCATCGTCGATCAACTGTTCGGCGGACGTGGGGAGACCCCGATCATGGGCGACGCCGATCCGTTCCATCGTCCCGGCGGCGCCTGGACCGGCAAGCACGCCCTCTATTTCGATGCGCGCGTGGAGCGGGTCCGGCAGCCCCGGTAGCTGGCGTGTCGACCGGTCGGGCCGAGTTCTCCATCGACGTCCAGGAGTGGTTGTGCGTGGCTTTCGCGGTGCCCGGGGAACGCGAGGAACGCGGGGTCCCCGGTTGCGGATCCATCGCGGAACGGCACCGATGAAAGCGAAATTCAAAGGCAGCGCCGCCGCTCCGGCGACCCCGGTGGCCCCGGTGGCCCCCGGACCCGGGGCTGGCTGGCTCGTGAAACAGGAGCCGTCGGCCTACGCGTGGTCGGCGTTCGTGCAGGATGGGCGCGCGGCCTGGACGGGGGTCCGGAATTTTCAGGCACGAAACCACCTCCGGGCCATGCGCCAGGGCGATCCGGTGGCGTATTACCACAGTCGCGAAGGCCTTGAGGTCGTCGGGATCGCGAAGGTGGCGCGGGAGGCCTACGCCGATCCAACCGCGACCGAGGGGGATTGGTCGTGCGTGGATCTGGTGCCGGACCACGCCCTGCCCAGGCCGGTGTCGCTGGCCGCCATCAAGGCGGACCCGGTGCTCAAGGAGATCGCCTTGGTGAAGCAGTCGCGCTTGTCGGTCATGCCGCTCACGGCGGGCCAGTGGGCGCGGTTGCGGGAACTGGGCGGACTGTAGCCAGAGCCAGGGACCGGGCGCGGTGCTCCCCGGGGCCGAGATCGCGGTCCGGAACGCGACGGGCGCGGGTGGTGTTGGCCGACCCCTCTTCGCCGGAGGGGGCCTGCCAGGACGCGTGCAACCCGCCGTCCCACGGTGCTCCTACCCGAACACGGCCTTCCTCAAATCCCGCAGCACGTACGCCTCCGTCCCTTCCAGGCCTCGCATTCTCCGTGCCCCGTTCCGCCTCCTGCTTCCGAACCGCGACCGATGTGCTCCGAAGATCCCCTCCACGTATTCCCGACTCCCGAACGCCGCACCCGCCGTGAAGTACCGCACCCGGCACCGCAGGTACTCGCCCACCGGCAGCTTCCCGTTCCCTTCCAACACCCCCACCACCGCCTCCCGCGACAACGAACCCCGTAACGCTCGCCCATCCTCCCCGATCCCCGCCCGCCGCTCGTCCCCCTCCCGGAACACCCACACCCGATACAGCTCCAACGACTTGCCCGGCGATTCCTCCCGCCCCCGCTGCAGCGCCGACACCAGCGATCGAATCCCTTCCTTCGCTCGCCGCTTCCCCGCCACCGCCTCCCCGTACCCGCTCCAGCGGTAGTCCTTCGGATCCTTCACCAACCCCGCCCGCACCGGGTTCAGATCGATGTACGCCGCCATCGTCACCAACGCCTGACCCTGGCCTTCCACCAACACGCTCTTGAACCGGTCCTCCCAGAGCGTGCCCGTCCGACCCGCGCGCAGATTGTACCATAAGGTGAACCGCTGCTTCACCAGCTTCATGAACTGGCTCAAGTCCCAGAGCCGGGCATGAAACGTCGCCAGATACTCCGCCAATCCTTTCTCGTCCCGGGCTTCGCGGTACATCTCGAACCGCTGGCGCGCGAGCCCGACGTTCTGATGCCCGGAGAGCTTCGCCAGTTTGGCCAGCACCCGGTCCGGCGAAGGCCGCAGGTGCGGTTCGGGCGGCTTCGGGACCTCCACGAGGACGTGAAAATGGTTGGACATGAGGCAGTAAGTGAGAACGTGAACCTCGCAAAACTCCTCCGCCTCGCGGAGCAGTTGGACGAAGTGCTCCTTCTCGGCGGAACCGAAGATGAAGCGGCGATCCACGACCCGGGACACGCAGTGATAGACCGCGGCGGGATGATCGGGTGGCGCGAGCAGGCGACCGGTCGGCATGCCCCCGACTCTGCCAAAACACCCAAGGCGACCAATACAAAAATCCCGTGTTGTGGTGATATTTGCTCATTAGAAATCCCGGGTATTAAATGTGTCTATGTTCATTAGAAATCCCGGGGAGTAATTGCGTGGAGTAGGTTATTCGGCGGAACCTGGGGAGCCCGGGGTGGACCTATCGTTCCGGCACGACCGAGGCGCCGTCGGCGGCGGCGCTGGCGAAAATGCGCGGGACGCGACCGGTGCTCCGCTCGTATCCCGCCGCGACGTGGGCGTGGAAGGCGGCCACGGCCCCGGCGCGGACGAGGTTCACGGTGCACCCGCCGAACCCACCTCCGGTCATGCGCGCTCCGACGAGTCCCGGGGCGGCGGCGGCAAGCTGGACCAGGAGATCCAGCTCGGGGCAGCTGACCTCGTAGTCGTCCCTCAGGCTGGCGTGGGAATCGGCCATGAGTCGCCCCAGGGCGGGGAAGTCACGGTGTTCGAGCGCCCCGGCGAAGGCCCCGGCGCGGGCATTCTCGGCGATCACATGCCGGCAGCGCCGGAGGGTGACCTCGGGGAGGTCGGCTCCGAATTGCAGGAGTTGCGCGGGGGTGACGTCCCGCAGGGCGCGGATGCCGGGGAGGGACCGGCGGAGATGGGCGACGCCGGCCTCGCAGGCAGCGCGGCGGACGTTGTATTCGCCGCCGGCGAGCTCGTGCTTCACGCCGGTGTCGCAGATCACGATGCGGAGTTCGTCGGGCAACGGCAGATGACGCGTCGCCAGCGACCGGCAATCCAGCAACAGGGCGTGTCCGGCGCGTCCATGGGCGGAAATGAACTGGTCCATGATCCCGCACTTCGTCCCGGCGTAATGATGCTCGGCGCGCTGGCCGGCGAGGGCCAGTTGCGCGAGGTCCACCGGACAACCCGAGGCGGCGAGCAACGCGAGGCCCACGCTCATCTCGAGCGCCGCGGAGGAACTGAGCCCGGCGCCATCGGGTACGTTCCCCGCGAACCAGAGCTCGGCCCCCGAGAGTCGGTGCCCGTCGCGTTCGAGTTCGACCGCGACGCCCCGGACGTAGTCGCCCCAGTGCCGCTGCCGGGGCTCCCCGGGGGCAGCGAGGTCGATCTCCATGCGCTCGTCGCGGTTGCCGGCGTGGACCACGAGGCGGCGCCCGGGACGCGGGGCGATGGCGGTCCAGGTGGCGAACTCGATGGCCGCGGGCAGGACGAAGCCGTCGTTGTAGTCGGTATGTTCGCCGATGAGATTGACCCGTCCGGGAGCGCGGGCGACGAGGAGCGGGGCGGAGCCGAAGGCGCGCTGAAAGCCGGAGGCAGCGTCGGAGCGTTGCACGGAACGAGTCTCGGAGTCGGACGGGCGGGAAGCAATGCGTCAGGTGCGAGGAGCCAGGAGCCAGGCTTCAAGGTCCAAGCTCAAAGTTCAAAGCTCCAAGCCCAAGTCCAAGCGCCGTCCCTGTTCCGGCCTCGGCGGCTTTCCGAGCCGGCGTCGGGGGCGTTGTCCTGCGTTGGGTTATTGGCCAGCGCCCCCGTCCTTGGCACCGACGCAGAAGAGGTGCTTGTCGGTACGGAGGAGGAGGCGGTCGCCGGTGGGGACGGGAGTGGAGATGATGCGTTCGCCCATCGGAATCTCCGCGAGCAATTCGAAGCGTTCGCCGACGCGGGCCACGAACACCGTGCCGTCCTCGCGGGCGGCATAGAGGACGCCGTTGGCGATGACCGGGGAGGCGTAGAAGCTCGAGCTGGTGCGCGGGAACGAGCCGGTCCAAAGGGTGTTGCCGGAGGCGGGATCGAGACAGGCGATGTCGCCGCGATGCCGGAGCAGGTAGAGGCGGTCCTGGTAGGCGGCGGGGCTGGAGACGAAGACGCCGAGATCCTCGCGTTTCCAGGCACGCCGGGATTCGGGAAGATCGCCGGAGCCGCCGAGCCGGATGGCGTGCACGCGGGATTGGCCGGGGCGATCGTCGCGTCCGACGGGGACGATGGCCAGATCGCGAAGGACGACGGGGCTGGCAATGGCGGGCCAGAACGCGGTGCCGTCGGGGTTGAAGCCCGTGGCGGTCCAGAGCAGTTCGCCGTGGCCGGCATCATGGGCGGTCAGTCGGTCGGCGCCCCAGACGAGGAGCGCCTGGCGGCCCTGGTGCTCGAAGAGGACGGGGGTGGAGTAGCCGTTGTTGTTCTCGTTGGGGACCTGGTGGTTGCGGGCGACTTTCCAGCGGAGTTCGCCGGTGCCCTTGTCGAAGCCGGCGAGCCAGGAATCGCCTCCGTGCATCCGAGCGAGGACGACGTGGCGGTCGGTGAGCACCGGGGAGGTGCCCTGGTCCCAGAAGAGTTTTTCGGGCCCGAACCGATCGTGGAGGTTCTGTTGCCACCGGACCTTGCCGTCGAGGTCGAGTGCCGCGAAGTGCCCGCTGCGGAAGTAGACGAAGAGCGCCTGGCCGTCCGTGACGGGCGAGGCGTTGCAGCTGGAGGCGAGGGTCTGGTGCTTGGGCGGACTGGCGGCGCCCAGCGCGGTCAGCCAAAGCCGGTTCCCGGCGGCGTCGAGGGCGAGCACGGCGTCATTCTTGTCCGCTGGCGTGGTCAGGTAGATTCGGTCGTTCCAGACGACGGGGCTGGAACCGCCCTTGCCCGGCAGCGGGACCTTCCACAGCGGTGTTTCGGGGCTCCAGCGGGTCGGGGGCTGGCCGGTGGCGATGCTGCCGTGGGCGGAGGGGCCCCGCCAGGAGGGCCAGTTCGACGCGGAGACGGGAAGGACGCCGGGGCCCGGGGCCAGGGTACCCAGGGCGAACAGGGCGAGCGAAAGGGTGAGGTGGGGGCTCATGGGTGCCGAAGGATGCCGGAGGAGCGGGCGATGTCCAGCGGGCGGGTCACGGACGGGCCGGATGGACCTGGCGTCCGCCGACGAACGTGGCGTCGACGCGGGTGTTGGCGAGGCTCTCCTCGGGGCAGGCGAGCGGATCGGTGTCGACGACGATGAAGTCGGCGAGCTTGCCGGGCTCGAGCGAGCCGAGTTCCCGGTCGCGTCCGAGCACGCGGGCGCCCTGGATGGTGTAGAAGCGGATGGCCTGCTCGCGGGAGAGGGCTTCCTCGGGATGGAGGGGAACGGGGTGGCGTTTCGAACGGCGGGTGACCGCGGTGGCGATGCCGAGGAACGGGCTGTAGAGGTTCACCGCCCGGCCGGCGCCGATCTTCTGCATGTGATCGGAACCTCCCGAGGCGACGACTCCGGCCTCGAACAGGCTGCGGAGGGGTTGGAAGTAGCGGAGCCGCTCCTCGCCGAACTGCTGGACCAGCGTATGGGCGTCGAGATGGAGCCAGACCGGCTGCAGGTCGAGCATGACTCCGAGGCGGGCGGCCTGTTCGATGGCCTCGCGCGTCATGAAGTTGGAATGACTGATGCACGGGCGAGTGTCCCGGATGGGCGTGGTGCGGTTGACGGCGTCGTAGGCGTCGAGCAGCGCCTGGACGGCGCCGTCGCCGACGGCATGGGCGGTGAACTGGATGCCGACCTCGACGGCCGCGCGGACCATGGCGACCAGGCGTTCCCGGGGGATGAAGAGGACGCCGCGGTACTCGGGATCGCGGATGGAGTAGATCCGGCTGACGCCCCACGGTTTCTGGAGGTACGCGCTGCCCGTGAGCATGCCGCCGTCGAGGTAGGTCTTGACCCCGATCAGGCGGAGCCATTCGTCCTTGTTCCGAAACAGCGGGTCCTCGACGACGCGCCGGATGCCGGCTTCGATGGCGGCGATGGAGCCGATGGATTCGGTGTGTTGGGAGAGACTGAGCCGGACCGTGAGCGGGCCGCGGGCACGGAGTTCGCGGTAGGTCTCGAGATCGTCTAGATCGGCATCCCGCTCGCAGACGGAGGTGAGGCCCACGGAGTTGTAGTCGGCGAGGAGCTGTTCGAGGCGTGCGATGCGGTCCTCACGGGTGGGGGGGCGGCGCCGGGGCTCGATCTTCACGTAGCGCGTGGCGTTGCGGAGGATGCCGGTGGGTTCGCCGGAGACGGGGTCCTTCTCGGCAAAGCCGCTGCCGCCATCGGCGACGGCGAAATCCCGGTCGATGCCGCTCTTCTTCAGCGCGAGCGTGTTGAGAGAGGCGTCGGGGCCGGTGGCGAAGAGCACCGGGTTGTTGGGGGCCGCCTCGTCGAGTTCGGCCCGGGTGGGATAACGTTGTTCGAGCAGCCGGGTGATGAAGACCTGCCGCACCTCGATCCACTCGCCTTCGGGCACGATCCGGGCGCGGTCGCGGACGTAGGCCAGGACGTCGGCAATCCCTTCCATGGCCGGGATGACATGGTCGAACTCGGTCATACTGGCCGACGCCGGGTGGGAGTGGGTGTCGAAGAGGCCCGGAAGCACGGTGCGCCCCTGAAGCTGGACGAAGCGGGTGTTCGTCGAGGCGAGGGCGAGCATCTCGGTGTCGGTCCCGACCCCGACGAGGATCCCGTCCCGGACGGCGAGGGCTTCGTGGCGGGAGAACCGGTCGTCGACGGACAGGACCTGACCGCCGAGGAGGACGAGGTCGGCGGGGGGCGGCGGGGCGGGGCGGGCGGACGGGCCCGCGAGGGCGAACGCCAGGAGGAGGGTGGAGCGGAGGAAACGCATGGGGCGCGGGGTGCGGATGAGGGTGCGGGTGGATGGGAACTGTGGCGGGCATCGGGGAAGGAAGGCGAGCGAGGATCCATTTCGCGGGTTGAAAGTTGGGGCGGGAAGGGGGACAACCGCGGCCCGTTTGCGAACCGGCGCCGGAGCGCGCGTTCGGGGCGTGGGCAGATCGAGGCGAAGCCAGCAATGAAAACCAAGGGAATCAGCGAGTCGCAGTTCATGGCGTTGTTGCAGAAGGTGCTGCCGGAAGCCATCGAGGATCCGCATCTGGCGGCCTCGGTGTACGAACGCATGGCCAAGGAACTGCGGATGATGCGGTCGTTGGAGCGGTTCGAGAAATTCTGCGCCGAGGGGGCGCTGCCCGATCTCGAGCCGGCCACCGTGGCGAACCTGCAGAACGATCTCTCCACGACGTTCGGCGAGGAGAACGTGACCGTGGAACCGGACGAGGACGGGAAGGCGGTGGCCGTGGAGATCTCGCTCCCGAACCGGAAGGTCGAAACCAAGCTCAAGGTGCAGACGCCCGGGGAGGAGGTGGCCGAGGAGGAGGTGAAGTCGCCGTTCGTGCCGTTCCCGGTGTCGCTGCCCGAGGATCCGGAACTGCTCTGGGTGCTGGCGCGCCGCGAGAACATCGCGCCGGACGACGCGGGGCGCGCCCTGGCCGGCATCGAGGAGGAGTTCTGGGCGACCAAGGCCGGACAGAAGCTGCTGAAGGACCGGGTGGAACGGACCTTCGCGGAGTTCGTGGCCAACGTTCCGGCGGGAATGCTGGCCGATCTCGGACTGAAGCGGCACTACAAGGAGCCGGAGCCGCGCCGGACCCTGCGGCGGCTGCCGCCCCGGGAGGGGGAGAAGCTGGAGCGGACGGTGACCGGGGAGGCGCCCGCAAAATCCGCCAAGTCCGCCAAGTCCGGCAAGGCCGGGAAGGGCAAGGGCGACTGATGGCGGGCCCGGTGGTCCATGTCGTGGGCGGCGGTGCCGCGGGGTTCTTCGCGGCGATTGCCTGCGCGGAGAGCCGTCCGGACGCGACGGTGACCGTGTTCGAGCAGGGACCGAAGTTCCTGGCGAAGGTCAGGATTTCCGGGGGCGGTCGGTGCAACGTGACCCATGCCTGCTTCGACATCCGGGAACTGGTGAAGCGCTATCCGCGCGGGAGCCAGGCGATGATCGGCGCGCTGCACCGGTTCCAGGCCACCGACACCGTGGCGTGGTTCAAGGCGCATGGCGTGGAACTGAAGACCGAACCCGACGGGCGGATGTTCCCGACGACCGACACGTCCCAGACCATCGTCGATTGTCTCATGGGCGCGGCCTCGGCGGCGGGGGTCACGCTGCGGGAGAATCACGGCGTCGTCGGGGTGGCGCGCCGGGGCGGGGAAGGCTTCGAACTGACGTTCTCCAACGGCGGGAAGGAGTGCTGCGACAAGCTCCTGCTGGCGACGGGGGGATGCCGGACCGCGGCGCTGGGGCGTTTGGCGGCGGGGCTCGGCCACTCGCTCGAGGCGCCCGTGCCATCCCTGTTCGCCTTGGACGTGACCGGCGAGGGCCTGCGGTCCCTGGCCGGCGTCGCGGTGGATCCGGTGCAAGTGTCGGTGGCCGGGACCCCGCTGCGGGAGCGCGGCGCCCTGCTGATCACCCATCGCGGGGTGAGCGGACCGGCGATCCTCCGCCTGTCGGCCTGGGGCGCCCGGGTGCTCGCGGAAAAAAACTACCGATTCGGCCTGCGCATCGACTGGCTGCCCGACCGAACAGACGCGCAACTGGCCGCGTTGTTCGAAGCGCGCCGGACCGAACAGGGCGCCCGGCTCGTCGTGAACGGACCGATCCCGCCGCTCACGGCCCGCTTGTGGGAAAAGCTCGTGTCCCTGGCCGGCGTGACCCGGGAGGCGCGGTGGGCGGGCCTGACCCGCGAGGCGCGGACGAGGCTGATGCACCAGTTGCGCGAGACCGAGTTGCCCGTGGACGGCAAGAGCCTGAACCAGGACGAATTCGTGACCTGCGGGGGCGTGCGGCTCGCCGAGGTGGATTTCAAGCGGATGGAAAGCCGGGTGTGTCCGGGCCTTCATTTTGCCGGGGAACTGCTCGACATCGACGGCATCACGGGCGGCTTCAATTTCCAGGCGGCCTGGACGACGGGGTGGATCGCGGGCCGGGCGATGGGCGGTTAGACCACCGGCGACGCGGTTTCTTTCGGACCCTTTCCGGAGGCGTCCGACCGGCCTCCGTCCGTGGCGGGTCGATGCAGGCCGCAAATATTTCGATTCCCGGCACGGCCCGTGGGTCTGGTAGGAGTCGATGGCGTCGCGGGCGAGTTCAGGCGGGATCCGGATCCGGTCCGGATGCGCGGAGTCGCCGGGCGTAAACCACCATGTCACTCTCCCACCCCGTGAGCACCCCCGATGATGGAAGTCCCGCGAGCCACGAATCGCTCCGGGCGCCGACCGCGCCGCCCGACGAGTCCTGGCGACGGGGTTGGTGGAACCTCATGTTCACGCAGTTCCAGGGGGCCTTCAGCGACAACGCCCTGAAATGGCTGGTCACGTTCCTGGTCTTCTCGACGAATCTGCCGCACGCGGAACAGGTGTCGATGGTGAGCCTGGCGGGGGCGCTCTTCGCCGTGCCGTTCCTGTTGTTCTCCATGTGGGGGGGATGGCTGGCCGACCGGTGCAGCAAGCGGTCCGTCATGATCGGGGTGAAGGTGGCCGAGATCGGGATCATGATGTTCGCGGCTTTCGCGCTGGGGCGGGGATCGCTGCCGCTGCAGTTGGCCTCGATCTGTCTGATGGGCGTCCACAGCGCGTTCTTCTCGCCCGCGAAGTACGGGATCCTGCCGGAGATTCTGCCGGCCTCGCGGCTGTCGTGGGGCAACGGGATTCTCGAGATGCTGACCTTCGTGGCCATCATCCTCGGGACGGTCGCCGGGGGGTGGCTCGCCGAGGTCATGCAGGGGCGCCAGGCCTGGTCGGGTTGGGCGCTGGGCCTGCTCGCGGCCGTCGGCCTGGCGGCGAGCCTCGGGGTGCGCCGGGTCCCGGCGGCGGCGCCGGGCAAGGCGTTCATCCCCAATTTCCCCGCCGAAATCTGGCGGCGCATGAAGCAGATTCGCCAGGACAAGGACCTGTGGCGCGCCACCTGGGGGAACACGGCGTTCTTCTACATCGCGGCGCTCGTGCAGATGAACCTCGCGCTGTTCGCCAAACAGATCTTCCACCTGGAACCGACCCAGCAGTCGTGGCTCCAGGCCGCGCTTTGTCTGGGCATCGGCGCCGGCAGCGCCTGTGCGGGCCAGTTGTCCCGGGGCCGGATCGCCTACGGGTTCATCCCGATCGGCGCCGGGTTGATGGCACTGGCGTCCGTGTTCCTGGGCTGGCCCGGCGTGGGGCGCGGCGCGTTCACCGCGGCACTGGCCACGCTCGGCTTCGGCGGCGGCCTCTTCATCGTGCCCATCGCCGCGGTGTTGCAGCATCGTCCCGCGGCCACCGAGAAGGGCGCCATCCAGGGCGTGGCCAGCTGGTGGTCCTGGGTGGGCATCATCCTGGCCGCCGCCACGCAGGATACGCTGGCCAAGGCCCTCCATTTCACGTTCGGCCAGGTCTTCTGGTTCTGCGGTGCCGTGGCGCTCGCGACCGGGCTTTACGTGGCCGCGACGCGCAAGGGCTCGATGCGGGCCCTCGTGGCGAAAGCCTGACCGGTCGCGGACCGGCTTCCGGTCTTGAGCCGGCCCCCCCCGCGGGTAGGGTCCGCGCATGGAACGGCATTGGACTCGGGGTGTCATCGGCTCGGTGCTGGCGTGCGCATGGTGTCTCGCGCTGGGCCCCGCGACCGGGGGGGCCGCGGAGGGAACCGGAGCCGGGACCGGAGTCGGAACCGGGACGGAGGACGGGAAACTCGCGTCGTTTTACCGGGAACGGCTGGAGGCCTTGTTCGATCTGCGACCGAGCCTCGGGACGACGCTGGGGGCGCGGCGGTGCGACGGGAAGCTGGAGGACCTCGACCCGCAGTCCCGGGCGCGCTGGACACGGCAGGCCCGCGAGACGCTCGCGCTGCTGCCCACCCGGATCGACTACGGGAGGTTGACGAGACAGGGGCAGGTCGATTTCGAGATCTGGCGGCATGACCTGCGCACGGGGCTGTGGCTCGACGAGAACTTCGATCCGTTCGCGACGGACCCGCGCGTGTACGGCGATTACCTGAGCGGCGGGGTGTTCACGGTGCTGACCCAGTCCTCCGCGCCCCGGGAGACGAACATCGCGAATGCCATCTCCCGGATTCGGCTGGCGCCCCGGGTCGTCGAGGCCGCGCGCGCCAGCCTGAAACGCCCGCCCCGCGCCCATACCGAGACCGCGATCCGCCAGAACCAGGGCGCCATCGCCTTCTTCGAAACCGCGATCTTCGAGCTCGCGGGGCAGACGCCCCGTTTGCCGGAGTTGAAGGCCGCCGTGGCGGCGTTGCTCCCGGCCCTGCGCGGGTATCAGGAGTTCCTCGAAAAGGAACTGTTGCCCCGGGCGGACGGGGAGTGGCGCGTCGGGCGAAGGAAATTCGCGAGGAAATTCGCGCTCGAAACCGATGCCGGGCTGACGGCGGACGAGATCTACGCGGATGCCCGGCGGGAATTCGAGCGGGTGCGCAACGACATGTACGTGCTCGCGCGCCAGGCCTGGAGCCGGTACCTGCCGGGGGAGGCGCTGCCCCCCGACGACCCGGAGGGCCGCCGCGCGACGGTGGAACGGGTCCTGGGACGGGTCGCGCAGGAACATGGCCGCCCGGAGGACATCGTCGCCGACGCGCGCGGGACGGTGGATCGGATCCGGACGTTCATCCGCGACCGGGACATCCTGCGCCTGCCGGAGCCGGACCTGTGCGAGGTGATCGAAATGCCGGAGTTCCAGCGGGGCAACTCGACGGCCTACATGAATTCGCCGCCGCCGTTGGACGGGGAGGCGAAGGGCTATTACGCGGTGAGCCCGCCGCCGGCGAGCTGGGATGCGAGGCGCGTGAAGAGCTATCTCGAGGAATACAACCGCCACATGCTCCAGGTGCTGACGATCCACGAGGCCTATCCGGGGCATTACGTGCAGCTCGAGTACGCGAACCGGAATCCCTCGCTGATCCGCAAGGTGCTGGGATCGGGGGTCTACATCGAGGGCTGGGCGGTGTACACGGAGCAGATGTTGCTCGATCAAGGGTATGGGGACGGCGAGGTGGCGTTGCGTTTGAACCAGCTGAAGTTCTACCTCCGGGCCGTCGCCAACACGCTGCTCGACCATCGCATGCACTGCGAGGGCCTGAGCGACGAGGAGGCCATGGACCTGCTGGTTCGTCAGGCCTTCCAGTCCGAGGGCGAGGCGCGCCTCAAGGTGATCCGCAGCAAGCAGAGCTCGGTCCAGCTCTCAACCTATTTCACCGGGCGGATGGCCCATTACCGGCTTCGCCAGGAGGTCCAGCGGGATCTGGGCGACCGCTTCGCCCTCGGTCGCTACCACGAGGCGGTCCTGGAAAACGGATCCGTTCCGGTAAAGTACCTCCGCGAACTCGTGCGCACCCGGCTCGGATTGGCCCCGGACCGCCCGTGACCGGGAACTCCGGTGCTCGCGGTTCCCCCCCAGGGCGATTGACCAAGTCGATTGGGGCCCGCGACCGCCGGGTCGCGGGGCGATCGAAGCAGGCGAATC
>CAZSOV010000205.1:0-14489 GCA_964608505.1 uncultured Verrucomicrobiota bacterium
GGGTGATCGTCGCGTTCGTCGCGTTCGGCGCGAAGGTCAGCACGCCGTTCGTCGCCGTATAGTCCGCGGCGACCGCCGTTCCGGGCCGGATGGTGTACGCGAGGGTGTTGGTGCCTGTCAGGGTCCCGGTGCGGTTGATCGTCAATACGGCGCTGCCCGCGCTCTCGAGCACGGTCACCGCGTTGGTCTGGAAGCTCAGCAGGCAGTCGTTGTCCGCGATGGTCAGCGTCAGCGTGTCGGTCGTCCCCAGGACGGCCTCGCCCGTCGGCCCGCTCAAGACCACGTCCAGCGTCTCGTCGCTCTCCGGCGTCGTGTCGTTCGTGACCCGCACCGTGATCGTCTTGTTCGTCTGGCCGGCCGTGAACGTCAGCAATCCCGTCGCCGCGGTGTAGTCGGAGCCCACGCTGGCGGTGACGTTCGTCGTGGCGTAGCGCACCGTGGCGGTGCCCACCGTGCCGCCCGTGCGCAGGATGGTCAGGGTCGCCGTTCCCGCCGATTCCGCGATGGCCACCGCGTTCGTGGCGAACTCGAAGGAACTGTCGTTGTCCTTCTGGGTGATCGTTGCGTTGGTGTACGTGCCGAGGACGGCCCCGACGGCATTGCTCAGGGAGAGCGTGAAGTCGAGGTCCCCATCGATGGAGCTGTCATTGAGGAGTCGCAGGGCGATCGACCCGCTTCGTTGCCCCGCGGCGATGGTCAGGGTTCCATTGGTCGAGACGTAGTCCGTGCCGTCGACCGCGGTACCGTCGGCGGTCAGGTAGTCCACCGTCACCGCGTAGTTCGTGCCGCCCGTCCGCAGCACCGTCAGCACGGCGTTGGTCACGTTCTCGTTGATGGAGACGAGGTTGGTGCTCAGCGACAGGACCGAGTCGTTTTCCAGGATTCGCACCGTCGCCGTGCTCGGGGTCAGCAACGCGGCGCCCGAGACGTTGCTCAGCGCCACGGTGAAGGTCTCGTTGGTCTCGAGCGTGGTGTCTTCCGTGATCGGGATCGTGATCGACAGGCTGTTGGTGCCCGGCCCGAAACTCAGCGTACCGTTCGTGGAGGTGAAATCCGAACCGCCCGCCGCGCTGCCGTCCGCGGTCGCGAAATCGACCGTCGCGCTGGCCGAGGTGTCGCCGGTCTGCACCACCTGGAGAACGAGGTTCGTGGCCCCCTCGCTCACGGAGTAGGTCGCCGCGGAGAAGGCGAGTCCGACGTCGTTCTCGCTGATGGTGATGTACGCCGTGTTGGTGCCGCTCAGGCTCGCGCCGGCGCTGGGGGTGCCCAGCACGACCGTGAAGGTCTCCGTGCCCTCGACGATCGTGTCGTTGACGATGGGGAGGGTCAGCGTCGCGTTCGGCGCGTTCGGCGCGAAGGTCAGCACGCCGTTCGTCGCGGTATGGTCCGCGGCGGTCGCCGTTCCGGGCCGGATGGTGTACGCGAGGGTGTTGGTGCCCGTCAGGGTCCCAGTGCGGTTGATTGTCAGCACGGCGCTGCCCGCGCTCTCGAGCACGGTCACCGCGTTGGTCTGGAAGCTCAGCAGACAGTCGTTGTCCGCGATGGTGAGCGTCAGCGTGTCGACCGTGCCCAGCACGCCCTCGCCCGTCGGACTGCTCAGCACCACGTCCAGCGTCTCGTCGCTTTCCGGCGTGGTGTCATTGGTGAGTCGAACCGTGAGGGTCTTGTTCGTCTCCCCCGCGGCGAAACTCAGGGTGCCCGTGGCCGCGGTGTAGTCCGAACCGGCCGTGGCCGTCGCGTTGGTCGTGGCATACCGGACGGTGGCCGTGCCCACCGTGCCGCCGGACCGGATCACGGTCAGGCTCACGGTTCCCGCCGATTCCGCGGCGGTGACCGCGTTGGTGGACAACTCGAAGGAACTGTCATTGTCCTTCTGGGTGATCGTCGCGTTCGTGTAGGTGCCGAGCGAGGCGCCCACCGCGTTGCTCAGGCTGAGGCTGAACGCCAGGTCGCCGTCCACGCTTGTATCGTTGATCAGCGGGACGGTGATCGTCTTGCTCGTCTGCCCCGCGGTGAAGGTCAGGGTGGCGTTCGTCGAGACGTAGTCCACGGCGTTCGTGGCCGTGCCGTCGGATGTGAGGTACTCGACCGTCGCGGTGCCGTTCGTCGACCCGGTGCGCAGCACGGTGAGGGACACGGTCGTGACGTTCTCGTTGACCGCCACGGCGTTCGTGCTGAAGGAGAGGGCGGCGTCGTCCTCGAGGATGGTGGCCACGAGGTTGGTCGTGCCGTAGAGCGCGGCGCCGCCGCCGGGGCTGGAAAGCAGGATGCGGAACGTCTCGTTCGCCTCGAAATCCGTGTCGCCCGTGATCGCGACGGTGATCGTCGCGTTGGTCTCGCCCGCGTTGAACGTGAGGGTTCCCGAACCGGCGGTGTAGTCCGTGCCCGCCGTCGCCGTGATGTCGGACGTCGCGTAGTTGACGGTGTTGGTCCCGGAGGAATCCCCCGTGCGCCAGACCGTGACCAGCAGGTTGGTGGAGGCCTCGGTGATCGACGCCGTGGCCGCCGGGAAGGTGATGCCGACATCGTTGTCGGCGATGGTGACGACATGGGTCCGGTCCACGCCGAGCACCGCGTTGGTCGACAGGGAGAGGGTCACCGAGAAGGTCTCGGCGGCCTCCACCACGGCATCGTCCTTCACGCTCACCGAGAATGACTTCTCGGTGTCGCCGGGATCGAACGTCAGGGTTCCGTTGGTGGCCGTGTAGTCGCTGCCGGCCGACGCGGTGAGTCCGGTCGTCGCGTACTGGACCGTCGTCGTCAGATTCGTGGGCCCGGTGCGCAGCACGCGCAGCGTCAGGGTCGTGTCGGCCTCGGTGACGTTCGTGCTGGTGGCGGCGAAATTGACGAAGGTCGATTCGCCCGCGAAGGCCGCGACGGTGGCGGCGGTGGTATTGAGCGACAGCGCGTTGTCCGCAGCATCGACTTCACCCTCGTCGATGCCAGTCGCGGTTCCGGAGTAGGAGACCGCGGGGTTCGAAAAGTAGGGAATGCGCGTGCCCGGGGCATAGGCCATGACGGTTCGGTACGTTTCCGCGGAGACGTCGAAGCGATGACCGTAGGAATAGGCGAAGGCGCCGGCGGAGGAGGCGTTGTCCCGGTCGTGAGCGCAGCCCATGATGTGCCCCAACTCGTGCACGAAGACGTAGCTGCCGGTGGCGTTGGCGCGCTTGACGACGCCGTAGGCGTAATTCGAGAAGCCTGAGGAGACGGGCGACATCAGATAGGCCAGTCCCGCGTAGCTCGCCATGGTCTCGGTGATCAGGATGACCGCGTCCGCCCCGTAGGTGGTGCGCAGCGTCGGAACGGTGTCGAGGTGCCCGTCCGCCGTGTTTTGAAGACGGGTCAGATCCGTGGTCGCGGAGCCCGATTCGGTGTAGGCGACCTCGCCCCGATAGACCAGGTTGAGGGAGATGTCGACGGCGCTGTTCCCGTAAACGGTATTGGCCTCGGCCACCGCCAGATCGATCAGCGTCTGCATCGCCGTCGTGCCCCCCGCACCGACCCGCGCCGCGGCGGTGTAGACGACCATGACGTCGATCTGGGTTGTCGGCGCCCCTTCCATGCGTGGCACGATCTCGGTGGGAGGAAGCTGGTCCGGCGGGGCAATGGAATCACCCGCGCAGCCGGGAACGGTCGCGGGATCGATCTCGGCGATGGTATGCCAGCCGTTGCCAGCATAGGAAATCTGCAGCGGATTGCCGCCATGCACGTAGATCGAGCCGGCCATGATCCCCTCCTTCACGCTCAGGATCACCTGGCTCTGGGCGTCGCCCGCGACCCGGCCATAGACGAGGAATTCGTCGGCACCCTTGACCACCGTGCGCGTGACGACCACCGGCAGCTCCCGGTCGCCGAACGCGTTCAACACCACGTCGGCCTCGTCGCCCGCCTGCGCCGGGCCGTGCAGTCCCATGGCCCGCGCCCGCGTGGGCACCGCCGGCCAGTTGATCTGGACGGGCCGCGTCCGCCGGATTCCGGCCGGCGTGGCGTCGGCTGCAGCGTCCGGTCCACCGGACGGAGCCGAGAAGAGCGGGACCGCCGCACCGGCTTCGAGGAGGAGCGAAAGGGCGAAGAGCGTCGCGATGGCCCCTACCCTGGCAGGGCGGGCACTGGCGCTATTCCGTAGGTTCTTCTTCATGCGGCGGACCTGGAGATGGAGGTTGGCGCGGACCGGCCCCGTGGCCGGTGCAGCCGAAGCACAAGCGGACATCGGAGGAAACCCGGAGGGACTTTAGAATCGGAGGCCGCTGAGTCGCCCGACGCCCCGGATCGCAAGTCACGAAGGGCACGACCTCCACGACGCAAGGTCCTGGAGAGGGAACGGAGGCCGCCCCCAGGGTGGCGGAATCGGGAACAGGCCGTGACCTCGATTCGCTTCGTGTCCTGCGTGCCCTGCGTGGCGCGGGCGGACCGTGGTCGACCGCCACGTCACGTGGGAATCGGGGCCCCTCCGAAGGGTTGCGCCGGGGGGAGAAGACCGGGGGAGGATGGGGAGTCAGCGCCCGTGCGGAGGCGCCGACGGAGTCTCAGGAGTAGGACTGCCAGCGGGATCCGCCGACGGCCCCGTAGGTCCGCTGGACGCCGCGAAGGCGGGTGGCGGACTGGCCAAGCTCGGAAAGGCGGGCCTGAATGTGCTCCCGTTGGTCGTGGAGCAGATCCTGATTGCGATGCTCCTGGGCGATGAGCTCGGAGACCACCGGACGAAATTCGCGCTCGAAGACGTCGCGCGCCGCCTCGGCCCCGGCTTGTTCGGCGTTCCAGAGTTGGGTGGCTCGGACAATCCGGTCGCGAAGAGATTGCTTGAGGAACTGTTGTCGTTCGACCTCGGTCCAGACGCCGTCGCGGATCGCGGCCCCCTCGAGTTCGGTCAGGCGTCGCCACTCCTCGTAGAGTCCCCGCAACTCGGCATGGGCGTTGGCAGTCATCGCACGGTTCCCGACCAGGTCCTAGACGCAGGCACAGAGACTCGATACCGACGGAACGGATTCGTTCTGAACAGGTTGGGCGCTTTGCCGCAGCATCTCGCACCAGGCATCCCGGAGCACCGTGAGGCGGCGCACCGTCTCCCGAATCCCGTCCGGCGTCTTGCGGAGATTGGCCTCCGTCAATCGCTCGTCCATGTAGACATAGAGGCTCCGGAGCGTCTCGGCGAGCCGCCCGCCGGCCTCGATGTTCAGGGTGCTGTTGAGCTCGTGCAGGATCGCCTGGGTCCGGAGAATGTGGTTGTTGATCGTCTCGTACGCGTCGGCGGGATCGTCCATGTCGAACCCTGTGAGGGCCTTCTCCAGGAACTGCAGCGCGCCGTCGTACAGCATCAGCACCAATTGGCCGGGCGAAGCCGTCTGAGTCGTGATCTGTCGGTAGGCGTTCCAGGGACGGGAGTAACTCATGGTGCGTCAGGGCGCTAAGGTTGAGGCTAGGCGGGAGAAGATCCGGCTCCGGACGGGCGTCCGCCCAATCCGAGGGCCAGCAGCCGTGCCAGTCGGTCCAGCGTTTCCGGCGGAGGATAGTGGTGGGTCGCGACGAGGGCCCGACCGCGCTCGACGGCTTCGGGTCGTACGTCCGGGGTCTTTTCGAGCGAGCGCCGCAGGGCTTCCGCCTCGCCGAAGTCACCGGCATCGGTGCGCTCGGCCGGCGGGCGCCGGACCGGCCGGACCTCGGAACCGCGAATCGGAACGTGATGACTGGAGGGTTCGATTTCCAAGGGATGAAAGGGGTTGAGGATTTCGTCTACGTCCCAGAACTACTCACATTATCTATATCGGCGGATTCTCGCGCGACTTGATTCCCGATTCAACGGGGCTGCAGGGTGCCAAGAACCGCGGCGGCGCTGTACTGCGCGAACCGGCTCGGCGACGACAACACCCCCATGCTGTCCAGTTCGATGGCCGGCTGGTTCATCTGACCCCGCGCATAGGCCTGCGCCGACTTGATCACCTCGACCGAGCCGGCATCGAAAACCTCGTCCACCGACCAACACGCCTTTCCGGTCGCACCGTCGACCAGACTCAGCCGCCAACCCGTCGCCAGCGGCGGGTACGCGCGAAACGCCGAAAGATGGGCAAACAGAAGACCGTCCGCCCCGGTCTGGTCCTGGAGCCGGGGGAGCAGGTTCTCGGGGAGCGCGTCGTCCTGTCGCCACTCGGGGCGCCCCGTCCACTCCCGCAGTTGCTCCCGGGTCACGACGATGACGTCGAAAACTCCTCGTTTCCGCAGTTCAACCAGCAGGATGGACTCGTGCTGGGGGACGGCCGACAGGGCGGCCGCGTCCCCCTCGGCGGACGTCAGGGGAAGGACGGCGACCCGGCGCAGATGAGCGGGGAGCTGAGGGGCGGCGCGGTGCAGATTGCTGGGCTGGTACGCGGGGGCAAGCGCCCGGCGTACCCGCGGGCGCTCCACGCACCCGGCCACCGCAAGCAGGGCCACGGCAGCCCAGCCGATCGGACGTCGCATCATCAAGGCCATCATCGGCAGGCCTCCATCTTCCTTTAGCGGCCGGATGGCGAACCGGTCCGGCTCAAGTTTTCGCCAAGTCTGCCGCTAATCCGTCCAAATGAATATCGCGCCCGTCTCCCCGGTATCCGTCCTGGATCCCGCCGCCAGCGCGGAAGCACTGCGGGCGGAAATCGAGGTCGCTCTCCTCCAGAAGGAACAGGAACTCGCCCAAGCCCGTGGCTCCGCCATCGTCGCCCTGATCGAGGCAGCCGTCGCCCCGACCGGGGAATCGCCCTCCCAGCCAGGCTTCGACGAGACGGCATGACCCGCTCGGTCGGCACTCAAGCAGATGCTATAGCCGCCGATATAGCTTCTGTCGACGGTCGCCTTCCGAGCCGGGGCCGTCGCCCCCCCCACCGAGCGCTCGACGGAGTCGCCCCTTGAAGGCCGCCACCAACGCCGCCCAACTCATCCGCTCCCTCCGGCAGCAGATGGGTCTCACCCAGGAAAAGCTCGCGGCGCGCCTCGGAGTCACCTTCCCCACCATCAACCGCTGGGAAAATGGTCATTCCCAGCCCTCCCCGCTCGCCCTGCGCCAGATCGAGTCGCTCCTTGCCCAATGCGGCGCTCCCGGACGCGAACTCGCCGCCGCCTTTCTGAACGGCAGGCCCGGCCCCGCTGCCGGCCCGGTTTCCATTTCCGTTTCCATCTCCGCTTCCGTCCCCGACCCCTCCCGTCCTTCCCCCGACTGACGTCCAACCCCACGGCGCCCGCCCGCCGGGCGCCGGTGCCCGCACCGCATCCCAACACCACCTATGGACCCCTACAGCATCGACCACAGCGGCCACCAGTGCAGCGTCAAGCTGGCCGGTGACCTGACGGCGGCCATCGTTCCCGACCTCCTTTCCGCCCTGCGCAAGCAGATCCAGCCCGAAACCCAGGAGGTGAGCTTCGACCTGACCGCGGTCAGTCTGTTGGATTCGACCGGGATCGGCCTGCTCATCGCGGCGTACAACACCCTCCGCCCCCGGGAGGGCAAGGTGAGCGTTACCGGCGTCTCGCCCTACCACTTCCAGGTGCTCCAGAGCATGCGCCTGGTTACCCGCCTGAACGTCACCCCCCGCGCGACCTGAAAGGACCCCATGCAGGACGAACTGCTCAACGAGTTCATCAACGAATCGCGTGAACACCTCGCCACCATCGAGGCCGATCTCCTCGCCATCGAGGAAGGCGGTGCCAACGTCGACGAAACCCTCGTCAACAAGGTGTTCCGCGCCGCGCACTCCCTGAAGGGCGGCAGCGGCTTCCTCGGGCTCAACAAGGTCAAGGACCTCGCCCACAAGGCCGAGACCGTCCTCGACATGCTCCGGTCCCGCAAAATCATCCCCAATGCCGAGGTCACCAACATTCTCCTCGCCGCCTTCGACCGCCTCCGCGGCATGATCAATGCCCCCGCCGAAAGCGACGCCGTCGATACCGAGGATCTGCTGCTCAGCCTCACCAACCTCGCCTCCTCCTACCTCGAACCCGAACAGAAGGGATCCCTCACCCGCCAGGACGCCCTCCAACCCTCCGGCTTCGACCAGCCCATCCTCGTTCCCCAGGTCGACGTCGACCGCGCCCGCCGCTCCGGCCAATGCATCTACTGCGTGGATTACGACCTGATCCATGATGTCGAGCGCAAGGGCCTGAACCTCCTCCAGGTCTTCAGGGATCTCGGCGAAACAGGCGAAGTCCTCGACTGTTTCACCAACTTCGATGCCGTCGGCAACCTCGACGGAGACGTCGGGAACCAACTCCCCCTCCGCCTGGTCCTCGCCACGTCCCTCGCCCCGCATCTCATGCCCGAGCTCCTGGGAGTGGCCGAGAGCAAGGTCCACCTGCTCTTCGATCCCTACCACCCAGTCCCCTCGCTCCCCCCCCCATGCCCGGCCACTCCGGAACCGACCCCCGTCGTCACCCCCATCCCGAAGGCCTCCCCGGCGGTTTCCCCGTCCCTGCCGCCCCCGCCTTCCCGCGATGTGGGAGGCGCCCACGCAGCCCTCCCGTCCGCGCCCCCGCCCGAAACCTTCTCCCAGGTCGCCGCCCCCACCCCCGTCCGCCGTACCGATCCCTCCGCCGCACCCGGACCCGTCACCACCCCGTCCGGGGCCCCGGACAAGGACACCTCGCCAACACCGGCCGGCGCCGGCGCCGACGAAACCCTGCGCGTCAACGTCGGTCTCCTCGAGACCCTCATGAATCTCGCCGGCGAACTGGTCCTCAGCCGGAATCAACTCCGCTCCGCCGTCGCCCACAACGACCAGCAAGCCCTTCAGGTCGCCGACCAGCGGCTCAACCAGGTCACCTCCGACCTCCAGGACGCCATCATGCGCACCCGGCTCCAGCCGGTCGGCAACGTCTTCGGCAAGTTCCCCCGCCTCGTCCGCGACCTCTCCAACTCCCTGCGCAAGGAAATCGTCCTCGATGTCCGCGGCAAGGACGTTGCCCTCGACCGCAGCCTGATCGAGGGACTCTCCGATCCCCTCACCCACCTCGTCCGCAACGCCGTCGACCACGGCATCGAGGCCCCCGGCGACCGCATCCGCGTCGGCAAGAAGGCCACCGGCAACATCCGCATCGAGGCCCGCCACGAGGCCGGACAGGTCGTCGTCGAGATCGCCGACGACGGTCGCGGCATCCAGGCCCAGAAGGTCGCCGATTCCGCCGTCGCCAAGGGCCTCATCCCCGAGGAGAAGGTCCGCGCCATGTCCGAGCAGGAAAAGATCGCCCTGATCTTCCTCCCCGGCCTCTCCACCGCCGACAAAGTCACGGACGTCTCCGGACGCGGCGTCGGCATGGACGTCGTCAAAACCAATCTCGACCGGCTCGGCGGCCAGGCCGACATCGAGTCCAAGGTCGGCCAGGGCACCACCATCCGCATCAAGCTGCCGCTGACCCTCGCCATCATCCCCTCGCTCATCGTCTCCGTCGGCCACGCCCGGCTCGCCATCCCCCAGGTCAACGTCGAGGAACTCCTCCGCATCCGCCCCGACGACGCCAGCAAACGGATCGAGGTCGTCGGTCAAACCGAGGTCCTCCTCCTCCGCGACCGCATCATGCCGCTGCTCCGCCTCGGCGCCTTCCTCGGGGCTGAGTCCCCGACCGTGCCCTCCGAGCACGCCGGGGGCACGGAACCGGACTTCCTCGAGATCGCCGTCGTCACCACCGGGCCCCTCCAGTACGGCATCGTCGTCGGCTCCTTCCACGACACCGAGGAAATCGTCGTCAAACCCATGGGCCGCCACCTCAAGGGGCTCCGCGAATACGCCGGCGCCACCATCCTGGGCGACGGCACCGTCGCCCTCATCCTCGATGTCGGCGGCCTCGCCGCCAAAGCCGAGCTCGGCAACGTCGTCGACGCCCGCAACCGGGCCGCCCAGGCCGAGGAGGCTGAACGCAATCGCCTCGAAAACGTCCACCCGATGCTCGTCTTCCACAACGCCCCCAACGAGGTCTGCGCCACCCCGCTCGACACCGTCCTGCGCATCGAACGCATCACGCCCGAACAGGTCGAGACCCTCGGCAGCCGCCGCACCATGAAGTACCGCGGCGGTTCCCTCCCGCTGGTCACCCTCTCCGACGTCGCCCGCGTCGATTCCCTCGGCGATTCCCGCGACCTCGCTGTCATCGTCTCCAGCGTCCGCGGGCGCGAGGTCGGGCTCCTCGGCGCCATGCCCGTCGACGTCGTCGAAAGCCGCGACACCATCGACCAATCCACCCATCGCCAGCCCGGCATCGCCGGCTCCGCCATCATCCGCGACCGTACCACCCTCATCGCGGACGTGTTCGAACTCGTCGACGCGGTCTATCCGGAATGGAACACCCGCGCCGCCGCCGCCAACGGGTCCACGGGCACGACCGACCTCCCTCCCTCCGAGCTCGCTTCCTCCGCTGCCGGGCTCTCCGAGGTCCTGCCGCCGTCCTCGGCCTCCCCGACCGTGCTCCTTGCCGAGGACTCGGACTTCTTCCGTGCCCAGATCCGCAAATACCTCGAACAGGACGGTTACCGCGTCCTCGACGCGCCGGACGGCGAAGCGGCCTGGGAGGTTCTGGCCAACAACGCGGACGCCATCTCCGCCGTCGTCACCGACATCGAAATGCCCCGCCTCACCGGCCTCGGCCTCGCGCGCCGCATCCGCTCCGACGACCGGTTTGCCCGACTGCCCATCATCGCCCTCACCTCCCTCGCGGGCGACGACGACATCGCCGCCGGCAAGGCCGCCGGCATCGACGATTACCAGGTGAAACTCGATCGCGAACGACTCATCTCCGGCCTGCGCTCGCTGGCCCAGGCTGCCTAAACCAAACCAAACCCCTCCCCCCTTCCCTCCCGCCGACTCAATTTCCGTCCCGCCATGAAGCTCCTCGACAACCTCAAGATTGGCCGACGCCTCGCCATCGCCTTCGGCATCGTCACCTCGATGATGGTCGTGGGCACCGGCCTCGCCCTGTTCAGCGTCTCATCGCTGCGCGGTGCCCTCGACGCCTGCCTCGAATCGGCCGACGACAAGGACCAGATCCGGCTCGTCCGCGCCAATCTGGACGACCAATACCTCAATGTCTGGAACGTCATGGCTCATCCGCCCGGCGCGGAACGCGAGGAACACAAGCGGGCCGCCGCGGAGGAACGCGCCGGATACCAGAAGCGCCTGGCCACGATGAAATCGGACCGGAGTCGGACCGAGGTCGAGAAGAAGCGCCTCTCCACCCTGGAAGCGGCGCTCGCCGCCTCCAACGAGACCAACGACAAGGTCATCGCCCTGGCCGAACAGGGGAAATCCGCGGACGCCCACCGGATCATGGGGGAGGAAGGCGACCTCAGGCTCGCGGAGGTCGACCGGATCATCGAGGAACTTTCCTCCATCGAGAATGCCCATCTCAAAGCCTCCGGCGAGGCCGCCGCCCGATTGGAATCCCGCATGAAGTGGCTGCTCGTCGGCGGGCTGTGCTGCGGTCTCGCCCTGGCCTTCGCGTTTGCCCTCGTCATCACCCGCAGCGTCACCCAACCCATGTCCGTGGGCGTCGGCCTCCTCGACGAGGTCAGCCGCGGCAACCTCGCCGTCGACGTTCCCGCCTCCCTGACCGAGCGCCGGGACGAAATCGGAACCCTCTCCCGTTCCCTCCAGGCGATGGTGGTCAACCTCCGCCGCCTCGTCGGCGATCTCAACTCCGGCACCCACCTTCTCGCCACGGCCTCGACCGACCTCTCCACCATCGCCAACCAGATGGCGGGCGGCTCCCGCAAGACCTCCGCCAAGGCCAATTCCGTCGCCGCCGCCGCCGAGCAGATGAGCCAGAACTCCGCTTCCGTCGCGTCCGGCATGGAACTCGCCACCACCAACCTCTCCACCGTGGCCGGTTCCACCGAGGAAATGACCTCCACCATCGGCGAAATCGCCGTCACCTCCGAGAAGGCCCGCGCCATCACCCGCGACGCCTCCGAGCAGGCCGACCGCGTCACCGGCCTCGTCCAGACCCTCAGCCGCTCCGCCAACGACATCGGCAAGGTCACCGAAACCATCACCCAGATCTCCGACCAGACCAAGCTGCTCGCCCTCAACGCCACCATCGAGGCCGCCCGCGCCGGTGCCGCCGGCAAGGGCTTCGCCGTCGTCGCCCACGAAATCAAGGAACTCGCCCGCCAGACCGCCGACGCCACCGAGGACATCCGCGGCAAGGTCGAGGGCATCCAGAACTCCACCTCCGGCACGCTCGGCGATCTCGAACGCATCTCGTCCGTCATCCGTGAGATCACCGAGATCGTCAACAGCATCGCCACCGCCATCGAGGAACAATCCAGCGTCACCAAGGATATCGCCCGCAACGTCAGCGAGGCCGTCTCCGGCGTCACCGACGCCAATCAGCGCGTCGGCCAGATGGCCGAGGCCTCGCAGTCCGTCGCCCGCGAAATCGTCCTCGTCAACGAGGCCGCCGGCGAAATGGCCACCGGCAGCGAGCAGTCCCTCACCCGCGCCGCCGAACTCGCCCAACTCGCCGAGGACCTCCGGAAGATCGTCGCCCAGTTCCGCACCGGCCCCGCTGCCGCCGGCACCCCCGCGACCGCGTCCAAGTCCGCCTCCCGCTCCGTCGCCGCCCCCGGCGCCCATCGCCCCTTCATCGAATGGACCGACGACCTGTCGGTCGGCGTCCCGGCCATGGACGCGCATCACAAGAAGCTGGTGGATCTCATCAACCAGCTCCACGCCGCCCTCCGCGAGGGCCGAAGCCGCGATGCCGTCGGCGTCGCCCTCGAGGAACTCGCCAGGTACGTCGAGTACCACTTCGCCGCCGAGGAGAAGCTCATGCGCGAACACCGCTGCTCCGGCCTCCCCGAGCAGGAAAAGGCCCATGCCGACCTGATCACCAAGGTCGCCGAGCTGCGTCGCGATTTCTCCAGCGGCCAGCAGGGCCTCGGCGTCGAGGTCCTCGGCATCCTCAAGGACTGGCTCGTCAATCACATCCAGCGCAAGGACAAGCCCTGCATGTCCTCCGTCTGCGAGGTCGCCAAGGCCCGCGCCGCCCGCACCAAGGCCAACGGCACCGGACACGGCAACGGCAACGGCCATGCCCGCACCTCCAACGTCGCCGTCACCCGTCACTAGCCTCCTCCCCGCCGCTCATGCGCTTCCGCCCTCGACGCCGGATCGCCGGCTCCGTCCCCCCGCTGGATTCCATGGCCATGGCCTTCGTTGACGTCGCCCACTAGCCGCTCACCCACACGCGTCCCCATCCCCTCGCTCCCCATCCCTTCCCGCATCATGAGCTCTCCAAGCACCCGGCACCTCGGACTCAAGGCCCGTCTGGCACTCGCATTCGCGTCCACGGGAGTCATCCTCTTGTTGCTCGCCGGAGTGGTCGACTTCGCGGTCTCCCGCATGGGCCGCCAGGCCGAGCACGCCCGCTCCGCCGGCAAGGAGAGCTTCAGCGCCGCCATCGACGCCCAGCGCCTCAAGTTCCACAACGTCCAGGTCCAGCAATGGCTCACCGACGTCTCGGCCACCCGCGGCCTCGACGGCCTCGATGACGGGTTCAAGGAGGCCGTCCAGCACGCGACGCGCTTCCGCGAGATCCTCGGAGGATTCCGGAAGGCCGCCGCCGCGGATCCCAAGGCCAGCCGGGACCTCGAGGCCATCGGCACCGCCTTCGAAGCCTACTACCGCGAAGCCCAGAAGATGGCCCAGGCCTTCGTCGAAGGCGGCCCCGCCAAGGGCAACCCCATCATGGCCGTCGTCGATGCCGAGGCCCAGAAACTCACCGATGCCATCGATCCCTTCGTCCAGCGCCACAGCCTCGCCGGCCAGGACCTCCTCGAATCCCTGAACGCCACCGCCACCCGCACCCGGTGGATCGTCTGGTGGGCCGCCGCCCTCTCCGCCGCCTTGGCCGTCGGCATCGGTCTCGTTCAGGGCAACGCCATCGCCCGCCCCATCCAGCGCGCCATCGCCCAGTTCCATCTCATCGCCGACGGCGACCTCACCCACGACGTCCCGTCGGATCTCCGGGAGCGCCGCGACGACATCGGCGACTTCGCGCACGCCCTGCAGGAGATGATCGACGGACTGCGGACCCTGATCCGCGACCTGTCCGAGGGCGTGCACACCCTGGTGTCGGTTTCCAACCAGCTCTCCACCGCCTCGGTTCGCACCGGCAACGAGGTCAAGGACATGTCGACCCACCTCGCCACGGTGGCCGCCGCCGCCGAGGAATCGAGCACCAACACCGTCGCCGTCGCCGAGGGCATGGGCTCCACCTCGAACGATCTCAGCTCGATGGCCGGCGCCGCCGAGCAGATGAGCACGACCGTGGGCGACATCGCCGCCAGTTCCGAACGGGCCCGTGCCATCACCGGTCAGGCCTCCTCCCAGATCGAGGCCATCAACGCGCTCATGCAGCGCCTGGGTCAGGCCGCCCACGAAATCGGCAAGGTGACCGAAACCATCAACAACATCTCCTCCCAGACCAATCTCCTCGCCCTCAATGCCACCATCGAGGCGGCGCGCGCGGGCGAA
>CAZSOV010000206.1:0-385 GCA_964608505.1 uncultured Verrucomicrobiota bacterium
TCCGCGCCCGAAAGGGCGCGGCCCCGTTGAAGCGAGGCGTGGCTACAGCCGACCGATGACGACGCCCCGCGTCTCCGCGCCCGAAAGGGCGCGGCCCCGTTGAAGCAACAAGCCTGTTCGCCGTCAGCTTCTTCCGCTTCTGTCTCCGCGCCCGAAAGGGCGCGGCCCCGTTGAAGCGCGTCTGGCGAAATTCGCCAATCGAACCGTGGATGTGGTCTCCGCGCCCGAAAGGGCGCGGCCCCGTTGAAGCCGGTGGAGGCCGACGGTCCGGGCGAATTGGTCGACGTCTCCGCGCCCGAAAGGGCGCGGCCCCGTTGAAGCTGCGCACCGCCCACGTCTCGCCGCCATCGATCGAGATGGTCTCCGCGCCCGAAAGGGCGCGGCC
>CAZSOV010000206.1:395-14478 GCA_964608505.1 uncultured Verrucomicrobiota bacterium
CCCACTGGCCGCCCCCCCGTTTACGCCACGACCGGCAATCAATACACCGTCCCCCGGGCCCTGTCCCCGCGCCCGACCGGCCGCGGCCCCGTTGAAGCGGGCACGGAGAAACGAAGGCAACGTGCCTGTGGTTGGTCTCCGCGCCCGAAAGGGCGCGGCCCCGTTGAAGCCGCATGAACACCTCGCGCTGGCGGTGGTCGGCCTTGGTGTCTCCGCGCCCGAAAGGGCGCGGCCCCGTTGAAGCGGCTTGGCGCGCCATCCGTGCCGAGACCACATCGCCCAGGTCTCCGCGCCCGAAAGGGCGCGGCCCCGTTGAAGCAGCGTGGAGCGCCCGCTGTTGCGGAGTTGCTCGAGCTCGTCTCCGCGCCCGAAAGGGCGCGGCCCCGTTGAAGCGACATGTGGGGATTTGGGCTGGATGGTTTCATGGGATGTCTCCGCGCCCGAAAGGGCGCGGCCCCGTCGAACGGCGTGGCCGTGACGGATACGGCGCACCCCTGCGTTGCCAAGTCCCGGTGAGTTCCGGGGCGCGGCGCGGTTTTCCCCCTGGCCAAGGGTCGTGATGCGCTTGACCGCTCGACCGGGCGCCGGTGGCGGAGGTCACGATTTCCGTCGTGCCGCCGCTCCCCGTCTCTACCGAGGCGGCGTGGCGCGGTTCGTCGAGGGCGAGAGGCCCTTCAACGCCTCGAGGATCGCCTGCCGCACCGCGGGGTTGGCGAGGTTTCCCAGGTGCCCACCCTGCTTGAAGAGGGTGACCCGGTCCGGGCCGAGGACCTCCTGCAACCACGCGAGGTCGTTGGTCGGGAGAAGGAAATCGTTCTCGTTGGCGATGACGCGGATTCCGGTGTTGGCGCGCAGTCCGGGCTCGTAGGACCGCAAATCACCGGCCTTCGCCAACGCGTCGGTGGTGGGGCCGACCAGGCCCCGGGTCGCGTAGTAGGGGGCGGCGAAGCGGGCAAAATAGTCCTGGTAGGAGTATTGGAGTATCTCCTGATACACGGGGTCCCGGCGCAGGTGATGGAGCGGGTTTTGCAGGATCCCGAAGTTGGTCCGGCGCTGACTGGAGAAGAGGATATCGCGGAGCGTCAGGCGGAACACGAGTCCGATGAGGAACCTGGACTCGATGCCACCGAGGGGGAAGGAGGCCTCCGGCGCGAGGCCGGTGCGGCTCAACTCGGCCACCTTCCTGAAGGTGTTTTCGATCCGCGCGGTGCGTTCGTTCTCCGGCCAGGCAAGGGGCGCGTCGTAGAACGCGTCCAGCATGGAGGCGCCATGGAGCAATCGGACCGGGCTGTTGATCGCCACGTAGCGATCGAACTTCATCAGAGGGGGGGCGCGGGTCGGCTCGGTGGCCGCCACGAACAGGGCATGAAAGGCGCCCATGGAATAGCCGAGGAGGGCCGTCCCACCCAGGCGATCCGGGTACGACGCCCGGAGATGACGATCGATCTCGGTGAGGGCGACGTGGACGTCGCGGCCATCCACCGGGAGATAGGCGGGCAGGGCGGCGGTGGACGCGTTTTCCATGAACTCGGCGTGGAACGCGCTGCTCACGCAGACGGCCGTGAACCCCTGGCGGTAAACCAGTTCGGCGAGCGCAAGGCACGGACGGGCCAGGCGATGAGAGCCCAGGCCGGGCAGGATGTAGACCACGGGCGCCTGCCCGGGGTGCAACCAGTACGTGAATCGCAGTTTTCGGCCCGTGGACGGAATTCGGGCCGAACGGGTCCGGGCGCGTCCGGCGAATTCCGGGTCCTGGGGTGCAACGAAGACGGCTTCGAGGGTCTCCCGCGAGGCCTCGTCCTGTGCTTCCGCGGGCAGGAACTCCACCACGCGCTTCTCCCGCGCGAACGTCCAGGCATATTGAATCACGGAGTACGGGTCCATCTCCCCGCGGATGAAGCGCACGTACTCCTCGACCGTGTCGGCGGCGTGGTTGTAAGTGACGGCGGCGGAAAAGTAGCCGTAGGGGCTGAGATAGGTTTCCGGGGAGCCCGCGTCGAATTCGTAGGGGGAGAGGTAGAACAGCGGATTGGCGGCGGTGTCGGCGGCCAGCCCGACGGTGTCCCGTTCGTTGCTCGGGCCAATGAGCGGCAGCATGATGTAGCAGGCCGGTTTCCAACCCCAATGGCCGAACGTCAATCCGAAGTCCGCGTCGGATTTCGGAATTTTCCACCGGGTCGCCAGGTCGAGGAGCCCCCCGACCCCGGTGGTGGTGTTGCAGACGAACCGATAGGATTCGTCCCGGGCGCCGTGCCAGTTTCCCTGGAGCAGGTTGTTGATCAGCCGACCGGGATAAGTGAGGTTCCGGCCCGCGTTGGCGATGGCGACTCGGAGGGGCTTGACGACCACGAATCGATAGGCTTTGGCCGTCGGCTTGATAACGCCGATCAGGACCCCTTCATTCACGCTCCACATGAGGCGGTTGAAGGGTTCCAGGGGGTCGGGAACCGACTTGGGGAGGACGACGGTATCTTCCGGACGTGGGCTGGCGACGGGCGCGGGCGTTTCCCGTTCCGGGTCCTGGCCGCGAGCGCGCGGCGAACCGGACAGCGACAGAATCGCGAGCAGGGCGGTCAGGAGGGCGGGACCGGTCCGCATCATCGGAAGGAGAAGGAGTGCCTTGCGGAGCATGAAGACTGGGTTCTGGGTGCCTCGGCATTCCCGCCAATGCCCCCGGGGTGGCCCGGTCGAGGAGCTCGATTCAGGGTGTGCGGGGGTATTGCCGTCCTGCCTTGGCCAGAAGCAAGCACGACCCGGTGCCTGGGAGCCATGGGGTGTACACCCCACTTCACCGGGGGGACCCACGGGCCGGGCCCTCGGACATGCGTTGACCACGACCACCACCGCGACCAAGACCGCGACGACGGTCCCCTACGCTTCCAGCAGGACACCCTTGTCCCGGGTCCGGAGGTTCCAGGACATGGGAGACCGCGTCGTCAGCCACTCCGCCCTCGGCCATGGCCGTCCCGTCGTTCGCGGCACCCGTGTCACGGCGCGGACGGTCCTGGAGTGACTCGGCGCGGGGGATTCCGAACGTGGGGAGCGCGCCCGGGGCACCGTGGGGCAGTCGGAGAAGAGACGGGGGAGAGCGGTTGGATCCACCAACGAAGCCAGCCGCCGTGGTCGCGGCGGCTGTGCTGAGCCCGAGGGAATATGTCGATGGGCGCCGGGTTTGGAGCGCCAGAGAGGGGAGGGTGACTAGGCCTTGGGGGCTTTCTCCTTTTTCTTGGCGGCGCGATACTTGGCCCAGCGGGCCTTCGCGGCGGCGGCGATGCGGGCGCGGCCTTCCTCGCTCATGTTGCGCTCGCCCTTCTTCGCGGACGGGGCCTTCGTCGCGGCGGGCGCGGCCTTGGCCGCGGCGGACGGACGCCCGCGGCGGGGGGCCGCGGCGGCACCGGTGCCTCCGAAGAGGGCCACCAATTCAGACTGCAAGCTTTCGATCTGTGCGATGATCTCGTTGGCTCGTTGAAGTGTTTGTGTGTCGGGTATCATTGTATCTGCTTTTCTTGCCGGGCGGGAATTAGACACGCTTTCGAGGCCGGCGCAAATCCGAATTTATAGTGACCTTTCCTAGGAACAGGTCTGTCCGCCGTCCGGTGGGGCGGTCTCTCCGGCGGATCCGCGACGGCGCGGAGTTCGGGGACGGAGCCCCTGCCCGTCATTTCGGGTCGGCGGTGACTGGCGTGTCGGGCATCGGTGGGGCGGTGGCTGCGAGGCGTCGCGCGGACGGTTTGGCGAACGGGACGGGCGGGAGTTATAGCCTGACGGGGATGCCGCGGGCGGCGAAACACTCCTTGGCCTGGCGGACGGTGAACTCGCCGCTGTGGAAGATTCCGGCGGCGAGCGCGGCATCGGCGTTGGCGAGGAGGAGGACGTCGGCCATGTGTTCGACATTCCCGGCGCCGCCGCTGGCGACGACGGGGACGGGGACGGCCGCGCCGACGCGCCGGGTGATTTCGAGATCGTAGCCGCTCTTCATGCCGTCGCCGTCGATGCTGTTGAGGACGATTTCGCCGGCGCCGAGTTCGCAGGCGCGGACGGCCCAGGCGACGGCCTCGAGGTTGGCGGCCTGGCGTCCGCCCTTGAGGAAGACCTCCCAGCGATCCGGCGCGGTGCGTTTGGCGTCGATGGAGACGACGATGCACTGACTGCCGAATTTTTCCGCGCCGGCCCGGATGAGATCGGGTTGGAGGATGGCGGACGAGTTGATGCTCACCTTGTCGGCTCCGGCGCGCAGCATGGTCCACATGTCGTCGACGGAGCGGATGCCGCCCCCGACGGTGAGGGGCATGAAGCATTGGTCGGCGACGCGTTCGATGACGGAGACCATGGTGTCCCGACCGTGGGCGCTGGCGGTGATGTCGTAGAAGACGAGTTCATCGGCGCCCTGCTCGTTGTAACGGAGGGCGAGGGCGACCGGGTCGCCAACGTTGCGCAGGCCGCCGGTCTCGGCGCGTCCGAATTGTTGGCCACGGGTGACCTGACCGGCGTGGACGTCGAGGCAGGGAATGACGCGTCGGGCGAGCATGGATGAGGGGGTGGGTGCGGCGGGCGGGTGAGGCCGCGAGGCCGCGGTGCGGTGGGATGATTGGCGGCGGGGAGGGCGAGACAAGGTCTAATCTCGCCGGGACGGGTGCGAGGGAGTGGAAACCCTCACCCCGGCCCTCTCCCATCGGATGGGCGAGGGAAGGAACGACCCTCACCCCGGCCCTCTCCCATCGGATGGGCGAGGGAGAGAGGAATCTCTTCCCGAATCAGGGGGCGGTGCCCGGGTTCCAGAGGTCGCGGGAGCGGTCGGGGTCGAACGTCTCCTCGAGACGGCGGGGGCCCGTGTGACCGTCGAGGAAGGAGTAGTGGGATCGTTTCAGGTGCCGGGCGTCCGGGACATCGACGGCATCCGCGCGGGAGGTCCAGAAGTGGGCCATGATGTGATCGGCGGAGGAGGCGTTCTCCGACAGGGCTATCGTGGTGGCGGGGTGGGGGACGAGGGAGGTTTTGCGCCAGGTTTCGGGTTTGCCGAGGTAATCGTCCTCCGGACCGAGTTCGAAGTAGACATTGAGGCCGTAGCTCCACGGAGTGGGACGACGGTCGGAGGGGCAGCGGTAGACGCCGCGGAGGAGGTTGGTCCAGGCCACGGTGGAGGAACCGAGTTGGGGGGCGACCGCGCGGCCCCAGGGCATCTGGCGGTGGGCGAAGGCGGAGTGCTGGCTGCGGGGAAACTCGTCGTCGTGATCGTCGGAATAGAGGCGGACCGCGAGCCCGATCTGACGCAGTTGCCCGAGGCACTGAATGGAGCGGGCGCCGGCCTTGGCGTGGCCAAGGGCAGGGAGCAGGAGTGAGGCGAGAAGGGCGATGATGGCGAGGACGACGAGGAGTTCGACGAGGGTGAACGCGGAGCGCCGGCAGGCGATCATCGTCGCCGGGGCCCGGGGCGAAGGGGCGTGGCCGGACGCGAGCATCGGGGGGGCGGGACGAAAGGGGCTGGGGCGCATGCGGACCGTGCGTGGTGTGGAGCGAAGGAGCGCCCGGTCGATCCGCGATGGACCGACCGCGCGCGGAAGCGCACTCACTGGGTCTGGCGGAGGCGGTAGACCCGCGCGACGTCGGACGGATCCAGGAGGACGGTGGGTTTGCCGTCGATGTTGACCGGGGGGGTCGGCACGACGGTCCAGTGGGGGGAGGTCGGGGAGTCGGCGGTCTCGAGGAGGTAGGTGCCGGACGGAACGGTCCAGGAGACGGCGATCTTGCGGGCGATGGCGAGGCCGGGGCGTCCGTCGGGAAGGGAGGTCCAACGGAGTTCGAAGGGACCGGTGGAGGAATGGGGAATCTCGGTGCCGGCCGTGGAATCGGAGAGATAGGCGTCGAAGACGGCGGTGTACTCGTGGGTGCCGGGGGGGGCGGTGAACGTGGGATGGAACATCATGCCGTTCCAGGCCATGGCGGTCGGGGTGCCCGAGGTGCCGAAGATCGGTTCGAAGGCCTTCGGGCTCGAGTTGGCGTACCGGTACGCGCCGAGTTCGGGCGGCCCGGAGAGTTTGCGCAGCCAGATGGACTGACCGGCGGGCAGCGGATCGGTCATGGTGTCCATCACGAAGCCGTAGCGTCGGCTGAACGCGAGCCCTTGCCGGGTGGGGTCCAGCGCGTCGTACCAGGGATCCGACGGAGCGAAGCCGTCGGACGGGTGGCTCGCGAGCAGCGGCGTGAGCGCGGGGATGGCGGGGTCCAGCATGACGCGGAGATGCCCTTCGTCCGCATGGTACGCGATCATGGGCATGACCATGCCGCCCTGCATCGGGACGACGGTGAGCACGGCGGCGCGGAGGTCGGACGAGACGCCCGCGAGGGCGAGGATCGGGACAAGGATCGAGGTTCGTGGATTCATGAAACGGCTCTGGATTGGGTTGAATTGAGAATGGTTCGGTTCTGACGAGTGGAACGCGATTCGGCTCCGGAAACACCGGGGCCGAAACCGGCGCGCGGTTTCGAGAGCCAGGCTCGGGCCGCGTCGCGGTCAGCCGGGGCAGGGTGCCATGGACCGCCCGTCCGGGAATCGACCGGATCGCGTCGGGAGGAACTCCGAACTCCGAGCCGGGTCGAGGGGTGGGATCCGAAGCGCCGGGACACGGGAGGTGTCCGGCGGTGGAAACGGGATCAGGCGGCGGGCAGGGAGCGAGGGCGCGGACGCGGGGGAGGATCGCGGCGCGAGGCGGCGTGTTCGGAGGGCCGGGGGGCCGGACCGTGGGGACGAGGGTGGTCGAGCGACGGACCACCGGAGGGAAGATCGCATTCGAACGGGAACCGCTCCGTGGCGCGGGCCGGCGGACGCGAGCGGTCGGCGTCGCGCCCGTTCTGGACGGCCCGGCAGAGGGAGCAGCGGTGCTGGCCGTCGAAGGTCATGGACAGGGCGGAGGCGAAGGACTCGACGCGGGAGAATTCCACGAACATGCGCGTCCAGGCGAAAGTCTGAAGCAACGTCCAATGCAGGCCCAGGAGGAGGGCCAGAGCCAGAGTGGCGGCGAGGCAGCGGACGACGCGCATCGGCGACGACGCTGCGAGGCGGCCCGGGGCACGTCAATTCCGGCGTGGCCGGGAGGCCGGGAGCGAACGGGAGCGAACGGGCTCGCCAGGGCGGGGCCAGGGCCGTTAGTGAGGGACGGACTGACCATGAACCAGGAAGCGATGAACCCCGGGTTGGACCGGGCGGTACGGGAGACGCGGGCGTGGGTGAATCACGCGGTGATCGGCTTGAATCTGTGCCCCTTCGCGAAGGCGGTGGAGGCGCGCGATCTGATCCGGTACGTGGCGACGGACGCGGCGGAGCCGGAGAGCCTGCTGGCGGCGTTGCGGGAGGAGCTGGCGTTGCTGGCGGCGAGCGCGCCGGACCGCGTGGAGACGACGCTGCTGATCCACCCGCGGGTGCTGGCGGATTTCCTCGAGTTCAACGAGTTCCTCGGCGGGGCGGAGGCCCTGGTGGAGGAGATGGGACTCGCGGGGGTGATCCAGGTCGCGAGTTTCCATCCCGAATACCAGTTCGCGGGGACGGAGCCGGACGACGTGACGAATGCGACGAACCGGTCACCGTATCCGACGCTGCACCTCCTGCGGGAGGAGAGCATCGAGCGGGCGGTGGAGTCCTTTCCGGACCCGGATTCGATTTACCGGGCGAATATCGAGACGTTGCGTCGGATCGGGAGCGCCGGATGGGCCGAACTGCGGAAGCGGTGGGCGGACGGAGGCGACGGTGCTCCCGCGACGAGGGAGCCGGGCGATTGACAAGGTCGATTGGGGCGCGCGACCGGCTCCCCGCCCTGGCGTCGGCGCGACGGCGGGCCGCGTCGCCGGTTTCTCCCCATGTTTCGGTTACGGGACACCGGGCCGCGGGTTGGTGCGGAAGGCGTGGAGACGGCTCGCGGTACGGATGTACCAGGATTCCTTTCCGACGGCGGGCGTGGCCAGGACCTGTTCCTCCAGGGCATTGCGGGCGAGGACCTCGAGGGTGTCGGCGGCCTTGAAGACGACGGCGACGCCGGCCTGGGACACGGCGAGCACGAGGTCCCCGGCACCCACGGGGGACGCATAATAGTCGCCCAGCGCGCCGAGGCGCTCCTCCTGAAACCGGAATTCGCCGGTGCGGGCGTCGAGACAGGAAACCAGTCCACCGTTGCGCACGAGGAACAGGCGGTGGCCGAGCAGGAGGGGCGAGGGCACGTAGGGGAGGCCCCGGGTTTGCCGCCAAAGCACGTGGGTGTCGGTGACGTCGCCGCGCCCGCCGGGCCGGACGGCGAAGGCGACGTTCTTCGATTCGTTGAAGATCCGGGCGATGGTGTCGTATTCGGCGCGGGAAAGCGTGCCGTCGCGGTCGGCGTCGATGTAGGCGAAGTGCTGTTTCGCGGGACCGTTGGGAGCCTCGTCGCGGCTAAGGCGCCCGTCCTGGTTGGCGTCGCCGGGGGTGACCAGCGATTCCCACGAGGGCATGCGGGCGACGCCGGAACCGTACGTCCAGCCGGCCACCACGATGGAGCCGTCGGCGGGAATCGGGGAGGCGACGAGCTCGTTGGGCAGGCCGCGGACGCTCCAGCGCTCGGAGCCGTCGGCGAGGTCGTAGGCGACCAGGCGGAGCGTGCCGGCGACGACGGCGACCTCGGGGCGTTCGGGAGGCCAGGGCAGGGGGGTGGAGAAGCCGCGTCGGAAGGCGGCGCGGTCCGCCCGCCAGCGCGGCCTTCCGGTGCGGCGGTCGAGGGCCAGAAGGTAGGAATCGACGTCCTGATCGACGAGTTGGAGGACCAGATCCCCGGCCATCACGGGCGAACTGCTGGCGCCGTGCTGGGTGACGGGGGTGGGCAGGGCATGACGCCAGATCTCGCGGCCGTCGAGGTCGAGGGCGACGAGACCGAAGGGCGCGAAGTAGGCGACCAGGCGCTCGCCGTCGGTGGTGGGGGTCGCGGTGGCGGGATGGCTGAGCCGGGAGCCGGCCTCGATGCGTCCCGGGGTCAGGGCGTGGCGCCAGCATTCGCGCCCCGAAGCGGCGTCGAAGGCCAGCACCAGGAGTTGGTTGGTCTCGTAGCCGGTGAGAAAGAGGCGATCCCCGGCCAGGATCGGAGACGAATGGCCGCCCGGGATGGCCACGGACCAGGCGACGTTGGTCCGGGGACCGAACCGGAGCGGGGGATGGGCCGCGGGGGCGTGTCCGGTTCTCCGCGGGCCGCGGAATTCGGGCCAATCGTCCGCGAGGCCGGGACCGTGCGTCAGCAGGAGGAGCAACGGCAACAGGGCGCCGAGACCGGCGCGTCGGCAGGGGGCGATCCGCCCGGGGGGAGCGGGCGGCAGGTGGCGGCACTGCGCGACCGGCGCGGTCAGTCGCGCCGGCGTCCGATGACGTAGTTGCCGGAACCGAACAGCCGGGTGCCTTCGAGCCAATTCCATAGGGGGGAAGCCTTCAGCAGCCGGGCGGTCCACGGCTGCTTGGGATGGGTGGTGGCCGCGAGGTAGGCGCGCTTGACGACGTCGAATCCGGCCTGGGTCATCAGGGAAACGAGAAGATCCTGGTGATACTCCCGGTAGTGAATGCACTCGTAACTGATCAGGCGCCCCCGGGGGTCCAGCTTGGGCATTGTGGCGAAGTCGGTGTCGCCCCAGATGAAGCCCTGCCCCCGCAGGAGCCGGAGGGCATTCGCCAGCGTGTACGGGTTGGGGGTGGTGAGGATGAGGTAACCTCCCGGTTTCAGGAGCTCCCGGATCTTCGTCAGCAATCCCAGGGGATGATAGAGGATGTGCTCGAAGACCTCGCCCAGGATGGCCGCCGCGAACGTGCCGGTCGGACAATCGGGGAACGGCTCCGGCTCGTTGAAGTTCGCGAAATGAAACGGGGCACCGAGGCGCGCCATCAGCGCGGCCCGTTCCGGAACGTCCTTGTCGGGCAGCGCGTCGATGCCCGCCGTGGGATAGCCGTGCAGGCTCAGCAGATGGCACAGGAACCCGTTGAAACAACCGATGTCGATGACCCGCGCCCCCGGTTCCGCCGGCAACAACTGGACGAGATCCGTGACGATCCGGCGAATCCGGCCCTTGTTCTCCGCCAGATGGGTGTCGCGGAACCACGAACCCGCCGGGTAGGACTGCCCGAGCTCCTGCCAGGCCGCTTCGAAGCTGATTGGATCTTGGCGATGGTTCATGGTGGCGGCGGCGCCCGGGGGCCGTCGGGCTGGCAGCTTGGACGGCCCCGTCCCGGATGTCGATGACACGGGCGTCCGCACTGCGCCCCCCGCCCCGGCAGGGCCATGGACAAGGCCGATTGGGGCCCGTGACCGCTGAGTCGCGGGGGATCGACGCCGGCGAAAGGAGAGGGAGGGGAAACCGGTAACTCGGCAGTCGCCGGCCCCGCAACGCGGTTTCGCACCGGAGGTTGTCGATGGTCGATCGCGCTGCCCCGGCTACAGGCGTTTGCCCATGTACAGACAGCCGTCGGTCCCGGAACCAATCTGGATCAGGTCATGGAATCCGAGTCGACGGTAGAAACCCTGGGCGGGGCCGTTGGCGAGGCTCACTCCGAGATGGGCACCCGGCCGACCGAGCGCCCGCAGCCGCGCCATGACCTCCTCGAGCATGCGCCGGCCCTGGCCGCGTCCCTGGGCACGTTCCAGCAGGTCGATGTGCAGGTGGGCCGGGTAAAGATCGTAGGGTTCGGGACAGTAATAGTCGGGTTGATGGTACCAGGAGTGCACGTGTTGGACGCGGGACCAGGTGGAGGGATCGCCCTGGGGTCGGGGGAATCGGGCGCACAGCCCGGGACGCCACTCGGTCTCGTAGCGGTCGTAGAACGCCTTGGAATCCCGGGCCCCGAGGGCATATCCGCAGATGCCTTCCGCATCCTCGAGGATGAGGCTCAGTTCCGGTTCGAACGCGAGATAGGGGCCGACGAAGATGCGCCCCAGGGCGTCGGGGTCCTCGCGGTAGAACGGCTCGCCATCCCGGCCGAAATCGCCGGTCTTGAGGCAGACGTGATACGCGCCCGCCTCGTCGCCGGGGCGGGCATCGCGGAGGTGGCAGGCATTCATGGGTAGCGACGACGGTCCGCGAACCGCGCGTTGGGACCTTGAACCGCGGACGGCACGTCGCCGCGTGGGGTCACGCGGCCTACAGTGTGTAGGCCCGGTGCCCTCACCGGGCGGAGCGGTGGCAGGGGGCGGTTCATGGAGAGGTCGGGTGGAAGGTGCCGTCGGGTCCGGACGCGAGCAGTCGCTGGAGTCGCGGGACCAGACCACCGCGGAAGGTGCCGGGGAGATGGAAATCGGAGGTGCAGGTGCCGGGGGGCGGGCCGCCACGGGAGGCAAGGAGGATGTATTTCTCGAGGAGATCGAGTTCCTCGCGCAATTCCCAGATGCGCCGGCTGAGGGCGTAAAAGAGCGGGCGGGCGCGGAGTTCGGAAAGACGGACGCACAGATCGCGGAGGCGGATGGCGAGATGCCGGAAGGCGTCGGCCTCGGCCCCCCAGGTGGCCGGGGAGCGGGCCAGCAAATCGCGGATGCCGCGGAACAGGTTCTCCGCCTCGGGCCCTTCCTCATAGGGGAGGTAGTAGCAGTCGCCGAGCAGCACCAGGTCCTCGAACGGGATGGGTTGTCCGGTGGTGGCGAACTCGGGCCACCACTCGCGCAGGGCGTCCAGGTAGGCCTCGCGCGGGTGCCATGGCCCCTGTTCCGCGACGAAGCGGGCCAGGGTCCGGAGCGCGACGAAGTCCAGCGGGTACTCGTTGTTGGGATTGGTCAGAATTCCGCCCACCTCGTCCAGGATCTCCCTGGGGCGACCCGAGTACGGGCCGCAGTAGAAGCGGCGTCCGTCATAGTCATTGGCGTGCAGATTGTCCCAGATCACCGGCTTTCGCCGCAGCAACCCCCGGACCTCGCGCAGGTGGGCGACGGTGATCTCCCGGGAGATGATCTCGGGTCCCGTCCAGAAGACGTCGATCCCGGGGTGCAGGGCCTGGCCGACGTCGGCCAGATATCCTTCGCCGCCGAGCTTGGCCGACGCCATGCGCCCACAGTAGGGCGTGGGACAGAAGAGGAATCGGGTGTCGGGCCGGCGGCGGCGGGTCCAGTCGTACAGGTCGTTGGCCACCGCGCACTGGGCGCCGGCGAGGGAGCCCCAGCGTTGCAGGGCCTCCGGAGCGATGCGGTCGGGGATGTCGTCGAAGAGGAGGGCGAAATCGCCGCAGCCCAGGTCCATGAGTTGCTGGAACCGGTTCCGGAGTTGATCCAGGTCGGAAGCGTCGCCGTACCGGAAGTCGAGTCCGGGTCCGAGGGCGTATACGAAACGGAGACCACGGTCCTGACAGGCGAGAATGACCTCCCGGAGCGCCCCGGCGGCGTCGGGCGGGTAGACCACGCGCCAGGCGGTCCGGTGGTGGAGGTCGTCCTTGGGACCGTAGAGGTAGGTGTCGAGTCCCCATTCCGCCATGCGTCGGAACAGGTCGAGGCGTTCGGAGCGGGACCACGGCTGGCCGTAGAACCCCTCGATCACGCCGGTCAGGAAGGGGCGGGGATGATCGTGGTCGGACATGGGGGAGCCGGGATAGCTGCGGGGCAAAGCTACGGGGGGGAGCGGGGTGGCTTCAAGGCGCGGAAGCCGGTTTGACATTTCGCGGGGCCCCCACACCCTTGCGGCCATGAACCGCCTTTTTGCCACGTTGTTCGCCGTTTCGATGTTCGCCAATCTGGCTTGGATGGCCCGGGCGGCGGAGGCACCGGCGGGATTCAAGGTCAGCGAACTGAGTTTCTCGCGACCCGCGAAGTGGGAATGGGTTCCGACCCGCTCCGAAATGCGGAAGGCCCAGCTGAAGGTGCCGAACGCGGGCGGGGAGGCCGGGGAGGTGGTCTTCTTCCATTTCGGCCCCAACAACGGGGGGGGCACGGAGGCCAACGTGACCCGCTGGTACGGGCAGTTCGAAGGCACCAAGGAACAGATCAAGGGGCGTCGGGAGGAGGCGAAGGCGGGGAACAACAAGGTCACCTTTGTCTTCGCCGAAGGTACCTACAAGAGCGGCATGCCGGGCGGACCCCAGACTCCCAAGCCGGGCTATGCCCTCCTGGGCGCCATCATCGAGGACGCCGCCGGCAGCGTGTTCGTCCGGTTGACCGGTCCCAAGGCGCTGGTGGACTCGGCCACGGCGGACTTCAAGAAGATGATTGGCGAGGCGAAACACTGAGCGCTGAGCGGCATGGCCCCGCGCTCCGGCAACGCCGACGGAGATTCGGATCGGGGCTTGCGGTGGCAGACCGGGAATGGAGCGGAGGGCGACCGGCGGGGCGGGGTGGAGCGACGCGCATGGTGCTGGGATCGATCATCAACGCCGGGGCCATCGTCGTGGGCGGCCTGATCGGGCTTTCGGCCCGGCGCGATTTGACGGTGCGGCAGCAGTACTTCCTCAAGACGGTCGTGGGCATCCTCGCCCTGTATACCGGCTTCCGGATGGTCTGGATGAGCGTGGGTGGAACGTGGGGACGGGTCGGGCTGCAATTGGGAATCGCCGTGGGGGCGCTGGTGGCCGGGCATTTCGTGGGGCGCCTGCTCGGCTTGCAGAAACAAAGCAACAAGCTGGGCGCCTATGCCCGGGAACGTTATGCCCGGGCCAAAGGGTCGGACCGACGCGATTTCGGCGAGGGATTCATCATCAGTTCGATTCTGTTTTGCGTGGGACCGCTGGGGGTGATCGGCGCCTTCCAGGAAGGTCTGCAGAACCAGCAGCAGACTTTGATGATCAAGGGACTGATGGACGGCATGGCCGCGCTGGCACTGGCCCGGGTCCTGGGTCCCGGCACGCTGCTGGCCGCGCTGCCGGTCCTGGCCTTGCAGGGTACCCTGACGCTCCTGGCGCGGCTGGGGTTGCCGTGGATGGCGCAGCCCGCGTTCATCGACGGCTTCTGCGCGGTGGGCGGTTGGCTGGTGGCCGCGACCTCGCTCGTGATCCTGGACGTCCGGAAGGTGCGGTTGGCGGATTACCTTCCCGCCCTGATCTTTGGCCCGTGGCTCCGACGCTGGCTGGATTGAGGGCGGGGTCGGGGGTGGGGGTGGGCCCCGGGAATTGATGAAG